>NZ_LR699166.1:607500-927500 GCF_902459525.1 Sideroxydans sp. CL21
ACCGGCTTGCCGCTGACACCTTATTACCTGGCGCCCAAACTGCGCGTACTGTTGCGCGAGCATCCGACATGGCGCGAGCGTCTGTTGAGCGGTGACTGGTTGGTTGGCACGCTGGATACTTTTCTGATCTGGCGCTGGACGGAGGGAAAGCAGCATGTCATTGACGTTTCAATGGCTGCACGTACTTTGCTGATGGACGTTCATAACCAGCAGTGGTCGCCGACATTGTGCGAATTGTTCGATGTTCCGCAGCAGGCCATGCCGCAGATCAAACCTTCCACTGCGCTGAATATCCGTTTACGGAACGGTTTGCTCCTGCAGGCAAGCGTGGGCGATCAGTCGGCGGCACTGGTTGCCAGCATCTCCACCGGCGAGCCGGAAGCGCTGGTGAATCTGGGTACGGGAGGATTTGTGGCCTGCCATTTGCCGCAGCAGCGAAGCGCTCCGGATGGCTATCTGCAAACTCTGGTCTGGCAAGAACGGACGCAATTGGCGCATCTGGCCGTCGAAGGAACGCTCAACTCCATCGCCGCAGCGTTGGCACCGTATCCGGTCGGGGAATGTCACGTTGAAGAACTGGCCAGCGACGGCATCTTTTGCCTGGCGGAGCCGAGCGGGCTGGGAGCGCCGTATTTCCGCAGCGATTTGGGCCTCATGTTCTCGGAACCGGTCGAACATCTGGCTCCGCAGCGCATCGCACTGTTGCTGCAGGAAGCCATCATCTTTCGCGTCGCTCGGATACTGGAAGACTTCAAGAGAGAGTTTGGAATTGAACGGGTCTATCTTTCAGGCGGCTTGTCCGGCTTGCCCTGTCTGCAACAAGGAATCGCCCGGTGCGTGCCATGCGTTTCCTATCGTTTGTTGCAGGCGGAGGCCAGTCTGAGCGGGGCTGCACAGCTTGCCGCCGGTCTGTCCGGCACTGGCGGCCGAATCGCCCAAAAAATCGATGTATGCCAGTCTTCCTCCCGGCTCCCCGCAAAATATCGCCGGTGGAAGGATTGGCTGGACGGCTTATTGCAAACAAGGCCTTCCGGGCCGTCTGTCCAGGGTATTTGATAATGGTTTGACAGGGGGAGTGGTCTCGCATAGAATGCGCGCCCTTCGCAGTCTGTTATCCATTTTTAGTTTTAGGAAATGCCATGAAAACATTTTCCGCAAAGCCGCACGAAGTCCAGCATGACTGGTTGCTGGTTGATGCCGCCGACAAGATCCTGGGCCGTTTGGCCAGCCAGATCGCTATCCGCTTGCGCGGCAAGCATAAGGCCATCTACACACCGCACGTCGATACCGGCGATTTCGTCGTGGTCGTCAATGCCGACAAGTTGCGCGTGACCGGCAACAAGGCACAGGACAAGATGTACTATCGCCACACGGGCTATCCCGGCGGTATCTACGAAACCAACTTCCTCAAGTTGCAACAGCGCCATCCGCAGCGCGTTCTGCAAAAGGCCGTGCGCGGCATGTTGCCGAAGGGTCCTCTGGGCTATGCGATGTTGAGCAAGCTCAAGGTCTACGGCGGTGCGACTCATCCGCACAGTGCGCAGCAACCGAAACCCATTGATCTGTTGAAGGCTTAAACATGAGCGTAACCTATAACTACGGAACTGGTCGTCGCAAGAGCGCGGTGGCACGTGTGTTCATCAAGCCAGGCAAGGGCGAAATCATCGTCAACGACAAGCCTATCGATGCGTTCTTCTCGCGCGAGACAGGCCGCATGGTAGTGCGTCAACCGCTGGAACTGACCGATATGGTTGGCAAGTTCGACATCATGGTGAACGTTTCCGGTGGTGGCGAATCCGGCCAGGCTGGTGCGGTTCGCCACGGCATCACCCGTGCGCTGATCGACTACGACGCTACGCTGAAGCCGACTCTGAGCCAGGCCGGACTGGTCACTCGCGATGCGCGTGAAGTTGAGCGTAAAAAGGTCGGTCTGCGCAAGGCGCGCCGCAGGAAGCAATTCTCCAAGCGTTAATCCCCTCTGGGATTGTCGCAGGACAGAAAAAGCCGCCTTTGGGCGGCTTTTTCCTTTATCATTTACAGCTGATTTTTTGAGGTGTGAACGTGTTGAAAATCGGAATCGTAGGAGGAACAGGTTATACCGGAGTCGAGTTGTTGCGGCTGCTGGCGGGACACCCGCAGGCAGAGTTGCGGGTGATCACTTCGCGCGCCGAGGCGGGCACGTCGGTCAGCCAGATGTTCCCCAGCTTGCGCGGTTATGTAGACCTGCCTTTCACGCACCCCGACCAGGCCCGTCTCGACCAGTGCGACGTGGTGTTTTTCGCAACGCCCAACGGCATAGCGATGCAACAGACGCGTGCCTTGCTGGATGCAGGTGTGAGAGTCATCGATCTGGCCGCCGATTTCCGTATCAAGGACATCGCCGAGTGGGAAAAATGGTACGGCATGACTCATGCGTGTCCTGATCTGGTGGCGGAGGCGGTGTACGGACTGCCGGAAGTGAATCGGGCCAAGATCAAGCAGGCGCGGCTGGTCGCTAATCCGGGTTGTTATCCGACGGCGGTGCAGCTGGGCTTTATCCCCTTGCTTGAAGCGGGGCTGATTGAGGAAGGCTCGCTGATCGCCGATGCCAAATCAGGAGTTTCGGGAGCAGGTCGCAAGGCAGAAATTCCCACTTTGTACGCTGAAGCGTCGGATAATTTCAAGGCATATGGCGTGGCCGGACACCGGCATTTGCCCGAGATCAGGCAAGGTCTGGGGAGCGTAATCGGCAAGCCGGTAGGACTGACTTTCATTCCTCACCTGACGCCAATGATACGCGGCATCCATGCCACCTTGTACGGAAGGGTCAAGAAGGATGCAGACCTGCAGGCCTTGTTCGAACAACGCTATGCCAACGAGGCATTCGTCGATGTGCTGCCAGCGGGCAGCATGCCCGAAACGCGCTCGGTGCGGGGTTCCAACCTGTGCCGTATCGCGGTGCACAGACCGCAAGGCGGCGATACGGTCGTGGTGCTGTCGGTGATCGACAATCTGGTCAAGGGCGCGGCAGGGCAGGCAGTGCAAAACATGAATATCATGTTCGGATTACCGGAATCCGAAGGCCTGAATGTGGTGCCCCTGCTGCCCTGATATGAAGATGATACGGAGCTTTCGCCGCAAGTTCAGCATCTCTGCGCCGCGTTTGTCAGTACGCCCGCATGTGCCGTGGTATGTGCGCTGGGCGATTGCAGTGCCTTTCGTTTTGTTGATCGGATTGGTGATTTGGTGGGCGTACGGTTCGGGTCTGGAATTGGCCGGTTTTCACCGCGGACAGTCGGAAAAAGAATTGAGCGAATTGCGTGAACGGGTACATTTCTTGGAAAGCGAAAATGCTTCGCAAGCCAATCAGATCGCGGCATATGAGCGTCAGGGACAAATCGATCAAGCTTCCAATTTGGGTATCGCAACGCAACTAAAGAACCTGCACGATGAAAATGCGCGGCTGCAGGAAGATCTGCTGTTCTTCCAGAACTTGCCGCTGACTGGCGCGCGCGAGGCTGAGTTATCCGTCCATCGTTTGAAGATCGAGCCGGATAGTTTGCCCGGCGAATATCTTTGCCGCATGTTGCTGGTACAGAGCGTTCAACAGCGCGGAAAGGCGTTTCAGGGAAGCATGCAACTGGTGGTGAACGGCCTGCAGGATGGCAGGAAAGTGGTGCTACAATTCCCGCAGGAGGACTCGCCATCCGATGTAGCAGCTTACCAATTGAGCTTCAAGTATTACCAGCGTGTGGACAAGGGGTTTAAGTTGCCACCGGGCATGAAGGTCGATAGTGTGGAGGTCCGTGTATTCGAAAAAGGAATACAGGAACCCAAAATCAAGCAGACGGTCGACCTGCCGTCGTAGAATGGAGAAGTCAAGCATGTTCAGCAGCCGGAATAGTAAACCGCAGAATCGTATCGACTCCCTGGTTGGCGCGGGGACGAGGATCGAAGGCAACGTCCATTTTACGGGGGGGTTGCGGGTGGATGGCGAGATCAAAGGTAATGTGGTTGCCGACCTGAGCAAACCCAGCACTCTGGTGTTGAGCGAACATGCTCGTGTCGAAGGCGAGATCAAGGTTACCCATCTGGTGGTGAACGGGTCTATAGTTGGCCCCGTGAATGCGGCGGAATATCTGGAACTACAGAGCAAAGCAAAGGTCACAGGTGATGTACACTATAAAACGTTGGAGATACAGTTGGGCGCGATCGTGGAAGGTAGGTTGATCCACTTGGCGGAAGCGGAAGACAGGGTAGTGGCTTTCAAACTCGGTTCGGCCGAGTCATAATCAAACCAGTTAGGAGGCAATATGAATGCAATGACCGAAATGCAAGACCCGCTGTTGTTTACGGATAACGCGGCGAACAAAGTGAAACAACTGATCGAAGAGGAAGGCAATACCGAACTCAAGCTGCGCGTGTTCGTGAGCGGTGGCGGATGTTCAGGCTTTCAGTACGGCTTCACGTTTGACGAAGTTGCCAACGAGGATGACACCGTCATGAGCAAGAACGGTGTGCAGTTGCTGATCGACCCGATGAGCTTCCAGTATTTGGTTGGCGCAGAGATCGATTACACGGAAGGTTTGGAAGGTTCGCAGTTCGTCATCAAGAACCCGAACGCAACGACTACCTGTGGATGTGGTTCGTCCTTCTCGGCTTAGTTTTACAGTAGTTTTTGTTGCAGGAATGGGGCGCGGAAGCGCCCCGTTTTGTTTTATGCGGGATAAATCGCACCCAACACGCATGGGTGTCTTGCTCCCGTGACTTCAGGCAGGTTGGCAGGGTGCAAGTGCATAGCCTGCTGTGCCAGCCAGGCGAAAGCGATGGCTTCCATCCAGTCGGCGGCAATCCCCAATACTTCGGTTTTTTGAATATGGCATTGCGGTAGCGCGTGCCGCAAGTGCGAGAGCAGCGCCTCGTTGTGGGCGCCGCCGCCGCACACATAGATTTCCTTCGCTCCACCACAGAATCGCTGTATGGCAGCGGCAATGCTGTCTCCGGTGAGCGCGAGCAAGGTTGCCTGCACGTCGGCAGGAGATTCGCCACCGTTCAGATATCTTCCCATCCATGCAAGGTTGAACAAATCACGCCCGGTACTTTTGGGCGGGGCGGCGGCAAAGAATGGTTCGTCCAGCAACTTTTGCAGCAATGCAGGGATGATCTTGCCGCTGGCCGCCCATGCGCCGTCCTTGTCGTAGGGTTTGCCTTGATGACGGGATATCCATGCATCCATCAAAAGATTGCCAGGTCCGGAGTCGAATCCAATGGTAGTTCTATTGGGGGGCAAATCGGTCAAATTGGCGATGCCGCCGATGTTGAGAATCGCGCGGTGGATGTCCGGGTGGCGCATCACCTTGTCGTGAAACGCAGGTACCAGCGGCGCGCCCTGCCCGCCTGCCGCAATGTCGCGACTGCGGAAATCACCCACTACATGGATGCCGGTCAACTCCGCCAAAAGCGCTGCGTTGTTGAGTTGTACGCTGTAACCGTGTTCCGGACGATGGCGCACAGTCTGGCCGTGGCAGCCGATCGCTTGCACCGATCCGGCTGCCACGCCTGCTTTCTTCAGCAGGATCTGCGCCGCATCGGCATATTCATGAGCCAGGCGGTTGGCGATCAATTGCGACTGATGTAGTTCGTTGTGCGAGACTTGATGCAGGGCCAGCAACGCCTCCTTAAGCGGATCTGCATAAGGCTGGTAGTGGCTGGCAACAAGAACGGGTGCGGTTTGCGAGAGATCGACCAATGCGGCATCAATACCGTCCAGACTGGTGCCGGACATGATGCCGATATAGAGGTCGGGAGATGCGCTCACTTAGTCAAGCTTGGCGATATGGGTATTGTGGAACGTATCCAGTTTTGCGAACAGTTGATTTGTCGCGTCGCTGAAGGCGGTCCGTTGCGCGTCGCTGATAGGTTTGCCGTCCGGCAGCGCCACTTTCAGGGGGTCGCGCTGGACGCCGTTCAGTTTGAACTCGTAATGCAAATGCGGCCCCGTCGCCAGACCGGTCATGCCGACATAGCCGATGATCTGGCCTTGCTCTACGCGCTGGCCTTTGTGCAGACCGCCGGCGAAGCGCGACAAGTGGCCGTAAACCGTGGAGAAGCGGCCCTGATGGTCAATCATCACCACATTGCCGTAACCGCCTTGCTTGCCGACGAAAGCGACGACACCGTCGCTGGTGACCTTGACCTTGGCACCCATAGGCGCTGCGTAATCGACACCTTTATGCGAGCGCCACTTGTTCAGTATCGGATGGAATCGCGACAAGCTGAATCCCGAGCTGATGCGGGAGAACTCAAGAGGTGAACGCAGGAAGGCTTTGTGCATGCTCTTGCCTTCCGGCGAGAAATAGTCGCCGGTGAATTCGGTGGTCTGGAAATAGGCGGCCCGGAAAGCATGCCCGTGATTGACGAATTCGGCGGAAAGGATGCGTCCCGTGCGCACCGGCTCGCCGTTGACGTAGTTCATCTCGTAGATCACCGTGAACTTGTCGCCCTTGCGCAGATCGCGATGGAAATCGATATCGCCGCCGAAGATATCGACCAATTGGTTGGCTGCCGGGTCGGGCAGCCCGGCTTCATCCGTCGCGGCGAACAGGTTGGTTTTGATCTCGCCGGTGCGGATCTGCACGTGTTTCTCGGTCTGCGCTGGCAGGGTGCGGGATTTGAAGCTATTGCCATCCTTTTCGATGACTATCTGGCTGGCATCATTGCCGGGATAGCGCAGCGCGAGCAGCGCGCCATTGGCATCCGTCTCCGCCTGAACTTCCTTGCCCACAGCCAGTTGGCGCAGTCCTTCGGCGGCCTTGTTCTTGCGCAGAAAATCACTGGCAGCCTGGTCTTCCACGTTCAGGCGGCGCAGCAACTCGGCGACGGTATCGCCGCGCTGGATGCGCTCGTTGCGCCAGAAAGAGGTCGAATTGCTGGCGACGGTGGCAGTCAACGGCAGGGAGATATCTTCGATTACGGTTTGTTGCGCTCTGGATAAAACATCTGTCTGGGGCATGATGCCGAAAGCCGTCACGACCCCGAGCAAAGGCAGGCTGGACAAGATAACGAACCATCGAAGCTTCATTTTGTGTGCGTGTGACAAAGTATTTTGCGGTAACATTCGCGGCTCCCAAGGCGGCAGTACTTGTGAATGTCCGTGAAGCTTTATCGGCAGACAACAAGACTTAATTGAATTTTAGGGCGCCACTTTAACAGAAAGCGGCAAGCCCTCAAAACCCGCTTGGACATTGGGCTGGATACAAACAAGCGGTCTTCCGACATGAGTCAACAAGAAATCCTCAATCAAATCAAACGTGGCAGCGAAGAGTTGCTGCTCGAATCCGAATTGGTCAAAAAGCTCGAACTGGGCCGACCGCTACGCATCAAGGCGGGCTTCGACCCGACCGCGCCCGATCTGCATCTCGGGCACACCGTGCTGCTCAACAAGATGCGCCAGTTGCAGGATCTGGGGCATCACGCGCTGTTCCTGATCGGTGACTTCACCGGCATGATCGGAGACCCCACCGGCAAAAATGCCACCCGCCCGCCGCTGACGCGCGAACAGGTGCTTGCCAATGCGCAAAGTTACAAAGAACAGGTGTTCAAGGTGCTGGATCCGGCCAGGACCGAAGTCGTGTTCAACTCTACCTGGATGGACAAATTCAGCGCGGTCGACCTGATCCGCCTTGCCGCCACCCATACCGTGGCGCAGATGCTGGAACGCGACGATTTCTCCAAGCGCTATAAAGCCAACCAGCCCATCGCCATCCACGAATTCATCTACCCGCTGGTTCAGGGCTATGACTCCGTCGCGCTCAAGGCAGACATCGAACTCGGCGGCACCGACCAGAAATTCAACCTGCTCATGGGACGCGAACTGCAGAAGCACTTCGGCCAGCCGGCGCAATGCGTGCTTACCATGCCGTTGCTGGAAGGACTGGACGGCGTCAACAAGATGTCGAAATCGCTGGGCAACTATATCGGCGTCACCGATACCCCGCAGGAGATGTTCGGCAAACTCATGTCCATCTCCGACGACTTGATGTGGCGCTACCTCGAACTGCTGTCATTCCGCAGTTTGGCGCAGATCGAGCATTGGCGTGCAGAAGTGAACGACGGCCGCAACCCTCGCGACATCAAAGTGATGCTGGCGCAGGAGATCGTCGCCCGCTTTCATACGCTCAAGGCAGCCGAGGATGCACTGGCTGAATTCGAGGCGCGCTTCCAGAAAGGCGTGCTACCGGATGACATGCCTGAAATCAGTGTCGTAAGCCCGGATGGGAATATCGGAATCGCCCAGATGCTCAAACAGGCTGGGCTGGTCGCCAGCACCTCCGAGGCGTTGCGCATGATCGACCAGGGCGGGGTCAAATTGGACGGCGAAAAAATCAGCGACAAAGCTCTGCAACTCAAGGCAGGCGCCGTTGTTGTTGCACAAGTTGGCAAGCGCAAGTTCGGGCGCGTCAATATCAGTTAATTTGGCATCAGTCAGGCACGGAATCCAATCATGATTGGGTTGGCAGCAGCAGGTTCTCCGTACTATTCGGGCCGGAGAAGCCGCGGTTGTTGCCGGATGGCCAAGGTAAGGTGATGTATGCTCGGTTGGTTCAAGTACGTATACGTTTTGCACTGGATGCCGTTCGCCCTGTTGGCGGCAACTTGGCTCGGGGGTTATATCATCCATGCCAATCTGAGCAGTCCCGTGTTCGTGCTGTACTACGCAGCGCATATTTTTGCGGCATCCGGACTCTTCGTGGTCGGCATGTTCTATCTGTATCCGGGCAACCAGGACATCAAATCGCGTCTGCATGTCTCTGCCCCGAACGATGTCACCAAAGTGACTCACCGCGCCATTTTCCATGTGTTGAGGATCCAGCCCTTCATCGGCGTGCTGATATTTTTTGTGCCGGATAGCGGCCTCGAACTTGGAAAGGGCGGGTCTTTCTGGCTGAACCACTTGTACAACGACAACTATGCCCACATGCTGCATACCCTGTTGTTCTACCTGATCATTCTGCTCGGAATCGTCAATTTCCTGTTTATGCTGAATAAACGCCGCAAGGGGCGATAGGCGGCAAGCGATCCCTTTGCCGGGCAGGGTGGAAAATATCGGTTGTGCAATAAGCCGTTGTTTTGTAGAATCGCGCCCTCGAATTTTTGGTAGAAGGTAGTTTGTTCATGACAACAGTACGTGTTAAAGAGAATGAGCCGTTCGAAGTGGCGATGCGCCGCTTCAAGCGTTCCGTGGAAAAAACCGGTCTGCTGACCGAATTGCGCGCCCGCGAATTCTACGAGAAGCCCACTGCAGAGCGTAAACGCAAATTGGCTGCTGCCGTCAAGCGCCACTACAAGCGTCTGCGCAGCCAAACTCTCCCGCCGAAGCTGTATTGATCTGCCTCGCCTCATTGGCGAAAGGTAGCTTGATATGAGTCTCAAGCAGCAAATCACCGAAGACATGAAAACCGCGATGCGCGCCAAGGAAACGGCGCGTCTCGGGGCGATTCGTCTTTTGCTTGCAGCCATGAAGCAACGCGAGGTGGACGAGCGCATCGAGCTGACCGACGCGGACGTGATTGCCATCATCGAAAAGATGCTGAAACAGCGCCGCGATTCAATCAGCCAGTACAAAGCGGCGAATCGCCAGGATCTGGTGGACGTTGAGGAATTCGAAGTCTCCATCCTGCAGACTTACATGCCGCAGCAGCTCAGCGAGGCCGAAGTGATCGCCGCCATCGCAGAAGCCATCGACGCAACAGGTGCAGCCGGACCGCAAGATATGGGCAAAGTGATGGGTGTAGTCAAACCCAAGCTGGCCGGACGTGCCGATATGGGCAAAGTATCCGGCCTGATCAAAGCGCAGCTCACCAAGTAACGAAAGCCTACTGCGCGACCAGATTGCGGCGTTGCGCGGTGCTCGAAATCCTCATGTACCGAAGTACATTCCGGTTTCTGCGCTCCGTGCGCCTTGCACTCCGGTCGCTCGCTACGGTTTTCAAGCTTCACGATAGAATTCTGTTTTCTTAATTAGAATCTGGCGAGGGCGGAGTGATTCCAAAAAGCTTCATTCAGGATCTGCTCAATCGCCTGGACATCGTGGACGTGATAGAGCGCTACCTGCCGCTCAAAAAAGCCGGTGCCAACTTCGTCGCCTGCTGCCCCTTCCATAACGAAAAATCCCCGTCCTTCACCGTCAGTCAGACCAAGCAGTTCTATCATTGCTTCGGCTGCGGCGCACATGGCACTGCTATCGGCTTCGTCATGGAACACACCGGCATGGGTTTTGTGGAAGCGGTGGAAGATCTCGCCAAAAGCATCGGCGTCAGCGTGCCGCAGGAAGCTTCCAATGTGCCGCAACATAAGGTCGCGCCCGACCTGTACGACCTGATGCAGTCCGCCACGCGCTATTACCGCGAACAACTCAAGAAGACCCCGCGCGCCATCGAATACCTCAAGGGCCGCGGACTCTCCGGTGAAGTCGCCGCGCGCTTCGGCATAGGCTATGCGCCGGACGACTGGCAGAACCTGAAAACCGCCGTGCCCAATTACCAGGATGCCAGCCTGGTCGAGACCGGGCTGGTGATCGCGGGCGAAGAAGGCAAGCGCTATGATCGCTTCCGCGACCGCATCATGTTCCCCATCGTCAACGTGCGCGGCCAGGTCATCGGCTTCGGCGGGCGCGTGCTGGACAAGGGCGAGCCCAAATACCTCAATTCGCCCGAGACGCCGCTGTTCGAGAAAGGCCACGAACTCTACGGCCTGTACCAGGCGCAAAAATCCATCCGCGCCCAGCAGCGCGTGATCGTGGTCGAGGGTTACATGGACGTGGTGGCGCTAGCGCAGCACGGCGTGGAATATGCAGTGGCCACACTGGGCACGGCCACCACGCCGTTCCACGTGCAAAAGCTGCTGCGCCTGTGCGATCAGGTCGTGTTTTGCTTCGATGGTGACAAACCGGGCCAGAAAGCCGCGTGGCGCGCCCTGGAAAATGCGCTGCCGCAACTGGTGGACGGCAAGCGCATCGGTTTCCTGTTCCTGCCGGAAGAGCACGATCCAGATACCTACATCCGCGAATTCGGTACTGAAGCCTTCGAGCACGAGTTGGAGAATTCTTTGCCGCTGTCCGGGTATCTGTTGCGCGAGCTGACTGCAGATGTGGACCTCCGCACGCAGGAAGGTCGCAGCGCCTTGCTCAAGAATGCCCAACCCCTGCTCACCGCCATCACCGCCCCCACCACCGCACTGCTGCTGCGCAAGGAAGTGGCCGCATTGGCGGGAGTGACACAGGCGGAACTGGAAGCCCTGTATGTCATCAAACCAATCGCTGCACCGCAACGTCAGGCGCCGCAGAAGGCCAAACGCGCAGCTCCTTCCGGTTTGCGCATCCTGTTGCGTTGTCTGGTGATGAAACCGGAATTGGCGCGCGAGCTACCCCGCGATTTTCACGGCGAGGGCAATGAAGGTGCTGCGATCGCGGCATTGGTCGACTGGCTGAACGAATCGGCTGACGAAACCAGCACGGCGGCGATGATTCAGCATTTTCAGGGCACATTGCATGGGCCGGTGTTTGCCAACGCGCAGGGCGAGGTCATCCACTGGGGTGAAGATTTCGATATTTTGGCCGAATTTACGGGAATCATGCGCAAGATACGGCGCGATGCCATCGAGACGGAAATGTCCATGCTGCAGGCCAAAGGGCTGGCCATGAACGAGCTGGAACGAGTGCGCCACGACGAGCTCAAGGAAGAGCTCAAGCAACTAAGGGCGCAAGTGGGCTGAACGAACAGGCACGCTATTTGCTGAGTCCTGAACCACGGCTTTTTGTAGCTAACTCGCGGAAATGTTTTGAGAAATCGGGTATAATCCGCGCCCTTTTCGACGGCACCACTTTTTCGTGTGCCGTGTTTTTCGAGTACGAATCAACTTTGGGAATCCTCAAAATGGCGACTCCGCAACAAAAGAAAAAACCCGCACCTGCCAAACCGACCGCAGCCAGCATCAAACAGACAGCCAAAGAAAAAGCGGTTGCCGCTGCGGCCATGGTCGATCCAACCCAGGACATCGAGGCGCGCCGCACGCGCCTGAAAGCGCTGATACTGCTGGGCAAGGAACGCGGCTATCTGACTTTTGCCGAGATCAACGACCATTTGCCGGAGATGCTCGAAGTCGAGCAGGTGGAAGGTGTGGTGAGCATGATCAACGATATGGGCATCACGGTATGTGACGTGGCACCGGATACCGAATCGCTGGTGATGAACGAGACCGCCCCGGCTGTTGCCGACGAAGATGCGGCGGAAGAAGCTGAAGCCGCCATCTCTACCGTGGATTCCGAATTCGGCCGTACCACCGACCCCGTGCGCATGTACATGCGCGAAATGGGCGTGGTCAATCTGTTGACCCGTCAGGATGAGATCGAGATCGCCAAGCGTATCGAAGACGGGCTGAAGCACATGATTATGGCCATCTCTGCCTGCCCGGCCACGATCGCCGAGATCCTGGCGCTGGCCGACAAGGTCGCGCAGGAAACCTTGCGCATCGACGAAGTGATCGACGGCTTCATCGACACGCAGGAAGAAGCGATGGTTCCCGAGACTGTCGAAGAGGAAGAAGAGGAAGAAGAGGCGGAAGAAGAGGAAGAGGAATCGGAAGAAGACGGCGAAGCCGCCGCTGCCGCCAATCTGGCCCAACTCAAGGCGGATGCGCTGGAACGCTTCGCATCGATCAGCGACCACTTCACCAAGCTGGGCAAAGCCTACGAAAAATTCGGCTACCGCAGCAAGCAATACGACAAATTGCAACAGCAGATCTCCGAAGAATTGATGCAGTTCCGCTTCTCGGCCAAGCAAGTGGACGCTTTGTGCGAAACCATGCGCGGGCTGGTGGAAGAAGTGCGTGCCTGTGAGCGCAGCATTCAGGAACTGTGCGTGACGAAATCGCACATGCCGCGCACTCACTTCATCAAGGTGTTCCCGCTCAACGAAGGCAATCTGGATTGGGTCAAGCAAGAGATCGCATCCAGGAAGCCGTATAGCGAAACCCTGTCGCGCTTCCAGGCAGCCATCATCGACCAGCAAAAGAAGATGCTGGCCCTGCAACAACGCGTCGGTATTCCCATCCTTGATCTGAAAGAGATCAACAAGCAGATGACCAACGGCGAAGCCAAGGCACGCCGCGCCAAACGCGACATGATCGAGGCCAACCTGCGCCTGGTGATCTCCATCGCCAAGAAATACACCAACCGCGGTTTGCAGTTCCTCGACCTCATCCAGGAAGGCAACATCGGCCTGATGAAGGCCGTGGACAAATTCGAATATCGTCGCGGTTACAAATTCTCGACCTATGCCACATGGTGGATTCGCCAGGCCATCACGCGTTCCATCGCCGACCAGGCGCGCACCATCCGCATCCCGGTGCACATGATCGAAACCATCAACAAGATGAACCGTATCTCGCGCCAGATTCTGCAAGAGACCGGACAGGAAGCGGATGCCGCCACCCTGGCCATCAAGATGGAAATGCCGGAAGACAAGATACGCAAGATCCTCAAGATCGCCAAGGAGCCGATCTCCATGGAGACCCCGGTGGGCGACGACGACGATTCGCATCTGGGTGATTTCATCGAAGACGCCAACTCGCTGGCCCCCATCGAAGCCGCGGTGTACGACAGCCTGCGCAACGTCACCAAGGACATCCTGGACAGCCTCACCCCGCGTGAAGCCAAAGTACTGCGCATGCGCTTCGGCATTGAAATGAACACCGACCACACGCTGGAAGAAGTCGGCAAACAGTTCGACGTCACCCGCGAGCGTATCCGCCAGATAGAAGCCAAGGCACTGCGCAAACTGCGTCATCCTTCGCGTTCGGAAAAACTCAAGAGCTTCCTCGACGGCGAAAGTTAAGTCTACGGGCCCTTAGCTCAGTTGGTTAGAGCAGAGGACTCATAATCCTTTGGTCCGCGGTTCAAGTCCGCGAGGGCCCACCAACAAAACGAAAGTCTCGCAGCAATGCGAGGCTTTTTGTTTTTCTAACTTGCAATGTTGACAGTGTGTCGGCACTCATATAACTTTCAATGCATTATGAGCAAGAATTCAAGCCTAAAAGGCCAACTCCTATCAAATAAAGCAGCTCTGCCCGGAAAGTCGATCAGGCAGAAAGCTTTGTTGCGGTCTGTCAAAGATCAGAGGGTTTCATTTTCCGAGGCCGTTGAGGGTGCGCGCTTGATCCCAAAATCCATGGTTGCCGAATTTAAAATTGTTGCGTGGCCGGATGAATGACTACTGGCGGTTCTGACACTGATCAGGATTTAATTGGTTGGTTTGCACCGCCGGATTTGGATTTGCTGTTCAAAGCAATTTCCAGAATTGAAAATCCCGGAAATATTGTACTTGTAGGCGGACAATCCCTTTCATTCTGGGTTGACCACTACGACATTACTATCCCCCAAACCGATACCCCGTATTTAACCCAGGACGCCGACTTCCTGGCCGGCAAAAATGACGCAATTGCCATCTCCAAGTTGCTCGGTGGTGAAATCAAATTGGCCACTCTGGACGACAACACGCCAAATATTGCCACCTTGGTGTTTAGAGGTGGCGCAGGCAACAAACTGCTTATAGATTTCTTGGGCATCATCGTGGGCGTTGATGAAGGTGAGATCAGAAAATTTGCGGTTCCGGTGGAACGTGGTGAATGGCGCTTGAATATATTGCATCCGATACTGTGCTTGAAGAGCCGGATCAGTAATCTATGCCTGCTTCCTTCCAAGAGAAATAAAAATGGAATAGAGCAAGCCCGTGTGGCTGTAGAAGTTGCCAAATATTACTTAAGAGATCGTATCAATGAAGGAAGTGTTCGGGCGGCATTAAAAACAGCCAATCAAATCGCAGAGTTGGCACAATCAAGAGCAGGCTTGTATGTGTGGGAAAAGTACGGAATTGACGTGCTTGAATCAATAGACCCGCACTTGATAACAGTCGAAAAATTTCAAAATGTCGAATGGCCAAGACAGATCAAAATGACAGAGACTCGCAGAGACAAAGTAGTTAAACGAAAAGAACAACTGGAAATTCGCCAGCAATTGAAGCTGCACAAAACGCAATTCCGCAGATAGCTCGGTTTGTTACAGCAGAGGACTCATAATCCTTTGGTCCGCGGTTCAAGTCCGCGAGGCCACCAAAAACAAGGAGTTACACGAAGGTGTAACTCCTTTTTTCTGTCCTTCTCATTGGTCCCGCTATTCATGCGGTATCAAGACCGACATCAAAATCTGCATCAGTATTTCGTGCAGAAAATCCTTTGGTCCACCAGATATTCCGCAGTTTTCTAATTGAGCGTATGCGACTTTGACTTTCTCAGCGGCTTAATTGCGGGCCCCTTCCTAGCCAGTCGGCAGATCATTACCTCGGATTTGATGCAATCCACATATCGAGTTGCGTGGAAGGTCATGACTTCTTTCTTTGCCATGAGCTCATTTAGATGCAGATGCAAACTGTTTAGCGGTATGCGGGTTGCAGCAGATATTTCGGTGTCGAGACCTTCTCCGTGCTTGCTCAGGTATTCCAGAATCTTTTCCATTTCGTCAGCCAACTCCATGTCAAAAATAACTATGGCTAAGATGGAGATTATTCCTGTTAGTTCAAGCCCCGTTCGTGGCTGTTGCTTTTGATACTGGAATTGATGAGGGTCTCCGCATCAAACAACAGTATCGGAAACGCCATATCACTCGTCAAACGCGGGAACAGTACAACTGGTACATCCACTTCCTTGTTCGTCTTTTACTTACTCTTGTTCTCGATCATGTCGTGCAAAATCGGCGGGAGGATGATTTCTATCGCGTGGCTCATCTTGCCGCCCGGCACGACCAATGTGTTGGCGCGCGACATGAAGGAGTTGGGAATCATGTTGAGCATATAGGGAAAGTCCACACCCTTGGGATCGCGAAAACGGATCACCACGAAGCTTTCGTCCTGCGTCGGGATGTCACGCGCGATGAACGGATTAGAAGTATCCACGGTGGCCACACGCTGAAAGTTGATGTGGGTGCGCGAGAACTGCGGGGTGATGTATTTGATGTAGTCTGGCATGCGGCGCAGGATGGTGTCCACGGTCGCTTCGGCGGAATAGCCGCGCTCTGCGGCATCGCGGTGTATCTTCTTGATCCACTCCAGGTTGACCACCGGCACCACGCCGATCCCCAGATCCACATATTTGGCCACGTCGACTTTGTCGTCTTTAACCAGGCCATGCAGTCCTTCATAAAACAGCAGGTCTGAATCTTCCTCGATGTTTTCCCACGGCGTGAAATCACCCGGCTTCAGGTTAGTCAGGCCAAAGTGATTGTTATGCCGTTCGGCTTCTGCATCGCTATGCACATAGTAACGGCGCTTGCACATACCAGTTTCACCATAGGTCTTGAAGGTTTCTTCAATCTTGTCGAAGTGGTTGGCTTCCGGACCAAAATGGCTGAAGCTGTTGTTGCCGGCCTTAGCCGCTTCTGCGGCAGCTGTGCGAAAAGCCACACGATCCAGACTGTGCAGGCTGCCACCTTCAATTACCGCAGCTTGAATTCCTTTTACGGCGGTGCGGACTAGAGCTCGCCGCTCGATACTGGGAGGAGGATTGTTGTGGTTCTGTCTTTGTTCACGGCGAAATAGGTTTTCAAAGGCACGTTTTACCGTAGTGGTGCGAGTACCGGACGAACCGGTCACGGCAATTACCGGGTGCTTTCGAGACATAGTGAACTCTCCTGAGGGGATTTAATAATATTTTATGTGGCAATTCTATTCTAGTTTCAACAGGCTACTACAGTACTTATGCTGCTGACCGGTACGATGTGATTTGTGAATCCAGACTAAAAGAGTGAACTATTTGCCACCGTTCCGTCAGTTTCAGGGACAAATATTTGCCGTTGCATTTGATAGAGGAACAATGCAACGCCGTTTTCTATCGAATCAAATGCCAAGTGAAAGAGAATAAACGAAACCGATATCCCGCACCTGCAGGGAGCGGTTTGACACTGGAGGGTGCGGCGAGCAGACTCCCGCACGGTCACCAAGAGTGCGGCAGCAGAGGAGGGATGAATGTCAAAGAAACGGTTTCATTGCCAGGCGGCAAACCATGTGGGAAACAAGTGCATCAGCATAACGGATGAGGGGCATGCCTTCTTGCTCTCCATTGAAGATGCCAATGGCAAATTCAATTACCTGAAAGAAGCCATAGCCACCGGCAAATATCCCATCGCGATGGACCTGGTCAATTCCTGCCCAAAGATGATGGTGGGTGCAACGATCAAATACCAGCTACAGCAGCATGACGCCGAGAAGCTGTTCCATTCACTGGATAAAGCGCTGCATCATTGAAATTGCCAATGGTTGGCCGTTCAAGCAGCAAAGGCTAATCAAAAAAATGACTTGGGCGAAAATCCCAAGTCATTTCTCTTTTGGACTGGCAATCCGTCACTGCAAGGCCTGATAAATGCCCGTAAATTGAACGACGAATAAAATCGTATACACCGTTTATAGTTAGCACTGCCGAAGCGCACTTATCTGGCCAGTTATCCACAAAAAATGTGGGTAACTAATTCCCGGCTCGGCGAGGATCTACAAACGGACCTGCTCACATCTCTTATTTATTTGGGTCGTACTTAAAGGACAACGCCACGCGTGCCCGGTAAGCCGCCACCTTGCCGTCTTCAACGACCATATCCAGTTTGATGATTTCGGCCACCCTCAAGTCGCGCAGGGTTTTCGAGGCGACGCTGACTGCGTTCGCGGCGGCATCCTCCCAGGACTTCTTGCTGGTTCCAACTAGCTCTGTAATACGATAAACGCTGTCTTTAGCCATGGTTTTCTCCTTCGTTTATGGTGTACGGTAGTGTTTGAAAGGTGGTGCAGGTCTGTAAATTACGCCTAACCGTAAATTTCTGCTCTCTTTTTTCGGATTCGGTATGTTTTTCTGCACGCCAGATACTGAAACTTGCGAATGTGCGTATCAGCCCCCAAAACAAAACCCGCCATACTCGCTTGTATGGCGGGTTCTGTTGATTGCCTGTTTATCAGGCCAGGACCTTGGTGAGGGCCAAAATCTGCAGACCCATGGCAACCAGAAAACCGGTTCCCCAGATCAGGTAATCACGGAGTGAATCGGGGCCTGATTTCCAGAATGACAAGACGCCCACGATCATGACGATCGATCCGATAAGGACTGTGATCATAAAAATTTGAACGGGATTCATCATATCCTCCAATCCGAAAACACGAATATCAAGAGGGGCAACAAACGCTGAAATATTTCAGCGCATACAGGTAATCCGACACGGCCAAAATATGCCCAAGCCAGTGTCATGTCCATATGCCTGCTGGTCTAGGCATCTGCCTAGTATCCGACTGGAAAAGGTCTATACCTTTTGATTGTGGCCTATCACTATTGCACCGGTATGACCGGGTATCAGATTGATTCAAATGAAATCAATAACCATCATATCGAAACGGTTTTTTCTGCGTCCGGCACGATGTTTTCGTATTCCGCGATCACCTGCGCGCCCAGCAACAGCAGCGTGGCGCCTATCTCAAAGCTCAGCATCACCACGATGGCCGTGGTCAGCGAACCGTAGACCACGCTCACTTGCGACAACGACGCGAAATACCAGCTCAGAATATGGCGTATCAATTCCCACAGCAGGCCCGCCGTAACGCCGCCGATCAGCGCGTGCTTTGCGGTCAGCCCGCCCACCGGCATGAAATAGTAGATCGCCGAAATGAGCAGGATCTCCGCGACGATCCCGGCGCCGCCGATCAACATGCGCGAGACACCGCCCAGCGACCAGCTATGCCCCAGCAGAACGAGATTCTCGTCTCCCAATGCCAGCAGGTAGAACATGATGAACGTGCCCGCGAACAGGGCCGCACCGATAAAAAAATTGTAGGCGAAAGGCAGCAGCAGAGAAACCAGCAAGGGCCGTTTCTTTTTCTGCAAGCGGTGCAGAAAGATCACCGTGATCGAGCTTTCCAGCACCCGGAAACCGAGCGAACTGAAAAACAGCATCGTGATGAACAGCACCCAGCCGATGAGCTTGCTGTGCTCAAGCAGCGCCTTCAGTTCCGCCAGCACGGCACGGCTCTCGCCCGGCACCGCATATTCCAGCGCCTTGCCTATCGTCGCCAGCAGCACGTTCTGGTCGATCACATGCGACAGCACGATCACCATCAAGATCAGCAGCGGCACGATGGAAAGCAGCGCGTAATAAGCCACGGCACCCGCAAGCAGCAGTCCCTGATTCACCTGAAACGCCTTCAGCACCTGCAGCGCGAAGGCAACGGGGTTCTTGATGATGTGCGCGGTGCGGGGATCGATGAGTTTCATGGTTGGTCTTGTCTAGCGCAAGTCGGATATCTTCCGTTCGTGCGCCAAGACAACGGTAGTAGCTAACAAAGTCCTTCTCCCGCTTGCGGGAGAAGGGAGACATGCCTCGTAGTCTGGGCAAAGCAAAACCTGCCCAATATCAATACAAATACATTCACCTGCCCGCCCCCGACTCATGCAAAAACTGCAACACCACCACCTCGTCGCGCCGCAGCGCGGCAGGGGAAGAAGTACGGCGTTCCTTGCGCGTAGCCGCAACCGCCTCCAGCGGCGCTGTTAGCCCCAAGTGATAAGCGGCCAGCAGCGCCGGATGCACATAATATTTGCGGCACACCGCGCGCGTGTTGCCCAGGCGCTCCGCCACCGCATCCAGCGCCTGCACGATGTTGCGTTCCGCCTCGGTGCGGCTGCCGGCAGGCCCCAGCGCCCGCAATTTCACCGCGGCCACCATGGTGCCGCCCCAAGTCCGAAAATCCTTGGCCGTGATGTCGCGGCCGCTGGCTGTGCGCAGATAGTTGTTCACGTCGTCCGCCACCAGCACCCGGCGCTTGCCCGCTGCATCCACATACTGAAATATCTCCTGCCCGTGCATATCCTGGCAGCGCTGCACGATGCGGGCGATGCGCGGATCGTCCACCGTCACCGAATGCTCCACCCCGCTCTTGCCGCGGAAGCTGAAGCGCAACAGCGGCCCCTCCACAAGCGCATGCTTGCTGCGCATCGTCGTCAGGCCGTAGGAATGGTTGTCGCGCGCGTATTCGTCGTTGCCCACGCGGATCAGCGACTTGTCCAGCAGCCGCACTAATGTGGCAAGCAACTGGCGCCGCGTCAGGTCGCCCGCACGCAAATCCAGTTCCACCCGTTCCCGCAGCAAAGGCAGAATCTCGCTGAATTCCAGCATGCGGCGAAACTTGGATTGGTCGCGCGCCGCACGGTAAGAAGCATGGTAACGATACTGCTTGCGGCCGCGTGCATCGCGCGCCGTCACCTGGATGTGCCCATCCGGATCGGGGCAGATCCACACATTGATCCACGCCGGCGGTATCGCCAGCGCATTCAGCCGCTCGCGCGTGATCATCTCGGCGATGCGCGCGCCGTCCTCATCGTAATAGCTCCACCCCTTGCCGGAACGGCGCCGACTGATCCCGGCAAAGCCATCAGTCACATAGTGCAGCCCGGCGCGGGTGGCCGACTTGCAATACTCTTTGTGCTTGGTGGTCATCATCCTGCGCCTCCTTTCTGGTCGGGTAGCTTATGGTGCATGGGAGTGGGGAGCCGGAAAGTGTCCGGGGTTTGAGATGATTCTAGCGGGGAGGGATTGCGGCACCTGTGCGATGGCGCACATTGGGAACCACTGATCGAGCTTCTATACCAAAGGTAGTCACAATTTGTGACCACAATCAACAAGCTGCCTCTGCTACACTCTCGCGCGAATAAACGCCCCATCGGTTTTGCGCCGTGGAAAGACAAGTAATTCTGACCATATTTTTCTGAATACGCTTAAAGAATCAAAAGGAAAGTAGAGTGGTGGCAATGAAACAAGAAGAGCAACAGTTCCTTAATAGCCTCGACAAAAATTTGTGGACAGCAGCTAACAAGCTGCTCCCCATGCTTGATGCGGCTGTGTACAAGCATGTGGTCCTTGGCCTCATTTTCCTTAAGTACGTGTCGGATGCCTTCAAGGAGCGCCGCGCGGAATTGCAGGCAGCGTTTAAAGACCCGAAGAACGACTACTACCTCGGCCCAGACAGCGCCGAGCTGATGGAACAAGAGCTCGAAGCGCGCGACTACTACACCGAAAAGAATGTCTTTTGGGTGCCTGCACTAGCGCGTTGGGATTTCATCAAGGATCACGCCAAAGTTGCCAACGACACCGTGCTGCAAGTCAAGAATGGGAAGACCTTCGAATACAAATTCAAAGGCATCGGTCGCTTGCTGGATGATGCGCTAGACGCTGTCGAAAAGGAAAACGAAAAGCTCAAGAACGTGCTCGACAAGAACTACGCGAGCAAACAAATTGATTCTGCACTTCCTGGTCTTATTGACGAGATTGCCAAGATACCGTTCAACCACAACACGCTAAAGGCCAAGGATATTCTAGGCCACGTTTACGAATACTTCCTCGGCCAGTTCGCCATCGCCGAGGGCAAGAAAGGCGGGCAGTACTACACACCCAAGAGCATCGTCACCACCATCGTCGAAATGCTGGAGCCATACAAAGGCCGCGTCTACGACCCCTGCTGCGGTTCCGGCGGCTTTTTCGTGTCATCGGAAAAATTCGTCGAGGAACACGGCGGACGTATCGGCAACCTTTCCGTCTACGGTCAGGAATCCAATCCCACTACATGGAAACTTGCTTCCATGAATATGGCGATCCGCGGCATCGATTTCGATTTCGGCAAAGAGAATGCCAGTACGTACACTCGCGATCTGCATCTCGACCTGCGCGCCGACTTCATCATGGCCAACCCACCCTTCAACATGAAGGAATGGAAAGACGGCGTGAAGGACGACGACCCGCGCTGGATATACGGCATCCCGCCCGCAGGCAACGCCAATTTCGCCTGGCTGCAACACATGATTTATCACCTTGCGCCCAACGGCAGCATGGCGCTACTGCTCGCCAACGGCTCGATGAGCAGCAACACCAACAACGAAGGGGAAATCCGTAAGGCCATCATCGAAGCCGACCTCGTCGAATGCATGGTCGCGCTGCCGGGGCAACTATTTACCAATACCCAGATTCCAGCCTGTATTTGGTTTCTTACCCGAAACAAAACTGCGCGCAGCGGTTGCCGCGACCGAAAGAACCACACCCTGTTCATAGATGCCCGCAGCCTCGGTTACATGAAAGACCGCGTGCTGCGCGACTTCGCCCCCGAAGACATCCGCAAGATCGCTGACACTTTCCATGCATGGAAAAGAAACGAGGGTTATGCGGACGAAGCTGGCTTTTGCAAATCCGCCAACCTCAATGACATCCGCAAACACGACTACGTCCTCACCCCCGGCCGCTACGTCGGCGCAGCCGAACAGGTGCAGGACGGCGAACCCTTCGAGGAAAAGATGGCGCGCCTCACCGTGCAACTGAACGAACAGTTCAGTGAGAGCGCCAGGCTGGAACAGGCGATCCGCGAGAATCTGGCGAGGTTGGGTTATGGCGGGTGAGTGGCAACGACTAAAGGTTGCTGACCTTCAGCGCGAGGGAGTTCTCCTGGTTGAAGATGGAAATCATGGCGAGTACAGGCCGCGACCAGACGAGTTCGTTTCTCAAGGTGTAGCGTTCATTCGCGCGGCTGACATGGACAACGGTAGGGTGTTTTTTGACTCCGCCTCTAAAATTAATGAACGAGCCAGACAGCGGATTACGAAAGGTATTGGCGCACCGGGTGATGTCTTGCTGTCTCATAAGGGAACGGTTGGCAAGATAGCGCTTGTTCCGATGGACGCTCCACCTTTTGTTTGCAGCCCACAAACAACCTTTTGGCGCGCGCTAAATCCCAAGGTGCTCGATCGAAAGTTTCTCTACGTTTACTTGCGGTCACAGGATTTTCGAGAGCAGCTTGCTACGCGGGCTGGCGAAACCGATATGGCGCCGTATGTAAGTCTCACATCGCAACGCGGCCTCTATGTATTGTTGCCTCCAATTGATCAACAACGCGCCATCGCCCACATCCTCGGTACACTCGACGACAAGATCGAACTGAACCACCGCATGAACGAAACGCTGGAGGCCATCGCGCGGGCGATGTTCAAGTCGTGGTTCGTGGACTTTGATCCCGTCCGCGCCAAGATGAACGGCGAACCGCCCGCATCCATCTGCCAACGCCTTGGCCTCACCCCCGACCTCCTCGCCCTCTTCCCCGACCTCCTCGTGGATTCCGAACTCGGCGAGATTCCGGAGGGTTGGTGCATTCGATCAGTGGGCGATTTAATCGAGCGATTGCCAGTTGGAAAAAAATACGAACAAAAAACTGCTAAACCCTCAGGCGAGGTGCCGGTGCTGGATCAGGGTAAGAGCGGAATAATTGGATACCACAATGACGAGCCAGGTGTAATGGCATCTAGTGATAATCCAGTTGTCGTTTTTGCCAATCACACTTGCTATATGCGCCTAATCAACTTTCCATTTTCGGCAATTCAGAATGTCTTGCCGTTTGTGGGCAAGGGGGGCGATACGATATGGGTGTATTACGCAACGTTGGGTAAGCAGTCATTCATTGAGTACAAAGGGCACTGGCCAGATTTTATTATTCACAAAATAGCTGTGCCAGATTCAAAATTGGCTAATGTATTTTCAAATACAGCCCACACTCTGATAAAGATGATTTGGAATTCGGGACAGGAGGCGGCTACGCTTGAAAATTTGCGCGATGTGCTTCTTCCCAAACTCATCTCCGGAGAATTGAGTGTGCCGGTTACAGGTGCGCCATGAGCGATACAGAAAAACAGCAGAAGCATTTGGTTGCTCAGGCATTGGAACTTCTTCATAAGGAGTACGAAGCTAACCAAATCTTCAATGGTTATTTCGATGGAGAAGAACCGCTTGTTATCCCGAGTCCTAGGCAAGATGTTGGACTTTATTTGTATGATCGTAGTAAGGCTCTCTATTGGGTTGATCGTGATGCATACGATGACGAACGAACAGCTTGGGAAAACGATACGAATCAGGCAAAACATCAGGAAGCAATAGACATTATCCGTAATACAGGTTCGGTTGTACCTTTTCAGGACTTATTGGATGCCGTGGAGCGTGGTCGAGTAGTACCATTCATTGGCGCAGGCATGTCAAAGCCAGTTGGAATGCCGCTGTGGGGCGAGGCATTGCTTCAGTTACTTAGCCTTCTGCCGGGTGCCGACGCCGCAGCAATTGAAACACTTATTTCTGCCGGTAATTACCTTGAGGCTGCGCAGGTGTTGGCCGAATACGATGCCGTGCAGACGTCAAATTTTATCCGCACTACCTATAGGGCACAAAAACTCAAGCTTGCTGGCCCAATGTTGTTATTGCCTCGATTCGCGAAAGGCTGCATCGTAACTACAAATTTTGATGATGCAATTGAAAAAATCTATGAAGAACAGAAGGCTGGTAATTTCGAAGCACATATGCATGGTACACAAGACCACAATTTCTTTCAGCGTCTAGTCCGTGGTGACCGTTGTTTGCTCAAGCTTCATGGCGATGCGGAAAATTATGCAACGCACATCCTCACGAAAACGCAATACGAAGAAGCCTACGGTGATCCTTTCGACTTCCACAAACCATTGCCGAAGGCGCTTCGGCAAATATACATTTCTCAATCGCTGCTGTTTCTAGGCTGCAGTCTCGACCAAGACTGGACGCTGGAGCTTTTTAAGAAAGCCAAAGAGGAAGATGCATACCAAATACCAAATCACTATGCGATTCTGCCAGCGCCTGCGAACGATCAAGTGAGGCAGCACAAGGCTTCTGATCTTCTTGCGTTGAATATTCACCCGCTTTGGTATCCGGATGGGCAGCACGGTTATGTAGAAAAGCTCTTGCAGTTGGTAGTGGATGTGATTGAAAAGCGCGTAGCCTTTAACGGGTAGGATGAGCGAATGATCACAGAGCACCACCTCGAACAACTCCCCCTTACTTGGTTTCCGGACGCAGGCTGGGGATATTGCTACGGCCCGGGCATCGAGCTGGGTGGCGCGCATGATCGAGGATTCGCTTGATGCTTGAAATCAAATCCACTGCAGACATTGAGGCACTCCGCGAAAGCTTCGAGGTGGAATGCAAGCTGGCCGCTGGGCGAGATGGCAAGGGTGAACTACCGAAGGATATCTGGGAAACCTATAGTGCACTGGCGAATAGCTATGGCGGTGATGTGCTACTCGGTGTGCAGGAAAGTTCTGGGCGCTTCCATACACATGGCATCGTAAACCACGGCAAGGTCATCAACGAGCTTTGGAATAATCTGAATAATCCTCAAAAGGTCAGTACCAATCTTTTGAAAGAGCAGCATGTTCAGGTGATCGATCTGGAGGGCAGGTCGGTCATCCACATTCATGTGCCAAGAGCGCCCCGCAAGTGCAGGCCGGTATACATTGGCGGCAACCCGATGACCGGCACCTACAAAAGGCAGAACAGCGGCGATTATCAATGCGATGAGGAAAGCGTTCGTCGCATGTTGGCAGAGCAGGTGGAGGATAGTCGCGACAATGAGATTCTCCAAAACTATGGTTCCGAAGATATCGATGCAGATAGTTTCAATGCCTACCGCAATCTTTATGCAACCCGTTCACCGGATCATCCCTGGAATCAGGCTGACCCACAAACTTTTATGCGGAATATCGGGGCATGGCGGATGGATCGTGAAACGGGACAAGGTGGATTGACCCGCGCCGGCTTGCTGATGTTCGGCCGTCTGCCCTCCATTCAAGAGGCGTTCCCCAACTATATGCTCGACTATCAGGAGCGTGCCGAGGCCAAGACCGAGGCGCGATGGGTGGATAGGTTGACGCTGGATGGCTCGTGGTCCGGCAATCTGTTCGATTATTACCGTCGGGTGATCAAGAAACTGACGAGTGATTTGAAAGTGCCATTTGTGCTGGAAGGTGATTTGCGTAAGGACGATACGCCGGTGCATCAGGCACTGCGTGAGGCCTTGGTCAATACGCTTGTACATGCGGACTACTCGGGACGCGCATCGGTTCTGGTGGTTAAACGCCCGGATATGTTCGGCTTCCGCAATCCGGGTTTGATGCGGGTGCCGCAGGAGATTGCCGTTACTGGCGGCGATAGTGATTGCCGAAATCGTTTGCTGCATCAGATGTTCCGCTATATCGGTCTCGGCGAGCAGGCTGGGTCGGGGATTCCGAAGATATACCAGGGATGGAACAGCCAGCATTGGCGTGCGCCATTGTTGGTGGAAAAAGAACAGCCTTCGGAGCAAACGCTGCTTGAGCTCAGGATGTTGAGTTTGTTGCCGGAAGAGGTGGTTCGTGAATTGCGGGAGAACTTGGGCGAGTTGTTCGACGGATTGCCACATCTGGAGCAATTGATTCTTGCAGCGGCAGCGACTGAGCAAACCGTTACTCATCGGCGCATGGCGGAAATTTCCACGGAACATGCTCATGACCTGACGCTGGCTTTCCAACGACTTGTTAAATCAGGAATTCTGGTATCCAGCGGGCATGGTAAAGGCACGGTTTACCACCTTCCGGGCCAAAATCTGCCAACCCCGGATCAGGCGTTTGGTTACGGTAACTTTATGTCCGGAGCTCAGGATTTGCCGTCAGATTCGAGCTCCGGACATAACGACCAGAGCTCCGGACGTAGCGACCGCTTGCAGTCCAATTCTGCCCGCCATGAAGATGGACACCTACTGGTAAAAGGGCTTAACAAGCCCTTGATAGATAACATTGAGCTATTGCCGGATACGCTACGACAGGAGCTAATGTCCGTAGCCGAGGAGGCTAGAAATAAACCCCGACTGGCGCCGGAAGACATGACAAGAATTCTTACAAGGCTATGCGAGGATGTTTATTTGACGCAGCAGGTGTTGGCAGAACTCGTGAATCGCAAACCGGAAGCTTTGCGAAAGAATACTTTGAGGCCCTTGGTGGATAGCGGCCTTCTGGCTTTGGCATTCCCAACGGTGCCGACGCATCCGCAGCAGGCGTATACCAGCAATAAGGGAAGTGGCAATGATTAGCGAAGACCATCTGGAACAACTCGCCCTCACTTGGTTTCAGGACTCTGGTTGGGAGTATTGCTACGGACCGGATATTGCGCCGGATGGCACGAAGCCCGAGCGCGCAGACTACCGACAGGTGGTGTTGGCGGAGCGCTTGCTTGATGCGTTGGGCCGCCTGAACCCTGAGATACCGGAGGCAGTATTGGATGAGGTGGTGCATCGGTTGGGCAAGCTGCACGAGCCTTCATTGCTCAAGAGTAACCGCAGTTTTCATGAGTTGTTGCTGGATGGCGTTGCGGTAGAGGTGGAAACCGACGGTGTGAAGCGCGGCGACCGTGTGCGGCTGATGGATTTTGAGGATCTCGCGAACAACCGCTTTCTGGTGGTGAACCAGTTCACTATCCAGGGTGTCAGGCAGCCGCGCCGACCGGACCTGGTGTGCTTCATCAATGGCCTACCCATCGCGGTGATCGAATTGAAGAACCCAGCTACCGAGCAGGCGGATATCTGGTCAGCGTTCAACCAATTGGAAACCTATAAGGCGGAAATATCCGACCTGTTTGTATTCAACGAGGCGCTAGTGATTTCGGATGGATTACTGGCGCGCGTGGGTTCGCTTACCGCAGACCGCGAGCGCTACATGCCTTGGCGCACGCTGCGCAGCGAGAATGACAAGCCCTTGCTGGAATTCGAACTGGAGAAAGTGGTGCGCGGATTCTTTGCGCCCGACCTGTTGCTGGATTACTTGCGTTATTTCATCCTGTACGAACAAGGCGAGGATGGCATCGTCAAGAAGATCGCGGGCTACCACCAGTTCCACGCGGTGCGCGAGGCGGTGAGGGCGACGGTGATTGCTGCGACGGGGCCGCTACCTGATAAGGCTGAGTTAGAGCGAGCGACCTATGGCAAGGAAGTCAAACCCGGCTCGCGCAAAGGCGGCATCGTGTGGCATACGCAAGGCTCGGGCAAGAGTATTTCGATGGTGTGCTTCGTTGGTAAGCTGATGCAGCAGCAGGAAATGCAGAACCCGACGATTGTTGTTGTGACCGACCGCAATGATCTGGATGGGCAGTTATTCCAGACTTTCACCGGGGCGCGTTCGCTGCTGAAGGAAATGCCGCAGCAAGCGGAAGATAGAGATGCGTTGCGCATGCTGCTGAATGGGCGGCCATCAGGTGGGATTATTTTTACAACGATGCAGAAGTTTGCGCCGGGTAAAAACGAAGATGTATTTCCTAAACTGACTGAACGTACCAATATCGTGGTGATCGCCGACGAAGCACACCGTTCGCAGTACGGTTTGAATGCGGTGTTGGATAAGAAGACGGGAAAGTACAAATACGGATTCGCTAAGCACCTACGCGATGCGTTGCCAAACGCGACCTTCGTCGGCTTCACCGGCACACCGGTGGAAAACGACGACAAGGATACGCGCGCGGTGTTCGGTGATTACGTCAGCATCTACGATATTCAGGATGCGGTAGATGACGGTGCGACCGTGCCGATCTATTACGAGAGCCGCCTCGCCAAACTCGACATCAACCAGGCGCAGATCGAGCAGCTTAACGATGACGTTGACGAAGTGTTCGAGGACGAGGAGGACGCCGCGACGCGCGAAGCCGCCAAGACCAAGTGGGCTGCGCTGGAAAAACTGGTGGGTGCCGAACCGCGGCTGGAGCAGGTAGCGGCGGACATCGTGCAACATTTCGAGGCGCGCAATGCGGCGATGGAAGGTAAGGGCATGATCGTGTGCATGAGTCGCACGATTTGCGCGCAACTTTACAAGGAAATTGTGAAGCTGCGGCCGGGCTGGCACAGCGACGATCCCGCGCAGGGGGCGATCAAGGTAGTGATGACCGGCTCGGCGGCGGATGTCGAATTGCTACGCCCGCACATCTACAACGCAACAACCAAGAAGCAGTTGGAGAAGCGCTTCAAGAACCCGAAAGACCCACTGAAACTCGTGATAGTGCGCGACATGTGGCTTACCGGCTTCGATGTGCCGTGCCTACACACGATGTACGTGGACAAGCCGATGCGTGAGCACAACTTGATGCAGGCGATTGCACGGGTGAATCGCGTGTTCCATGATAAGGAAGGAGGGCTGGTGGTGGATTACATCGGCATCGCCGCCGAACTGCGCAAAGCTTTAAAGATATACACCGAAAGCTGGGGCAAGGGCATGCCAACACTGGACGCCGCCGAGGCTTTGGCCAAGCTGAAGGAATACATGGAAGTAGCGCACGGGTTGTTGAACGGCTTCGACTACGCTGCATATCGCACCAAGGCGACCGCTTTGCTCTTGCCTGCAGCAAACTTTGTGCTGGGGCTGGAGGATGGAAAGAAGCGCTGGTTCGATGTAGTGCTGAAAATCACTAAGGCATTTTCACTGTGCGGTACGCTGGATGAGGCAATTCAGTTGCGCGAGGAGATCGCTTTCCTGCAGGCGATTAAGGCTGTGATCGCTAAGGCGACAGAGACTGACAAGAAACTGGCGGAAGAGCATAAGAACGCAGTACTCAAGCAGATACTCGACAATGCAGTGCTGGCCGAAGGTGTGGAAGATATTTTCAAGCTGGCGGGGTTGGATCGCCCGGATATCGGCATCCTATCTGATAGTTTTCTCGAAGAGGTGCGGCAACTACCGCAGCGCAATTTTGCCGTGGAACTGCTGCAAAAACTGTTAAACGACGAGATCAAGTCGCGCTGTCGGACCAATGTGCTGCTTGAGAAGAAATTCAGCGACCGCCTGCTGGCAGCATTGAACCGCTACCGCAACCGCGCTATCGAAAGCGCGCAGGTGATTGAGGAATTGATTGCGATGGCGAAGGAGTTTCGCGAGGTGGCAAAGCGCGGCGATGAACTCGGTCTCAACGAATCAGAACTCGCGTTTTATGATGCGCTGGCGGATAACGAAAGTGCAGTGCGGGAATTGGGCGACGATATCCTGAAACAAATCGCGCACGAGTTAACCGACAAGCTGCGAAACAGCACGACGGTCGATTGGCAGAAGCGCGACAGCGTGCGTGCCCGGCTGCGTAATTTGGTTCGGATCACGTTGCGCCGTTACAAGTACCCACCGGATATGCAAGAGGCGGCAATTCAGTTGGTGCTGGAGCAGGCGGAGCGGTTGTCTGAGGAGTGGTCTCACGACTAAACGGGGGATTTGAGATGGGCAAGGGGATAACGAGAGAACGAACAGGGCTTCTACTTCAAACACTTTTTAAGGTGTTGAGTGAGCAACCAGAGGGGTTGCCCGCAAAGGATGCACTTGAAGTAGTAGCAGGACGAACTCAGCTTACAGAGCACGAGGCAGGCTTATACGAAACCGGTGGGCGGCGTTTCGATAAGATTTTGCGGTTTGCCACTGTCGATGCAGTGAAAGCCGGGTGGATGATTAAAACAAAGGGGACATGGGAAATCACAGAGGCAGGTAAAGAAGCGTTAAAAACTTTCCCTAAGCCGGAAGAATTTTATCGGGAAGCGTCTCGGCTTTATTGGAAGTGGCGTCGAGCAAATCCTATTGAGGTTGAGCCAGAGGAGCCTGCCGATGAACGTGGTGCAACAATCACTTTTGAAGAGGCAGAGGAACAGGCATGGAATGAGATATCTGCCTTTCTTGAGAACATCGACCCATATGTCTTGCAGGATCTTGTTGCTGCGCTACTAGAGGCGATGGGATATCACGTGAACTGGATTTCTCCGCCCGGGAAAGATAGTGGTCTTGATATTGTTGCGTATTCTGACCCGCTAGGCACCAAGTTACCGCGAATTAAAGTCCAAGTGAAACGGCGTAAAGACTCGATTCGCGTTGATGAACTTCGTTCGTTCATCGCTTTGATTAATGAAGATGACGTAGGTATTTTTGTTACGACTGGTGGCTTCACTAAAGATGCTGATGAACTTGCAAGGCATCAAGAGCGAAGAAGGATTACGCTTATTAATCGGGAACGATTGGTCGATCTGTGGATTGAGTATCAGGATAAGGTTGCTCTTGATAAACGCGATGCATTGCCATTGAAGCCAATCTATTTTCTTGCACCTGAAGAATGAATTTATGAAACTAGAAGTGAATGATGAATAGTTCCGCTGAATTGCCTTCGCCAATAAAAGTAGTGCCGTGTTGCTGCATAGGTATTCGAGGTGACTAAATGACAGGGCTGGGAGAACTGTTAGTCGGGCTGAATATCCTTGAAAAACTCGGGAAATTCTGGAATTGGCTGCGCGGCAAGCAATCTACAAAACCCGAAACCGTCGTTACCCGTTTCATCCGTTTGTTTGAAAGTCACGGCGTACACCGCAACCAGATACCGCGCTTCATCGGCCATGGCTTGACGTTGAAGGACGTGCAGGATGATATTTCGCTACTTGCCAAACTCGATGAATCACTGCTTGACGATGTCTGTGAAAAGTTTGCAGTACGTCGCGAATGGCTCGATGGTGCCGAGAAGCAGATTTATCCGTACCATGAGTTCTACAAATATCCGAAAAATTTTGTGGAATTCTTGGATGATTTGGAATTGAATAATCGAGAGGGAAATCTACACGGCGTCTTGGTTTCTCCCGCTGAGAAAGATGGGCCGCATGCAGAATCGCTCCTTATATTGCAGGAAACTATCGGCCATGTTGGTGAAAAGCCAATTTATCGTTATTACTTGTGTGACTCCTGGCCATTAGGCTATTGGAAAGCGCGTGGCTATGTGACCGCCTGTATCGCAATTGCATGGAAGCGCCATGCTTTTATCCATGGAGTTACTCGGCCCAATAAGGAAATCGCACAGTTGATTCAGGGTGAAACTCTGCTTGGCTGGCGGGGCGACGGTATCTGGGCTCTTAGGGGAGAGAGATGGTATCCGGAAGATATGTCTCTGCAGCCCGATGCATTTCTTGATGGTGTTGACCCTGAGCGAAATAATTTTGGTATTGAATCTGGTTTGAAGCTCTGGTTGTCGCTTGAAGAGGAGGGTTTCATGGATTCGGGAATCAAAACGGGCGCAAGGCAGTTGTTCGAACGGGAACTAGCGAAGTATTCAAATGAATAAAACTTTCCGCCAATGCTTCTGCAATATTGAGAGGTGACTCTAGCGGCGTGCTGCACGTCAATAATGTGGCGGCCTTTCGTTCGCAGACTTTCCCTCATTCCCCGCTTCAGCCGGCGCCTGAACGTGCCTCGCGAGCGCCCTGCAACTCTCTTCCAACTGGTCCAGCTTTTGTTGCTGTGTGATCAATACACCACATCATGATCACCCACATTGATCGGAATGATCTCTTCGTCCTTAATTAACAGCTCAAGCGTGATACGGTAAGAGAGGTTGATGGATACCGAGTGCAGCCCCTGCAACCTTCCGCTCAGGGCATGCAAGCGCAAAGAGGGATGGTGCGGGTTCAACTCCAGCAGTTGCAGTGTCTTGAGGTATTGGTTTTCCAGCTCGGGATGGCATTTTAGAAAACGCGCTGCGCGTTTTTCGTACTGCTCCGTATAGATAAGCTGAAAGGTCATGGCAAGTAACCAAATATGATTATGAAGTTGCCATAACCTTTCCCTCTCCCCAACCCTCTAGGTAAAACAACTAGCCATTCGACTAGGCTGCAAAATACCGCAGCCAAGTCGCTGGTTATCCCGCTTGCGGGCGAGGGGGCAACGGTAGGCTGCGCGAGTGTCAGATCCCTGCTCATGCGGCAGTCTTTTTCACCCGCTTCACATGCGCTGCCGCGGTGCCCTTGTTAAACCGGCCGGCGGCGATGTCGGTTTTGGTTTCGGCCAATGCGGCTTCCAATTCGCATTCGCGCAGGTGGTGATACTGCGCGATCTCCATCACCACGAAACGCTCTTTGCCGCGAACCGAGACGATCGCTTCCGGCCGGTCCGCCAGCACCGCTTCAATGGCGGCGATGCCTTTTGTTTTTAAATCATTGGCAGTCAGGTTGGACATGACTTATCTCCTTGTGGAGTTGTTTACAGTGTTTCGAATAATACGCTTAAGAGTGCGATTCATCAACGGCCAAAAGGTGTTGTTGTTTCAGGCTGTTAAGTAACAGTTCCAAGCTGGAGGCGCATAAGCAGCCAATAGATCGTGGGGTGATTTCAGCGAGGGAACTGCTTGTTAGTAATGTGGCGGCCTTTCGTTCGCTTGAGACTTGCCTTCATTCCCCGCTTCAGCCAGTGCCTGGACGTGCCTTGCGAGCGCCCTGCAAATCTCTTCTAGCTGGTCCAGCTTTTGTTGTTGCTGATAGACCGCTTTGTTCAGTTCGTCGATCTGGTCTTCCTGGTAGCTGATCTTTGTTTCGATGTTTTCTAGGCGTTTTTCAATCATGAGGTGATCCTGTGAGTTTTGCGACTGGCTGTGGGGATGAGGGACTGTGCACTGCCTCAAAACGTTTTTCAACTCAACGCCCCTCACCCTAACCCTAACCCTCTCCCGCCTGCGGGAGAGGGGATATCACTTAGCAGTGCTCGCCCGGCTTGAGTTCAAAGAAACGCGGATACTCGGTGGGATGTCCTGCCAGCACTTTTACGCAATCGCCTACCTTGTATTGCCCGTAGCTCATCACTTCGATGCGCTCCGTGCTGTGCAGCGGTTGCACGGTGTAACGGTTCGCGCCCTTGGCGACCTGCGGCGGTTCATCGTGCCTGGTGGGTTGGTCGTCCATGCCCATCATGATCCCGCCGAAGCCAAAGCCGAATCCACCACCGCCCCCGCTGCCAACGCCCAAACCGATGCCGATGCTGCCGTGGGTGTCGGAGGGCGTGTGCGCTGCCGCCTGCTTGCGCTCCACGTCGGTAAAGTCATGCCTGTCCACCACCGTCGCCAACTTCACATAGCGCGCATCCTCTTCCAGCTTGGGCGCGCTGTGGCAAGCGGCCAGTAACACCAGCACTATCGCCGCAAAGATATTTTTCATTATTGAACTCCTTGCCAGGATTTTATATGGCTCGTGGCGAGTATGGCAGAGTGGGCGCGGGCGTCAAAGTTTTGCGGTGGGGTGGGTTTGGAGTTGATTGTTGGCGCTCCCACACGGCTCAATATCCACGTTTGAATCTTCGGATTGACAACAGAACGAACGTTCTCTACCATGCGGCAGCCTGTCATCCTTAGATCAAGGAGTCCTGACCATGCAATCCCATACCGATCCTCAAACACCCATAGCCATTTATCAGTCCGCGGACGGTTCGATTGCAACCGAGGTTCGACTGGAAGGGGAAACAGTCTGGCTGTCGCAGAAGCAGATGGCTGATCTGTTTGATAAGAATGTGCCGAACATCAATGAGCACATTTCCAACTTATATTCCGAGGGGGAATTGGAGCCCGCGTCAACTATTCGGAAATTCCGAATAGTTCGCCAGGAGGGTAAGCGTCAGGTGGAGCGTGAGATTGAGCATTACAACCTGGATGTGATTATCTCGGTCGGCAAACGGCAAACGGCAAACGGCTTTAGTGATTATGCCGTACGCTTCGACCAGTTCCGTTGTGAATCGTAGAATGACATGCATGGAGAGCGTATGCGCATCCACGTCCTAAGCGATCTGCATATTGAGATCGCAGCCTATCAACCGCAGCCCGTCGAGTGCGATGTGGTGGTGTTGGCCGGCGATATCGGGAATCATGTGCAGGGAATTGAATGGGGACGGTACATCTGGCCGGACAAGGAGATCCTGTATGTGCCGGGTAATCACGAGTTCTATCGGCTGGGGCGGATAGAGACACTGAAACAGATGCGTGTTCGCGCGAGAGAGTTGGGTGTGCACTTGCTGGATAACGATGAGGTGGTGATTGCGGGTGTACGTTTCCTGGGCAGCACGCTGTGGACCGATTTCAATCTGTTTGGCGAGGAATTGAAAAAGAGCGCGATGGCCGAGGGTAAAAAGTACCTGAATGATTTCCGTTTGATTCGCGAGCGTTTCAGGGTGTTCACCCCCGCTCGATCTGCGCAGCTGCATAAAACCTCCCGCGTCTGGTTGACGGCAAGACTGCAGCAACCCTTTCCCGGAAAGACCGTGGTCATCACACACCACTTGCCCAGCGCGCGATCCGTCGCCGAGCGATACAAGGCCAGTCTTACTTCCGCGTGCTTTGCATCTCACCTGGACGAATTGCTGGGGGCGAGCGCGCTGTGGATACACGGCCACACGCATGACAGCTTTGATTATGTGTTGCACGGCACGCGAGTCGTGTGCAATCCGCGCGGTTACTGCCGGAATCCGGATAGGCCGGAGAATCTGGAATTCGATCCGGGGTTGGTTGTGGAGGTTTGACTGTTCAGATGGTCATAAATGAGCGAATAAAGAGCGGCGTGCAATTCAGTAACATCATTCCCTCTTCTGCAGGGTGACGGTCAGGGAGGGGGGAAATTGAATATGCGCGCAGTTAGCGTTTGTACCCCCATCCCAACCTTCCCCCTGAGAAGGGGAAGGAGTGAAATTCAGCAGCTTCGGACGGCTCACAGTTTTATCGGCCCCTGTGATGGGCTCACCCAGTAAGCCACCGGCTTTGGCGACAGGTCATTGGTTATGCCGGAGGCCATTTGATTCTGTCTTGCTACAGAGTAATCCCCATTGTTTGTGCCGCTTGTTGCGCATAGTATGCAATCGTGGGTATCTCGACATTGCCCACACTTACAGCTTGATCAAATTCAGGAATGAGGTGATCAAATGAGTAAAACCAATAGAGCCTGTGCGTGGTGCTTTCGGTGGTTCATCGCCGGTTTATTCGTATACTTGATCGTGTGGCCGGCAATCGTCACTGTTAGCGCGGTCAGTTAGTTCACAGGGCGTAATAAGCGAAGCGCATTGCACCGGATGACCGGAGCGCCGTTGAATCCTTCGACAAGCTGTGCGTGTGCTGTTGGGGCGAATGCCCCTTACAGCCACGGCCTACCCCTTGCGGGTGCAGGACGAACGGGATGGAGAGCGGATGGGCGAACGGGTTATTCCGTCAGTCCACCAGCGACAGCTCGAACAAACCGTAATTCTGCAAAAGTTCGCTCGGCAACTTTTCACCCATTTTGCTGAACCATTCCTTGTGCAGGGCCAGTTCCTGTTTCCATTCGTCCGCGTCCACCTGGTTGAGTTTGTCGAACTCGGCTTTGCTGATCTCGATTCCGGTCCAGTCGATATCCTCGAAACGCGGCATCCAGCCAAGTGCGGTCTTGGTCGCGGGAACGCGATCCTTTACGCGATCCACTATCCATTTCAGCACGCGCATGTTGTCGCCGAAACCGGGCCACATGAATTTCCCCTGTTCGTCCAGGCGGAACCAGTTGACGCAGAAAATCTTGGGCGCGTTCTCGACCACGTGTCCCATCTTCAACCAGTGATTGAAGTAGTCGCCCATGTGGTAGCCGCAGAACGGCAACATGGCGAACGGGTCGCGCCGCACGATGCCCTGCTCTCCGACCGCGGCGGCGGTCGTTTCGGAACCGAGCGTGGAGGCCATGTAGACGCCGAAATTCCAGTTGAGCGCTTCGTACACCAGCGGCACCGTGGTGGCACGGCGACCGCCGAAGATGAAGGCGGAGATCGGCACACCGTTCGGGTCTTCCCAGTTCGGATCGATGGACGGGCACTGGTTCGCCGGCGCGGTGAAGCGAGAATTGGCATGCGCTGCCTTGCGACCACTCGCACCGTCCGCGGGTGTCCAGTCTTTGCCCTGCCAGTCGATCAGGTGGGCCGGGGCTTCCTTGGTCATGCCTTCCCACCACACGTCGCCGTCGTCCGTCAGCGCGACGTTGGTGAAAATGATGTTTTCCTTGAGAGTCTGCAGCGCGTTGAAATTGGTCTTCTCGGAAGTGCCCGGCGCCACGCCGAAGAATCCGGCTTCGGGGTTGATGGCGTAAAACTGGCCGCCCTTGCCGGGCTTGATCCAGGCGATGTCGTCGCCCACGGTGGTGATCTTCCAGCCGTTGAACGTCTTGGGCGGGATCAGCATGGCGAGGTTGGTTTTGCCGCAGGCAGAAGGGAAGGCCGCGGCGACGTAGTTTTTGTCGCCGGCGGGCGATTCGATGCCGAGGATGAGCATGTGTTCGGCCAGCCAGCCTTCGTCACGCGCCATGGTGGAAGCGATGCGCAGGGCGAAGCACTTCTTGCCGAGCAGTGCATTGCCACCATAGCCTGAGCCGTATGACCAGATCTCGCGCGTCTCGGGAAAATGCACGATGTACTTGGTGGTCGGATTGCACGGCCACTTGCTGTCCTGCTGTCCCGGTTGCAGCGGCGCGCCCACGCTGTGCAGGCAGGGCACGAATTCGCCGTTCGTGCCGAGCACGTCGAACACTTGCCTGCCCATGCGCGTCATGATGCGCATGTTGACGACCACGTAGGGCGAGTCGGAGATCTCGATGCCGATATGCGCGATGGGCGAACCCAGCGGTCCCATGCTGAAGGGAACCACATACATCGTGCGGCCGCACATCGATCCTTTGAACAGGCCGGTGAGCTTCGTACGCATCACTTTCGGTTCTTCCCAGTTGTTGGTCGGGCCCGCATCGTCCTTGTGTGCGGAACAGATAAAGGTGCGGTCTTCCACGCGTGCCACATCGGAAGGATCGGAACAGGCCAGGAAGGAATTGGGGCGCTTGGCAGGGTTGAGCCTGACGAAGGTGCCTGCGGCTACCATCTCGGCGCACAGGCGATCGTATTCTTCTTGTGAGCCGTCGCACCAGACGACGCGGCCGGGTTCGGTCAGGGCCGCGACTTCGGCGACCCAGGCCTTGAGTTTTGAATGTTTGACGTATGCGGGTGCAGCGATGTCTGTATTAATCAATCAAATCTCCTTGGCTTGTGAAAACCTGTGACAGTTGATGCAATACTTGGTGACAGCGCCCGGAAGACAGTACCGGATTCAAAACATTTCGGACATTGTAGCGGGATTGTCTTGCGCTGTAATACTTAAGCAAACGCCGCCGGGTTGTGTCGTGCTTTTGGCAATTGGAGAATCCCACGCCGCGGAAAAAGAAAAAGCCTCGCATCGCTGCGAGGCTTTCTTGTTTGCGTCACTGATCTGTCGGATCAGATCTTGAAGCGGTTCACCGTCGCCTGCATGTTGTCCGCCAGTTTCGCCAGCAGTTCGGCGGCTGCGGCGGTCTGGTCGGCGGAAGCGCTGTTCTGCTCCGTCATCTGCGACACTTTCTCGATATGCGCCGCGATGTCGCTGCTGGCGCGGCTTTGCTCTTCAAGTGCGGCGGAGATGTCGCTGACCGTGCGGATCACCTGGCCGGATTCTGTCTTGATCTGGTTGATGGCGTTGCCGGCCTGCTGTGCGAGTTCCACACCGCTGTCGACTTGCATCACCGTCGCGTCCATGCCGGCCACCGCGGCGTTGGAAGCCTGCTGGATGGTGGCGATCATCTGTGTGACTTCCTGCGTGGATTGGGTGGTGCGTTCTGCCAGTTTGCGCACTTCGTCTGCTACCACCGCAAAACCGCGGCCTTGCTCGCCGGCACGGGCTGCTTCGATGGCGGCATTCAGGGCCAGCAGATTGGTTTGGTCGGCGATTTCCTTGATGACTTTCACGATGGAAGAAATCTTGTTCGATTGTTCACCCAGATTGGCGATCGAAACGGAAGTCTCGCGCACGGTATTGGCGATCTTGCGCATTTCCTCCGCTGCATTGTGAATGATTTCGCCGCCCTTTTCGGAGAGCTGGCCGGAACTTTGGGATATCTTCAGCGCTTCACGGGCGCCTTCCGACACATGTGCGATGCTGACGGTGACTTGTTCCACCGTTGCCGCCATCGACGATGTTGCTTCGCTCTGGCTGCTGGAGCCGGTGGCCACCTGTTGCGAAGCTGTCGAAAGCGAGTGCGATGAATCGGAGACTTTTGCGATGTCATCGTGCACCTGGCGGAATGCGGTTTGCAGATTGCCCATCAGGTCGTTGAATGAACTGGCCGTTTGGCCGATCTCGTCGTTGCTGTTCACCTTGACGCGCCGGGTAAAGTCGCCGGTGCTGCTGATCTCCATGATCGCGGTCCGCAATTGGCCTGCCGGGACGGATACCAATTTGTGCAGGATATATTTGAACAACAGCCAGAGTACCACCTGCACTGCGAGGATGACGACGACTGACATCCACGCCAGCATCCGCAGTTCGGCATTATTGGCGGAGATATCCAGGTCGACCACGGAGGCGCCGCTGTGATAACCCACCGGCACGGTGTGGCACATCAGGCAGTTGGTGCCCCTGAAATTCGTGCTTTCGGTGTAGGGCACGATCCCGTGCAGCACATCTCCGCGTTGTTCAAAAATTTCATGGCCGTCGTCCAGCGCTTTGCGCTCCTCGTCGCCTGTGGGTTGTTCTTCGGGCAGGCCCATCCCGAACTGCTCTTGCACCAGCTTGTTGCGGATGATCCGCAGCGACTTGACGTCTTCGCCGGAGCCCATCTTGGTGATGAACAGCTTGCGCTGCTCGACATCGCTGATGATGCCGTTCAGCATCAGCATGTTCGCGCCGTTGATCACGCCGTCCGCCAGCGCCCTGATCTTGCTCTCTGCACCGCGTTCCTGAGCTTTGCGTTCAATGTTGTAAAACGAGATCGCGGCCACGATGCTCACGATCAACAGAAGGAACTGGACGGATAGCTGGACTTTGACGGCAATACTTGATGTGATGAAATTCGGCATTGGCGGCATCTCCCTGAAAATTGTTATTAATCGTCTGTTTGGTAAATAAAAGCTTTCGACTTTCTGTCAAATTGGCAAACTTTCAAGTCGTCGACCTCCGCAAACAATCGAGCTTCCCGTACATGAACACTCTAGCGGCAACATATAGTATTTATTTAGGGAAACAGCAACACAAAAAGCAGCCAATTCATTGTGATGCCAGAGAAAATTGTTAAATTGGCGTTAATTTTTCTTTGGATACGTTCGCCCGCAAATGTTTAGCCGTATAAAAAATACGGACATCACCCTTCCATTTAAATTTGTATTCCGATTGAATCGGTCACTCTTTTAAATAGTGGTCTTTCTTGTCGCGCCTGCCTGTAACCCCCGATTTATAAGGAATCGGCGGGCGCTATGGTATGTGGCACGAAACTTGATCTATGCCCTGTGTAACGATGATTTTCCGTCAGGGCGGACGGTTGATCGTGCAGAGAGAGCCTGTACTGACAGACAAGGGAGAGAGAAATGTCCACAGAAACATTTTATGAGGTGATGCGGCGGCAAGGGATATCGCGCCGCAGTTTTTTGAAATATTGCAGTTTGACTGCAGCATCGTTGGGCTTGGCTCCGACGTTCGCGCCTAAGATCGCAGAGGCGATGGAAACCAAACCGCGCACGCCTGTGATCTGGCTGCACGGCTTGGAATGCACATGTTGTTCCGAATCGTTCATCCGCTCGGCGCACCCGCTGGCAAAAGACGTGGTGCTGTCCATGCTCTCGCTGGACTATGACGACACGCTGATGGCCGCAGCTGGACATCAGGCGGAAGAGATCATTGCCACCATCCGCGAGAAATACAAAGGCAATTACATCCTCGCGGTGGAAGGCAACCCGCCGCTGAATGAAGACGGCATGTTCTGCATTCACGGCGGACGTCCGTTCGTGGAAGTGCTGAAAGAGACGGCGGCTGACGCCAAGGCCATCATCTCCTGGGGCGCGTGCGCTTCCTGGGGCTGCGTGCAGGCAGCCAAGCCGAATCCGACGCGTGCCACTCCGGTGCACAAAGTCATCACCGACAAACCCATCATCAAGGTGCCGGGTTGCCCGCCCATCGCCGAGGTGATGACGGCCGTGGTGACCTACATGCTGACGTTCGACCGCATCCCCGAGTTGGATCGCCAGGGGCGCCCGAAGATGTTCTACGGCCAGCGCATCCACGACAAATGCTATCGCCGCCCGAATTTCGATGCAGGGCAGTTTGTTGAGGAATGGGATGACGACGCTGCGAGAAAAGGGTACTGCTTGTACAAGATGGGTTGCAAAGGCCCGACCACCTACAATGCCTGCTCCACCACGCGCTGGAACGGCGGGGTATCGTTTCCGATCCAATCCGGCCACGGTTGCATCGGCTGTTCCGAGGATGGCTTCTGGGACAAGGGCGGCTTCTACAATCGCGTCACCAACATCAACCAGTTCGGCGTCGAAGCCAATGCCGACAAAATCGGTGGCACGGTGGCTGCTGTCGCGGGTGCAGCGGTGGTCGCACATGCGGCAGTCAGCGCTTTGACTAAAGCGCGCAGTGGGAAGAATGAAGAGAACAAGGGAGGCAAATAATCATGTCAGCTTATGAAACTCAGGGCTACAAGCTCGACAACAGCGGCAAGCGCGTGGTGGTAGATCCTGTGTGTCGCATCGAAGGACACATGCGTGTCGAGGTCAATCTGAATGCCAACAACGTAATTACCAACGCGGTTTCCACTGGCACCATGTGGCGTGGTCTGGAAGTGATCCTTAAAGGCCGCGATCCGCGTGATGCGTGGGCATTTGTCGAGCGAATTTGTGGTGTTTGCACAGGTTGCCATGCACTCGCTTCTGTGCGTGCCGTGGAGGACGCTCTAGATATCAAAATTCCATTGAATGCCCATCTGATCCGCGAGATGATGGCTAAAACGTTGCAAGTCCACGACCATGCAGTGCATTTCTATCACCTCCACGCTTTGGATTGGGTTGACGTGTTATCAGCGTTAAAGGCCGATCCGAAAAGAACTAGTGAATTGCAACAAATGGTTTCTCCGGCTCACCCGTTATCGTCGCCGGGTTACTTCCGCGATATTCAAAATCGATTGAAGAAGTTCGTCGAATCAGGCCAGCTCGGACCATTTATGAATGGTTATTGGGGTAATAAAGCCTATTTATTGCCACCCGAGGCAAATTTGATGGCGGTGACGCACTATCTGGAAGCGCTTGATCTTCAGAAAGAATGGGTAAAGGTGCATACTATTTTTGGCGGCAAGAATCCTCACCCTAACTACTTAGTTGGTGGGGTGCCTTGTGCAATCAACATAGATGGCACAGGCGCAGCTGGAGCGCCTATCAACATGGAGAGGCTGAATTTTATTGAATCTCTTATTAAGGAAATGATCGAGTTCAATAACAACGTCTATGTTCCTGATGTCTTGGCAATTGGCACAATATACAAACAAGGAGGGTGGCTTTTTGGTGGAGGCTTGTCGGCCACAAACGTGGCTGATTACGGCGGCTATGAGAAAGTGCCTTATGACAACAGCACGCGGCAGTTGCCTGGTGGCGTAATTCTGGGCGGAAATTGGAACGAAATCCTTCCGATTGATCCACGTGATCCAGAGCAAGTTCAGGAGTTCGTCAATCATAGCTGGTATAAATATCCAGACGAAAGCAAAGGGCTACACCCTTGGGATGGTGTCACTGAAGCTAACTATCAATTGGGTGAAAATACAAAAGGTACGCGCACCGCGATCAAAGAACTCGATGAAAATGCCAAGTACTCTTGGATTAAATCGCCACGCTGGCGTGGACATGCGGTTGAAGTAGGGCCGCTGGCACGCTATACCTTGGGTTATGCACATGCATTAAAGGGCAATAAATACTGCCAGCGTGTCAAGCAGCAAGTGGACGATGCGGCACAGGCAATCAACAGCGCGATCCCGAAAGCGTTAGGCATGCCCGAAACTCATTACAGTTTGAAGCAACTGTTGCCAACAACCATTGGACGTACGTTAGCGCGCGCTCTTGAGAGTCAATATGCTTCTGAAATGATGCTGGATGACTTTAATCAACTAATCGGCAATCTTAAATCGGGTGATAGCTCTACTGCCAATATTGAGAAGTGGGATCCATCTACGTGGCCGAAAGAAGCTAAAGGTGTGGGTACGGTAGCTGCACCCCGCGGCATGTTAGGGCATTGGATACGCATTAAGGACGGCAAAATCGAAAATTACCAATGTGTAGTGCCTACCACATGGAACGGGAGTCCGCGCGATCCAAAAGGTCAAATTGGTGCGTTCGAGGCTTCACTGATGAATACACCCATGGCAAACGCAGACCAACCGCTGGAGATATTGCGTACCCTGCACAGTTTCGACCCCTGCTTGGCATGCTCTACGCATGTGATGTCGCCGGACGGGCAGGAGCTGAGCAAGGTCACCGTACGCTAACGCGCTCAAAAGGAGACTGTCATGTCTGTCAAAACTGAAGTCGATGAGTCGGCGTTGACCGCTGCGGGTAATACGGTCTACGTCTACGAAGCCCCGGTGCGCGCGTGGCACTGGATCAATGTGTTGAGCATCGTGACGCTGGCCATCACCGGCTGGTTCATCGCCAGCCCGTTGCCGAGTGTGGCGGGCGAGGCGAGCGATAATTTCCTGATGGGATATATCCGCTTCGCGCACTTTGCGGCTGGGTACGTCTTTGCCATCGGATTGCTGGTGCGTCTGTACTGGGCGTTTGCGGGCAACCATCATGCGAGGCAGCTGTTCATGCTGCCGGTCACGGACAAGGAATGGTGGTCGGGGCTGCTGCAGGAGTTGCGCTGGTACATGTTCATCGAGAAGTATCCGAAGAAATATGTGGGCCATAACCCGCTCGGCCACTTGTTCATGTTCTTCGCCATCACGCTGGGCGGCACCTTCATGATCGTGACCGGCTTCGCGCTGTACGGCGAGGGTGCGCAGGCGGGCAGCTGGTCGAACATGCTGTTTACCAGCTGGGTGATCCCGCTGTTCGGGCAAAGCCAGAGTGTGCATTCCTGGCATCACCTGTTTGCCTGGGGCATCGTGTGTTTCGTGATCCTGCATGTCTATACGGCGGTCCGTGAAGACATCATGTCGCGGCAGACCATGATCAGCGCCATCATCGACGGTAAGCGCACATTCCGTAAGTAGGCGGGAGGTTGAGTTGACACAAAGCCCCGCCTTGGGTGCTTTGGAAACCTCACCTGAGGTTAGGTCAAACGCGGGCAAACACCCGCGTTTTTTTTGGGCTGCCCCGCGCACTCCGGTGCAACCCGGGCATTTCCTCGAAACCCGCTATCTGCGGCCGGGCAAGATATCGCAGGAAGCCTTGGCTGAGGCGATTGGCATTTCGCGTCGGCGCGTCAATGAATTGGTGCGTGGCAAGCGTGTTATTACCGCTGATACGGCTGTACGCCTGGCCCAGCATTTCGGCACAGATGTGGCATTCTGGCTGGAGTTGCAGTTCGCCTGGGATTTGCACCAGACGCAACAGCTATATTACAAACAGGTCAAGACAACACGTTAGCTCTCCTAAACTGCAAAGTCTATGTCCACAACAAAATTGTCGGATAACTCGCAAATTTTGTAACCCAATAATTTATTTGATTAACTTTATTTTCAGCCACTGGCATGAGTTCTGCTGTTACGGATGTAGTAACAATAGGGGAAAGAAATGAAGAAGACTCAGCTTTTGATATTGGGTATCGGCAACATCCTGTGGGCGGACGAGGGGTTTGGCGTACGGTGCGTGGAGGCACTGAATGCTGCTTATCAATTCGGTGATGACGTGACCGTGCTGGATGGCGGCACGCAGGGCATGTACCTCTTACCGTATCTTGAAGAAGCGAGTCGGCTAATCGTGTTCGACGCGGTGGATTACGGCATGCAGCCGGGCGAAATGGTAATTGCGAAAGATGAGGAAGTTCCGCGATTCATGGGCGCAAAAAAAATGAGTCTGCACCAGACCGGTTTTCAAGAAGTCATTGCCTGTGCCTCGCTGGTCAACAAATTGCCGGAAACTATGATTTTGATCGGTGTGCAGCCGGAACAGCTGGAAGATTTTGGCGGTAGCTTACGCGGTGTGGTCAAGGCGCAGATCCCGCTTGCATTGAGCATAGCGATTGCGCAAATCGAACAATGGTCAATACCATATATATCGCGCAATGCTGAGCAGACCGAAAGCCGTCAGCAGGAATTGGATATAGGGCGTTATGAAGCAGAGCGCCCCTCTGCCGAGATAGCTTGTCGTGTAGGTGATGAGCGCTTCTTAGTACTTCCAGCTTAAGGGGGCTTCATGTGTATAGGAATTCCAATGCAGGTGGTGGAAGTCAAGGAAGATTACGCAATCTGTGAGGGGCGCTATGGTAGGCAGATGATAGAAACTTGGCTATTAGGCAAGGTTCAGGCTGGGCAGTGGCTACTAACATTCATGAATTCAGGGCGGGAGATTATTGGTGAAGAAAGAGCGGTATTAGTGAATGCTGCACTGGATGGTCTGCAAGCAATATCCGATGGTATGGAAGTCGATCTGGATCATTATTTTTCCGATCTGATCAATCGAGAACCCATGTTGCCAGATTTTTTAAGAAAGGGATGAGGCATGAATGAAACGGTAGAATTTTCAGTAAAGCGCACGGCAGAGATCAACGAAAGTTTTAGCCAATTGCTGGAACGTTTGCAAAAGCAAAGCCAGATTGATTTGCTGGGTGAAGCTGCGTTTGAGGCATTTATTTCCGAAGCGGGCGACGGCATGGTGCTGTTCACGCAGGAGCCTGACCAGCAACCGGAAACATGGGATGTGGCGGTGATCCTGCCGGAAGTGCTCAAGCTGACCGGAAACCGTTTGCGCGCCGCAATCATTTCGCCTGAGCTGGCGCGCAAGGAAAAGAACCGCTACGGTGTCACCCGCTGGCCGTCGCTGGTATTCGTGCGCGACGGCGGTTATGTCGGCGTGATCGATGGCATGCGTAACTGGGATGAATACATACGCGAGATTGCGGCCATGCTAGAAAAACCAACTGGGCGTGCACCATCGATTGGCATTCCAGTTATGTCGACCGATGCGTAATCCGATTGTCATTAACTTAATTCAAGGAGCGTTCCAATATGAAAGATTTTCCCATTCCGGTCGTTGCAGTAGGCCCTGGTTCGCAGCCGGAAGAAGACGAAGAGCTTCAATACCTGCCTTTGCCCAGTTCGATGATGACTTTTGCGTTGCCGGTCCTCAATGAGGAGGCCGATCCTACCTTGCTGGCGGTAGCATGCAACGTGGTGGCACAGTTGCGCGATCAAATGGAAGCGACGCCCCTCGGATCACAGACGATCCCCGTCATCGAGTTGCAGGAAATGGATACGGATGTTGTACGCTTACTGAATCAGACCATGGGCGAGGGCGAGGTGAGCATCTCGGTGCGCGGATCAAGTGCGTACCGTATCCAGGAAACCGTGTTTGCCGGTGTGTGGCGACTGCATGAGTTCGCCGCTGATGGCCGCCTGGCGCGCGATTCGATCATGGCCTGCGCGATACCGCCGATAGTGACACAATGGGCACGGGAAGATGTGTTTCTGGATTGCACGATACCGGAAAAAACCCCAGGCATTATGAATGCGCTGTCAGTGTTGACGGAAGTCGTGGACAAAGCGAGGGCTTACAAGACTGGTGAGGTGGCGAATGTATTCAACCTGACGTTGCTGCCGATGTCGCCGGAAGACTTGGAGTGCCTGGCGCAGACCTTGGGCGTGGGTGCAGTCACCATCCTGTCGCGCGGCTACGGCAATTGCCGCATCACCAGTACCCAGTTGCAGAATGTGTGGTGGGTGCAATATTTCAACAGCATGGACACACTGATCCTGAATACCCTCGAAGTCAGTGAGGTACCCGAAGTGGCGTTGGCGTCGCAGGAAGACTACGAAGACAGCATCGAGCGCTTGGGCGAATGGTTGCAAGTGATGCAAGAGCCGGAGAAACTGGGTGTCTAAAATGCGGGTATCTCCCAAAACCCAAATTTCGTCGCAATACTGCGTTGCTCGCGAAAAATTGTCGCTTGCATATTGCCACATATGCGGCGCGCAAATTTTTCACTCGCGCCTTGTCTTGCTTATAACCAGCCACTTGGCTACCGTTTTTTGGTGGCCTAGTGGAATGGCTAGTCGTTCCATCGGAACTTTGGATTTTTGGAGGTACCCTTGAGCATGTTTGAAGGTTCTTTTCTGGGCGATAACGACAAACTGTCCGATGACAATATGCGGATGGAATGCGGTATCTGCTGGGAGGTGTACGATCCTGCCTTGGGTGATCCGGTGTGGCAAATCGATCCCGGTACGCCCTTCTCGAAATTGCCGGATCACTGGACCTGCCCCAATTGCGATGCGGCAAAACTCAAGTTCATGGTGCTAAGCGAATGAATGCCGTCAAGAGCAAGCTGGAAGCGGTATTCAACGACATCGCGGACACGCGCATGGCGGGTCTGCCCATATGCAATACGGCGTTGCGGGTACAGGCGGTGGGTTTTCGTGCATGGCAGGAGCATTGGGTGGGCGTGCTGATCACGCCGTGGACGATCAGCCTGGTGCTGATGCCGGGCGACAAGGCCCCGCTCAAGGCGCTGGGTGCAGACGAGAAAATGATCTGGGCATTTCCTTCGGGCAGTTATGAGTTCATGGGGTTGAACGACCCGGCACTGGGCACTTGCCAGATCTGTTCATTGATCTCTCCGGTCGCCGAGATCGGACGCCATGAAGATGCGGTGGGCGTCGCCGAACAAGTGATGGCGGCATTGTTCTCGTCCGAGCAGTCCGACGAGATACGCGATGCGGAGCGCAAGGTGAAACTGGAAGCGGCACGACTCAGCGGCGAGCCGGTACCATTAAAGGACAAGACGCTTTCGCGCCGTGATTTTCTGCGCGGAAGTTTTCTGGGGATGTAGGTTTGGATGATGTCGGCAAATTGACGCTGGGCGTGTTCTGGGATGGCGATACGGTCAGCACGATCGATATCCGTTCCACGCGCCCGATGGCGGCGCAAATATTAAAAGGCAAGACGCCTGAGCAGGTCGCCAGGATCGTTCCATTGCTTTTCAGCGTGTGCGGCAGGGCGCAGGGTGCGGCTGCCAACGCGGCTTTGCAGGCGGCACAGCAGGGCAGTGGTGCTGCCTCTGCAACGGTGGAACACATGATCGTGTGCGAGGCCATGCAGGAACACCTGTGGCGCCTGATGCTCGACTGGACGAAGTTGATGGGTCTGCCGCGGCAGGAACAGCGCTTTGCTGGGTGGTATGCGCTGCTGCGCAAGATCGGCGCGGGCGAGATCGGCATGGACGTGTTCCTGCGTGAATTCGAGCGCGATTGTCTGGAAATGCCGGTGGCGGAATGGCGTGCACTGGGTGACTATCAGGCGTTGCAAACATGGTCACTCAAGGTGCATAGTCCGTCGGCACAAGTGCTGTCCAGGCTGGACGAACTGGAGCGCGGCAGGCATAAGGTATCCGATAGCAGGTTGCTGCCCGCGTGGACGGCTGCAGAGGCGGGCCGTGCATGTGAGGGAAGATGGGATATGGATTTTTCCGCCTGTCCGGACTGGCTGGGAGATACCGCGGAAACGGGTGCGTGGACTTACTACGCAGACGACGGCCTGCTGCATGATGTGTGGCAACAGAGCAGGTCGAAAGTGTTGTCGCGCTTGCTGGCCAGGGTGATCGATGTGATAGCGATGGCAAGCGGGACTTCCGCACCGCGACTGGATGCGGCCAGTCCGGAAGCTAATATCGGTATTGCAGTTGTGCGCACGGCACGCGGGTTGCTGATGCATCATGTGCGTCTCGAGGGGGATTTGGTGGCGGATTATGCGATTGTGGCGCCCACGGAGTGGAATTTCCATCCCGACGGTCCATATGCCCGGGATATGCGCGGATTGAAAGAGCGCGACCCGGAGCGTTTGCAGCAATTGGCGCATGTCGCGGCGTTGTCGCTCGATCCCTGCGTGGCTTACGAAGTGGAGATTCACCATGCATGAGATGTCGCTGGCTGAGGGAGTGTTGCAACTCATAGAAGATTCGGCAAAGACGCAGAGTTTCAGCCGTGTCAAAACGGTTTGGCTGGAGATCGGCCAGTTGGCGGGTGTGGAAGTCGAGGCGATGAAGTTCTGTTTCGAAGCGGTAGTGAACGATAGCATTGCGCAAGGTGCACAGTTGGTGGTCATCGAGATACCGGGTCAGGCGTGGTGCCTGCATTGTGCCGAAGTCGTGAATGTACGGGTCCTGTACGACGCCTGCCCCAAGTGCGGCAGCCATCAGGTGCAGGTGACCGGCGGGAATGAAATGCGGGTCAAAGAACTCGAAGTGGAATAAGGAGTATATCAATGTGTAACGTATGCGGCTGCGGCGCAGGAGAAACGACCATCGACGGCCAGGCCGTGGAGCATCATGAGCATGGACACGGTCACGGCGGACATTTCCATGTGCATGCCGACGGCACCGCCCACGATCACGACCACTCGCATGACCATGATCAAAATCTCCATCGCGAACTTGATCCCGCGCTGGAGTCGACCGGCAAACATATGCATTATCACCTGCATGCAGACGGCACTGCGTATCAGCATATGCACGATCATGACCATGGGCACGAGCATACGCACGGGCATGATCACGACCATGACCATGGGCCCAGTCATACGCACGGCAGCCCTCTCCCCAACCCTCTCCCGCGAGCGGGCGAGGGGGCAAACGGGAAGGGCAATCCTTCAATCCCCGCGGTGCACTACGGCCTCGGCCCGGCCGGCGCGCACGCTCCAGGCATGAGCCAGTCGCGCATGGTGAAGATCGAGCGCGACATCTTGTCCAAGAATGACGGCTATGCCGAAGAGAATCGCGGCTATCTTGCCGAGCACGGCATCTTCGCGCTGAATCTGGTGTCTAGCCCCGGTTCCGGCAAGACCACGCTGCTGGTGAAGAGTATCGGCGCACTGAACGGCAGCCTGCCGCTCGCCGTCATCGAAGGCGACCAGCAAACCGACAACGATGCCGCGCGCATCCGCGCCACCGGCGCGCCCGCGTTGCAGATCAACACCGGCAAAGGCTGCCACCTGGATGCATATATGGTCGGGCGTGCCATGCACCAACTCAAATTGCGCGATGACAGCCTGCTGCTGATCGAGAACGTCGGCAACCTGGTATGTCCCGCCAGTTTCGATCTCGGCGAGGCACACAAGGTCGCGATCCTTTCCGTGACCGAGGGCGAGGACAAGCCGCTCAAATATCCCGACATGTTCCGCGCCGCCGACCTGATGCTGCTGAACAAATGCGATCTGCTGCCCTACCTGACGTTCGATGCCGACCTGGCCGTGGCCAATGCACGCCGCGTCAATCCGGACATCCGGGTGATACGCATCTCGGCCACCAGCGGCGAGGGCATGGAGGAATGGCTGGACTGGATCAGGACGGGGTGCAAGCAAGCGGTGGCAGCAAAACAGGAAGATTGAAAGCAATGGTCCACGCGCAAATCAGAGTCACCGGACAAGTGCAGGGTGTAGGTTTCCGCCCCTTCGTCTACAAGCTTGCGCATGAACTTGGGCTCGCGGGCTGGGTGCGCAACGACAGCGAAGGGGTGGAGATCGCGGTCGAGGGCGAGCGTCCGAAGGTGATGCGCCTGATTGAGTGCCTGCAGAACGAACCGCCGGTGCTGGCGCGGGTGGAGAAGGTCACACATGATCTGGCGCATGTGATCACGGGGTTGCAGGGTTTCAGTATCGCGGAGAGCCGGGAGGGCAAGGTGCTGACCGGCATCGCACCGGACATGGCGATCTGCCCCGAATGCCTGGCTGAATTGTTCGATCCCGCCAACCGGCGCTACCGACATCCCTTCATCAACTGTATCCACTGCGGCCCGCGCTACACGCTGACTGCACATTTGCCGTATGACCGCGCCAACACGAGCATGGCGAAGTTCACACAATGCCCCGCATGCCAACGCGAATACGATACGCCCACCACGCGCCGCTTTCACGCGCAACCCAATGCCTGCAACGAATGCGGCCCGCGTCTGAGCCTGTTCGATGCTCACTGGCAGCCCGTTGCAAGCGCCGATCCTCTCGCCGCAACCGCCGTTCGTATCGGGGCCGGGCTGGTGGTCGCGATCAAGGGCATCGGCGGATTCCACCTGGTGTGCGATGCGCGCAATGCTCCGGCGGTGGCCATGTTGCGCGGCGGCAAACAGCGTGAAGAGAAGCCGTTCGCGGTGATGGTTCTGAATTCGCGGTCTGCCCGGCATTATGCGCATTTCCGCGAACAGGACGGGGCATTGCTGGAGACGAGCGAACGCCCCATCGTATTGCTGCGGCAATCCTCGATCTGCAATGCGGAGTTGCACGGTATCGCGCCCGGTTTGTCCAGCATCGGTTTGATGCTGCCCTACACGCCACTGCATTACCTGCTGTTCCACGAGTTGCTCGGCAAACCCGAGGGTACGGACTGGCTGCATCAGGCGACGCCGCTGGCACTGGTGATGACCAGCGCCAATCCCGGCGGCGAACCCCTGGTGAAAGACGATGAAGAAGCACGCGAGTCGCTATCCGGCCTGACAGATGCCTTCCTCACGCATGACCGCGACATCCTGCATCGCTGCGACGACAGCGTGATGAAGTGGCAGGGCAAGGCACCAACTTTTGTGCGCCGTGCCCGCGGCTACACGCCGCGCCGCATCAAACTGCCGTTCTCGGGCCCGTCAGTGCTGGCCTGCGGGGCATGGCTGAAGAACACCATATGTCTTACGCGCGGCGACGAGGCCTTCGTGTCGCAGCACATCGGCGACCTCGATCATGCGGGCACGCGACAGATGCTGGACGAGACTGTCGCCTACCTGTGCGACATACTCGATGTGCAGCCACAAGCCGTGGCACACGACCTGCATCCCGATTTTTACAGCACGCAGTTCGCGCAATCCTATGCGGCGCGGCGCAACCTGCCGCTGATCGCCGTGCAGCATCACCACGCGCATATCGCGGCCATCTGCGCCGAGCATCGCGTCACCGAGCCTGTGCTCGGCTTGGCGCTGGATGGGGTGGGATTGGGGACGGACGGCGGTGCATGGGGCGGGGAGTTGTTGCAGGTGACGGGCGCTCAATGCGAACGCCTGGGACATCTCTCTCCATTGACTTTGCCCGGCGGCGACCGGGCCGCGCGCGAACCCTGGCGCATGGCGGCTGCGGCGTTGTTTGACATGAATCGTGCCGACGAGATCGCTCGCCGTTTCCCGCAACAGGCGGGTGCCGGGATCGTGACGGACATGCTGCAGCGCGGCCTGAATTGCGTCCCCACCAGCAGCATGGGACGCTGGTTCGATGCGGCGGCCGGCCTGCTGGGGGTGTGCGAGGTGCAGGGCTACGAAGGCCAGGCGGCGATGCTGCTGGAGGGGCTCGCCGAGCGCCACGGCAAGACTGATCCGCTGGCCCTCGGTTATATCCACACCGCGCAGAACGATCTGGATTTCCATCCGCTGCTGGCCGCCCTTGCCGACTGCAAGGACGCCGCCTACGGCGCTGCCCTGTTCCATGCCACGCTGGCCGCCGGTCTATGCGCATGGGTGCAGCGCGCCGCCGGTCGCTCCGGCATCGCCCATGTCGCGCTGGGGGGCGGTTGTTTCCTCAATAATCTGTTGTCGCAAGCGTTGATCGAAAGTTTGTCGGAGCAGGACTTGCACGTGCTGACAGCGCAGCAATTGCCGCCCAACGACGGTGCAATCTCATTCGGGCAAGCCAGTATCGCCCTGCAACGTATCAACAAAGGAGCCTGAATCATGTGTCTCGCCATACCCGCCCGCATCGAAGAGCTGACGACTCCGGGCAACGCCATCGTCAACCTGGGCGGAGTCCGCAAGGAGATATCGCTGGCGCTGGTGGATGACGCCGGGGTCGGTGACTACGTCATCGTGCATGTCGGATATGCCCTGCAAAAGCTGGATCAGGAGGAAGCCGAACGCACGCTCGAGATGTTCGCCGAGATGGGGCAGCTGGACGAGCTGCGTGCCGAGCTGGCAGGAGGTTGACGCATGAACATCGGGCAGACTCACACCAAAAATAGCATGAAATACGTCGACGAATTCCGCGATGGCGAACTGGCCAGGAACATCGTCGCCAACATCCTGCGCGAAGCGGCGGGCGGCAAAAGCTACAACTTCATGGAATTCTGCGGGGGGCACACCCACGCGATCTCGCGTTACGGCATCGCCGACTTGTTGCCCGCCAATGTGCACTTGATCCACGGCCCGGGGTGCCCGGTATGCGTGCTCCCCATCGGGCGCGTCGACCAGGCGATCCGCCTCGCACTGGAGCAGGGCGTGATCCTGTGCACTTATGCCGATACCCTACGCGTGCCGGCTTCCGACAATCTTTCGCTGATGCGGGCCAAGGCGCGCGGCGGCGATGTGCGCATGATCTATTCACCGCAGGACGCATTGAAGATCGCGCGCGAGAATCCGCAGCGCGAAGTGGTGTTCTTTGCCATCGGCTTCGAAACCACAACGCCGCCGACCGCCTTGATCATCAAGCAGGCCAGGGAAGAAGGAATCGCCAACTTCAGCGTGCTGTGCAATCACGTACTGACTCCGGCAGCGATCACGCACATTTTGCAATCGCCGGAAGTGCGCCAGTACGGGACCGTGCCGCTGGACGGCTTCATCGGGCCGGCGCATGTGAGCGTGGTGATCGGCAGCCAGCCGTACGAACATTTCGCCCACGAGTATCGCAAGCCGGTAGTGATCGCGGGTTTCGAACCGCTGGACGTGTTGCAGGCCATCCTGATGCTGATCCGCCAGATCAACCAGGGCCGCGCCGAAGTGGAGAACGAGTTCACGCGCGCCGTCACGCGCGAGGGCAACGTGAAGGCGCAGGCCATGGTGTCGGAGGTGCTGGAACTGCGGCGCAGTTTCGAATGGCGCGGCCTGGGCGAGGTGCCGTATTCCGCGCTAAAGATACGTCCGGCTTATGCGCTGTTTGATGCGGAAACGCGCTATGGCATCGGCTACAAGCCGGTGGCCGACAACAAGGCCTGCGAATGCGGGGCGATCCTGCGCGGCGTGAAAAAACCGCAGGACTGCAAAGTATTCGGCACGGTGTGCACGCCAGAGAACCCGTTGGGTTCGTGCATGGTGTCGTCGGAAGGTGCCTGCGCCGCGCATTACAGCTACGGAAGATTCAAGGATATGGAGTTGGTTTCGAAATGAGCTATTTTAGGGTGGGCACGTTTCTGTGCCCACCCTACGCACTAATCTAAACGAATGAACAGAATAAATTATGAATGGTGAAGTAAAAAAAGGTTACGTGCGCGGACTGGACATCAAGAACGGGCGAGTGGATATGAGCCACGGCAGCGGCGGGCGGGCAATGGCGCAGTTGATCGAAGAAATGTTTGCCACCGCTTTCGATAACGAATATCTGCGTCAGGGCAATGACGGTGCATTGTTGCCGCTGGCACAGGGACGCCTAGTGATGGCGACCGATGCGCATGTGGTGTCGCCCTTGTTCTTTCCCGGCGGCGATATCGGGTGTCTGTCAGTGCACGGCACGATCAATGATGTGGCGGTGATGGGGGCGAAGCCGCTCTACCTGGCCGCTTCTTTCATCCTGGAAGAAGGATTCCCGCTGGCCGACCTGCAGCGCATTGTGCAGTCCATGGCGGCGGCGGCGCGGGAGGCGGGTGTGCCGGTGGTGACCGGCGATACCAAGGTGGTCGAGCAAGGCAAGGCCGACGGTGTGTTCATAACCACCACGGGCGTGGGCGTGGTGGCGGATGGGGTGGAACTGTCCGGTGCCAACGTGCGGCCCGGCGATGCCATACTGCTCTCCGGCGATATCGGCGATCACGGTATGGCGATCATGAGCCGGCGCGAAAACCTGGCCTTTGACGTCCCCATCGAATCGGACACCGCCGCCTTGCACGGCCTGATCGCCGCCATGCTTGAAAGCGGCGCAGGTATCCGCTGCCTGCGCGATCCCACGCGAGGGGGATTGGCCACGACGCTGAACGAGATCGCCAAACAGTCTTCCGTCGGCCTGATGATCAACGAGGAAGCCATTCCGGTGAAGCCGGTGGTGGCGGCCGCGTGCGAATTCCTCGGGCTCGATCCTTTGTATGTCGCCAACGAAGGCAAATTGATCGCGATCTGCGCGGCAGCCGATGCCGAACGCCTGCTGGCCGTGATGCGGGCGCACCCGCTGGCCGGCGACGCGGCCATCATCGGCTCGGCGCATGCCGATTCGCATCATTTCGTCCAGATGAAAACGGCCTTCGGCGGCCGCCGCAATGTGGACTGGCTGGCTGGCGAACAGTTACCGCGAATCTGCTGATGCGCATCCTGCTGCTGACCCACTCGTTCAATAGCCTCTCCCAGCGTCTGTGGCTTGAATTGAGGGCGTGCGGCCACGAAGTCAGTGTTGAACTCGATATCGCAGATTCGGTGGCGGAGGAGGCAGTGGCTCTATGGCGGCCGGATGTGATCGTCGCGCCGTTCCTGAAACGCGCCATCCCCGCCTCGATCTGGTCGCGGCACGTGTGTCTGATCGTGCATCCGGGTATCGTCGGAGACCGTGGCCCGTCGTCGCTGGACTGGGCGTTACAGGAAGGCGTCGCGGAATGGGGTGTGACCGTGTTGCAGGCCAATGCCGTGATGGATGGCGGCGACATCTGGTCGGCGCAGACCTTCGCCATGCATGCCGAAAAAAAATCCAGCCTGTATCGCGGGGTGGTGGCCGATGCGGCCGTGCGCGGCGTGCTGGAGGCGCTGGTGCATTATCCGGATTATGTGCGCGGCAGCTGGAAGCCCACTCCGCTGCACGAGCTTAAAACACCGGTGCTTGGCGTCGAACGCCCTCCCATCAAGCAGGTGCAGCGCGCCATTGATTGGCGGCACGACGATACCCTCACCGTGCTGCGCAAGCTGAATGCAGCCGACGGCTGTCCGGGCGTAAAGGACATGCTGTTCGGCCAGCCGTGTCACCTGTTCGATGCGCGTGCCGAAACCGGATACAAAGGTGCGGCGGGTGAAGTGCTCGGGCGTTGCGGCGATGCCTTGCTGCGCGCCACCGCGGACGGCGCGGTCTGGATCGGCCATGTGCGCAGACCCGAACACGATCCCGGATTCAAGTTGCCCGCGGCCGTGGCTTTCGCCACGGAAGCTGCGGCTCTGCCGTCACTGGCACGTTCCGTGCCGGGAGAGATACGTTACGAAGAACACGGCAGCACCGGTTTCCTGCATTTCGATTTTTACAACGGCGCGATGTCCACTGAACAGTGTTCGGCGTTGCGCCTTGCCTATCTGGATGCGTGCAGGCGGCCGACTCGCGTGCTGGTGCTGATGGGCGGCGAGGATTTCTGGTCCAACGGCATACATCTCAATCGCATCGAGGCCGCCGATAGCCCGGCCGACGAATCGATGCGCAATATCGAGGCAATGGACGATCTGGCGCTGGAAATATTGCTTACCACCGACAAGCTCACTGTGGCCGTGATGCAAGGCAATGCCGGTGCGGGCGGATGTTTCCTTGCGTTGGCAGCGGATCAGGTGTGGGCGCGGCAGTCGGTGGTACTCAATCCACACTACAGAAATATGGGGAATCTGTACGGTTCCGAATACTGGACCTACTTGTTACCGGCACGAGTAGGTAAGGAACGTGCGCAGGCCATCATGCAAAGCCGCTTGCCTATTTCGGCTGCTGGCGCCGTGCAGGAAAGACTAATCGATGCCTGTTTCGCCGACGATCCAGTTGCATTTCGAGCCAGAGTAAAACACATGGCGTTTGAAATGGCAGCATCGCCAGAATATACCAAGCTTCTGGCCGATAAATGCGCACGACGTGCGTGGGATGAGGCGAAGAAACCGCTGGCCGAGTATCGTGCTGCTGAATTGAACGAGATGCGCCGCAATTTTTATGGCTTCGACCCCAGTTATCATTACGCACGACATTTTTTCGTTTACAAGGTTGCGCACGCCTTTACGCCGCGTCATCTCGCAGGGCATCGTGAATTGTCGTCGTCAGTAAGGGAGTGTGCATGACGGGACAATCGCAACAACGACCGGATATAGAAAGAGGCTACTGATTTATGGCTAATCAAACCACCGTCCTGGTCATCGACGATGAGCTACGCTCGCAGGAGTCGATACGCCGTACCCTGGACGAGGAGTTCAATGTATTGACCGTATCGAGCACCGAGGAGGGACGCGCGGTGATGGAGCGGGAACGGATAAGCGTCGTGCTGTGCGATCATCGCATGCCCGGCGTGACCGGGATCGATTTCCTGAAAGAGGTTCGCGAACGCTGGCCGGATGTGGTACGGATAATCATTTCCGGTTACACCGATGTCGAGGACATCATCGCGGGTATCAACGATGCCGGTATTTACCAGTACATCCTTAAGCCTTGGCATCCCGAGTCGCTGCTGCTGAACGTGCGCGCGGCTGCGCAGCTGTACGACCTGCAGCAACAGAGCAACCGTATGAACTTGGAGTTGCACACCATGCAGCCGGTGTTGCAGAAGCGTGTGGCGGCAAAGCACGAGAAGCTGCGCAACCACTATGAGTTTTCGCGCATCGTACGCGCGGAATCCAGTCCGATGAACCAGGTCATCGAGCTGGCGGCGCGGGTCGCCAGCAGCGACATAGCCGTGCATATCTCTGGCGAATCCGGCTCCGGCAAGGAATTGCTGGGTCGCGCCATCCACTATTCCAGCCCGCGGGCGACGCGTGCCTTTGTCATCGAGAACTGCGGCGCAATGTCGGACCAGTTACTGGAATCCGAACTGTTCGGACACAAGCGCGGCAGTTTCACCGGCGCGTTTGAGGACCGGATCGGCCTGTTCGAGCAGGCCGATGGTGGCACGATATTCCTGGACGAGATCGGCGACACCTCGCCTTCGTTCCAGGTCAAGTTGCTGCGCGTGCTGCAGGAAGGCGAGATACGCCCTGTCGGTAGTTCGCGTTCGCGTAAGATCGACGTGCGCGTCCTGTCGGCAACCAACCGCGACCTGGATGAGGAAGTACGCAAGGGACGTTTCCGCGAAGACCTGTATTACCGGTTGACGCAGTTCCTGTTGCCGATGCCGGCTCTGCGCGAGCGCAAGATGGATACACCATTGATCGCGCTCTCCCTGCTGCGCGAAGCCGCGCCAGCCATGGGCAAGACGATACAGGGATTCACGCCGGAAGCACTGGACTGCATGTGCAATTACCAGTGGCCGGGCAACGTGCGCGAGATGCAGAACGAGATATTGCGCGCCATATTGCTGTGTGATGCCGAACACATAGGCGCGCATCTGTTTTCGCCCAAGGTGCTGCGCGCGGCGCCGGAAGAGCAGGTGCAGGACATGAGCATACTCGCTGGGCTGGACGGCAGTCTCAAGGACAGGATGGAAGCGCTGGAGGCGCGCGTGCTGCGCGAAAGTCTGATCCGGCACCGCTGGAACAAGACACGTGCCGCGACCGAACTCGGGCTGTCGCGCGTCGGCCTGCGCAGTAAGCTGGCGCGATACGGGCTGGAGAAGAAGGGAGAATGACATTACTTTCCTCTCTATAACTCTGATGGGGCTACTGGTCATTCGACTAAGCGCGCAAGCGGGCAAGTCGCTGGTTATCTCCCGCAAGCAGCAGAAAGGACAATCGTGAGAGACAATTTTCAACACGAGCCGCTCAACCTGCTCTGGTTGCAGTCTGGCGGTTGCGGCGGCTGCACCTTGTCGCTTTTGAATGCGGATTGCCGCAATCTGTTCGATACTCTGCGAGGATTCGGCATCAATCTGTTGTGGCATCCATCCTTGTCCGAACAAAGTGCAGACGAGGCAATGGCTATCATCGAGGCATGCGCGAGTGGGGCAACACGGCTGGACATACTCTGCCTCGAAGGTTCGGTGTTGAAGGGGCCGTTCGGAAGTGGAGGCTTCCACCGCAGGACTGGCAGTGTTTCGATGATGAGCATGATCGAACGCCTGGCCAAGGTCGCGCAGCACACTGTGGCAGTCGGCAGCTGCGCTGCCTTTGGTGGCGTGACGGCAGCCGGGATTAATCCTGCGGACGCCTGCGGCCTGCAGTACGACGGGGAAGCGCAAGGCGGTCTGCTCGGCGAGGAATACAGGGCGGCGGCCGGCTTGCCGGTGATTAATATCGCAGGCTGTCCGACCCATCCCAACTGGGTGATCGAGACCCTGCTTGCGGTCGCCCAGGGCGAGATGTACGAGGAGAATCTGGATGCGTTCCGTCGCCCACGCCTATTCTCGGATCATCTGGTACATCACGGTTGTACTCGCAATGAATTCTATGAGTTCAAGGCCAGCGCCTGCAAACCATCCGATCTGGGCTGCATGATGGAGCACATGGGATGCAAGGGCACGCAGGTGCATGCCGATTGCAATATCCGCCTGTGGAACGGCGAGGGCTCGTGCACGCGCGGCGGCTATGCCTGCATCGCCTGTACCGAGCCGGGTTTCGAGGAACCGGGTCATGCGTTCGGTGTGACGCCCAAGATCGCGGGTATTCCGATCGGCTTGCCGACTGACATGCCAAAGGCGTGGTTCGTGGCGCTGGCGGCGCTGTCCAAGTCGGCCACGCCGAAGCGCGTCAAGGAGAATGCGGTCGCCGACCATCAGGTGGTCACGCCAGCAAACAAGAGGACGGGCCTGAAATGAGCCGTCGCATCATCGGGCCTTTCAATCGCGTCGAGGGTGATCTGGAAGTGACGCTGGACATCGAGTCGGGGCGAGTTCGCGCCGCTTATGTGAATTCGCCCATGTACCGGGGCTTCGAGCAGATACTCGCGGACAAGCATCCGCTCGATGCGCTGGTCTTCGTGCCGCGCATCTGCGGGATATGCTCGGTGGCGCAATCCGCTGCCGCCGCACAGGCGCTGGCGCAATGCATGGGGATACAGCCGCCGGTCAATGGCCGTCTGGCGGCCAACCTTACCCTGGCTGCGGAGAATCTGGCCGATCACCTGAGTCATTTCTATCTGTTCTTCATGCCGGACTTTGCGCGCGACGGCTATGGCGACCGTCCCTGGTTCGCCGATGCGCAAGCGCGCTTCAAGTCGGTGACAGGCTCAGCCTCCGCGGATGCATTGCCGGTGCGCGCCAAATTCATGAACGTGATGGGCTATCTCGCGGGCAGGTGGCCGCACACACTGTCCCTGCAACCCGGGGGCTCGACGCGCGCGCTCGAGGAAGCGGAAAAATTGCGTTTGAAGATCCTGCTGGCGGAGTTTCGCGGATTCCTGGAACAGACTTTGTTCGGCGACAGGCTGGAAGCCGTGACTTCTCTGGATTCCGAAGCCGCACTATACAAATGGATGAAACCGCGCGCGAAGCGTGCCGACTTCCCGCGCTTCTTGAACATCGCGCGCGACTTGGGATTGCAGCATATCGGCAGGGCCACGGATCGATTCATCAGTTACGGTGCCTATTCCGACGGCGAGGCTGCGTTGTTTCCGGCGGGACTCTGGGCGGACGACCAGTTGCAGGCACTGGACATCGGCGCGATACGCGAAGATGTGACCTGTAGCTGGATGGCGGGCGATCACTCCCTGCATCCGAGCGAAGGATTTACCCTGCCGCAGCCGGACAAGGAAGAGGCGTATTCATGGTGCAAGGCGCCGCGATTGTCGGGGCAGGTGGTGGAGACGGGAGCATTGGCTCGACAGATGGTGGCGGGACACCCCCTGATACGCGATATGGTGGGACGCCACGGTGCCAGCGTGACCGCCAGAGTGGTGGCGCGCATGCTGGAACTTGCTTTGGTGTTGCCGGTCATGGAGACATGGTTGCGCCAGTTCCTGCCCGGTGATGCGTACTGTCTGCCTGCCCTTGAGATAGAAAATGTGCGCGGGATCGGCCTGATCGAAGCTGCGCGCGGCGGCCTCGGGCACTGGCTGGATGTGCGCAACGGAAAAATCCACAATTACCAGATCATCGCGCCCACGACGTGGAACTTTTCCCCGCGTGATGCGGCGGGCGAGCCGGGTGCGCTGGAACAGGCGCTGGTCGGCCTGGAAGCGGACGAGGGCGGTAATGCCGCGCCGCTGGCAGTGCAGCATGTGGTTCGGTCGTTCGATCCGTGCATGGTGTGCACCGTACATTAACCGGGGGAACTCATGGAACGCTTCACCATCTCGCTGGATGAAAAACTGGCCAGCGAATTCGACCGTCTGATCCGTGAGCGCGGTTACCTGAACCGCTCCGAGGCGGTGCGCGATATGCTGTGCGGCAAGCTGGACGCACTGCGCTTGCAGGAATCCCAGGCGCCGTTCTGTGTCGCCAGCCTGTCCTATGTGTACAACCACCACGAGCGGGATCTGGCCGAGCGTCTGACTGAGCTTCAGCATCATCATCACGACCTGGTCGTGGCGGCTACACATGTCCATCTCGATCACGACAATTGCCTGGAAACGGTGATGCTGCGCGGGGCGACGGGAACAGTGCGGCGCTTCGCGGATACATTGATCGCCGAGCGCGGTGTGCGGCACGGGCAGGTGAACCTCGTTCCCGTCGATGTGGATGCAGGGCATAGGCATGTCCACAGCCACCCCAGGACATGAGGGAATAAGCGATGACGACACGTCAGACACCAAGCAGACTTCCATTGCCGAATGAGTTGGATACATTTTCGGAATCGGCCTGGATAGATGTCGTGCGTTCCATGGACGAGGTGTACAACGAACTGCTGCAATACGAGGTCGTGCTGGAGCAGAAGAACTCGGAACTGGAAGAGTCGCAACAGTTTATATTCAGCATACTGACGTCGATGTCCGATCTGCTGTTGGTGTGCGACCGCAACGGCGTGATCGAAGAAGTGAATCATGCGCTGCTCGCGTTTACCGGCAAGACAGAGCAGGAACTGAAGGGTGCGAAACTGTCTTCGCTGTTTGCGGACGAGAACGACTGCGCGACCGCAAAAAGCGTGATCTCAAGTTTGACGACCGAGCCGGCGAACGATGTGGAATTGCAATTCCGCACGCGCGAGGGCAACGCAACGCCCGTCGCGCTCAATTTCACGCCGCGCCTCTCCGCCACCCAGAAGCTGCTGGGCGTGGTGATCACCGGACGACCTCTGGGCGAGTTGCGGCGTGCCTATCACAAGTTGCGCGAAGCGCACGACCAGCTCAAGCGCACCCAGCAGCAACTGCTGCAATCCGAGAAGATGGCATCGCTGGGCAAGCTGGTGGCGGGGGTGGCGCACGAACTGAACAACCCGATCAGCTTCGTGCTGGGCAACATGCACGCGATGCAGCGCTACACGCCGCGTTTCAAGCGTTATCTGGATGCGATACACATCGGCGCACCGAGTGAAGAGCTGGAGAAGTTGCGGGCCGAGTTGCGCATCGACCATATTCTGGACGACTTGGCGCCGTTGTTGACGGGTGCGGTGGAAGGTGCGGAACGTACGCGCGACATCGTGGACGGCCTGAAACGGTTCTCCGCGGCGGATCGCGACGAGAATATCGAGTTCAACCTGGCCGAAACCATCGAGCGCACCGTGCACTGGGTGACACGTGCAGCGCCGACGAACTTCCGTGTTGTGATCGACGTGCCGAAAGAAATGCCGTTTTATGGTTCGCCCGGGCAGATACAGCAGGTCATTACCAACCTCGTGCAGAACGCGTCGGATGCCACGGAGAGCCTGCCCGACCCGATGCTGACCATTACTGCCAGGATGGACGGGGAAGGTATCTGCATCTTGTTCCGCGACAACGGACCGGGAATCTCGGATCAAGCGATGGGCAAGATATTCGATCCGTTCTACACCACCAAACCTGTCGGAAAAGGCACCGGGCTGGGGTTGTCAATCAGCTACGGCATCATCGAGCGTCACGGCGGGCTGCTGTCGGTGAGCAATGCCGCGGATGGTGGCGCTGAGTTCAAGCTGTGCTTGCCGCATTCAAACCGGAAATAAAGCGATAAGCCGAGTTCCAGCGTTCTTGCGCAAAATCTGGGCAGATCTGATTGTTGCAGTTCCTGCACTCGGCAACCCGCTTATTCGTCAGCTTATTTTTATTATAAATTAGCAGGTTGCAGTGTCGAAATGAATACCTGTTAGCAGCTATCGATTCTTTTGATTGTTGGCATAATTCTTGTTAAGAGAATATATAAATTCTTCTTACGGGGGTGTTATGGAATCGATACACGGCAGCATTCTTCCCTTGGTCGCACTGGCTTTCGTGCTGGGCATGAAGCACGGCATGGATGCCGACCACCTTGCCACCATCGATGGATTGACGCGGTTCAATGCGGCAGCCGGTCGCCACGGACTGGCGCGCTTGTGCGGTTTCCTGTTCTCGGTGGGGCACGGCTGCGTGGTGTGCATCGTGGCCGTTGCAACCGGTTATCTGTTCCAGCATGGTGCGGTGCCGGCATGGATGGATGATGTCGGTGCCTGGGTGTCGGCGTTCTTCCTGCTGTTGCTGGGGGCGCTGAATCTGCATGCCGTGCTGACGACCCCCTCGCACGAAATGGTGCGGATGGTGGGCATCAAAGGGCGCTGGCTGGGCAAACTCAGGCATGCGGGGCATCCGGCGATGATCGCGCTGGTGGGCGCACTGTTTGCATTCTCTTTCGACACGCTTTCGCAGGCTGCCTTGTTTTCGGCCACGGCCACGCAATACGGCGGCATGCTCCAGGCTTTGCTGCTGGCGGTCTGTTTCATGTTCGGCATGATGCTGACCGACGCGGCAAACGGCTTGTGGATATCCCACCTGTTGCAGCGTGCCGATGCGACGGCGCGTGCCGCTTCGCGCGTCATGGGCGTCACCGTGGCCCTGCTCAGCCTGGCGGTGGCTGGTTTGGGGTTGTCGCGCAGGTTCTTCCCGCAAGCGGCAGCGTGGCAGGACGGGCGCGAGTTGTTCATTGGCGTGTCCATCGTCGTCGTGGTCGCTGTCTGCTTCCTGTTCGCGCGCTACGCGCAACAGCGCGTGTTCGCTACAGCCTGACCCGTATTCCCGCAGAGGAATCTCCCTGGGGCCTGATGGCGTCTGTCATGGGGAATTCCATTTCGTACTTGCAAGTAGTCCCGGATGTTCATGAAGCAGCTCATTTGCATATTGATTTCGATTGCTGTTGCGGCGGATGTTCTCGCGGCTGATCCGGGCAGTAATGAACCGCCTGAGGTTACGGTAAATGACCAGGCCGATCACAGGAAATCATCGTTATCCCGATCCGAAACGATTAATGCACTGCCTGAGGTGACGGTCATAGGGCATTACGACAATGCGATCGGAACCTCCGATGCCGCTTCCCAAGGCGTCATCCGCGGCAAGTTATTGCAGGACATTCCTCTGCTCAGGCCGGGCGAGGTGCTGGAGACCGTGCCGGGTATGGTGGTCACCCAGCACTCGGGCGACGGCAAGGCCAACCAGTACTTTTTGCGCGGATATAACCTGGACCATGGCTCCGATTTCGCCACCAACGTTGACGGCGTGCCGACGAACATGCCCACCAATGCCCATGGTCAGGGCTATTCCGACGTGAATTTCCTGATCCCGGAGCTGGTGGAACGCATCGATTACCGCAAAGGCCCGTATTTCGCCGACAACAGCGATTTTTCGTCAGCCGGTTCCGCAGACATCAAATACCGGAACAGTCTTGATCACAATTTTGCGGACATGACCGTCGGAGCCTATGGCTACCGGCGCGTGCTTATGGCGGGGTCGACGGTGTTGGCGCCACAAGGTCGGGATTCCCAGAATACATCTTCACTCAACAAAACCGGCCCGACCCTGCTTGGCGCAGTGGAGCTCATGAGCAACAACGGTCCGTGGGCGGTCAACGAGGATATGCACAAGACCAATGCTCTGTTGCGTCTCAGCGGTGGCGGTGCCACAAACGGATGGTCGCTCAATGCGATCCATTACGATGCGAAGTGGAATTCAACTGACCAAGTGCCGCTGGATTTGATCGCTTCGGGGCAGTTGGGACGCTATTCGGCATTGGATCCCACCGACGGCGGAAATTCCAGCCGGGATATCGCTTCTGGGGAATGGCGCAGCAGCGATTCCGCGGGGTATACGAAGTTGTCCACCTTCATTGAACATTACCATCTGCAACTTTGGTCGAACTTCACATTTTTCGAATTGCGTCCGGCAACAGGCGACCAGTTCGAACAGGCGGAAGACCGGAACATCGTTGGCGGGCAGGCGGTCAGGGGATGGAACCATGGCCTGCTGGAACACGATTCGTTTACAGAACTGGGCCTGCAGTTGCGCCACGACAACATAAACGTCAGCCTGCAGAACACGCAGGCACGCATACCTTTTGCAGCAGTAAGCAACAACCGGGTTGGAGAGACCCTGACCGGCCTGTATCTGCAAAACACTACCTATTGGGCCAGCTGGATACGCATCCTGGTTGGATTTCGCGAAGATGCCGTTTCCATGGACATGACTTCGTATGTGCAGTCGCAGAATTCGGGCACAGCCGGAGGTTCCCGTCCTTCGCCCAAGTTCTCGGCGATCTTTGGCCCCTGGCAGCGGACGGAATTGTTCTTCAATGCCGGCAAGGGATTTCATAGCAACGATGCGCGTGGCGTGATCGACAGGGTAGACCCGACTACCGGTGTGCCCGCGACTGGGGTGCCGGCCCTGGTTGGCAGTACAGGCAAGGAAATCGGGGCGCGCACGGAAATGATCGAGGGTATACAAAGTTCGGTTGCATTCTGGAGTCTGGATAGCGATTCGGAGATCGTCTATGCGGCCGACTCTGCGATCGGCAGCACGACACCGAACGGCGCAAGCAAGCGCACCGGGGTGGAGTGGAACAATCGCTGGAATGCCAATCGTTGGCTGCTCATCGATGCAGATCTTGCCTGGACCCATGCGCGCTATGCAATCATGAATGACAACGGTGCCGCCGGAGACCTGATTCCGAATGCGGTGAGCAAGGTTGCGCTGCTCAGGGCCGCGATCCGCGATGCTGGCCCCTGGATGGTGGGAGTCGAAACCCGATACATTGGGCAATATACCCTCGCCCAGGATGGCAGTCTGACGGCGCCCTCGGTGATCGTGACCAATGTGAGGGTGCAGCGCGAGATTTCTTCGCGCATGGCAGTCTCGCTGGACGCACTCAATCTGTTCAACCGCCAGTACTACGATATCGCCTATCAGCAGGATTATCGGGTATCACCCACGAGTCCAGTGGTGCCGAGCGGAATCACGGTGCATCCGGGAGAGCCGCGTCAATTGCGGGTGACTTTGGAACTCAGGCTCTGAGGCAGCAGGATGCTGGCCGGGTTGCTCCCGGCCCCTCTCCCGCCCTTAACTGAAAAATGCGGCATCCGCTTGGGCAGGTATCTCGACCCGGGTGAGTTTCGCCTTTTGCAGCACTTCCCAGAAATAGCGGTAGGTGGCGCGATCATGCAATTCGCCATCGTACTGTATGGGTCCCCATCCGGCCGCTTGCGCGGCGAGCAGGATGTTGCTCGCATCCGTCACCTCGTGGTAATCCGGTTTCATCGCGTCCACGATCGCTTGGATCTGCGTCGGATAGATGCTCCACATGCGCATGAAGCCAAATTCGTTGCGTGCGCGGCTGGCATCGGAGAATGTGGTCTCGGCATTCTTCAGGTCCAGCGTGACATTGTGTGCGGGTACTACGCCATGTGCCAATGCGGCGGCGACCACTTCGGCCTTGGCGCGCGCCAGCAGGCGATGCTCGAACTGTCCCGGGCTGCGCATGGCTGTGGCGGGAATGGCTCCGTGGTGACCGCTGACGAAATCCATCAGCCCGAAATCCAGCACCTGCACCCAGGGCAGTGCTGCGATCTCGTAGGCATCGTGCAGGGCACCGTGCGTCTCGATCAGTGCATGGACGGGGATCTCGCGGCTGATGCCGCGGGCAGCCGCGACCTTCTGGATGTAGGCGATCATCTCTGCGGTCTGCGCCGCACGAGTGGACTTGGGGATGGTGATGTAGGCCAGCATTTTACCGGCGCCCCCCACCAGGATATCCACATCCTGCTTCCATGAAGCATGTGTGTAGTCGTGTATGCGCGCGCCCGCCATGCGATGCTTGTTGGCATCGGAATTAAGGACGCGGACGATCATCTCCGCGTGTTCGCGTTCCTGTCCTGCCGCGGCGCCGTCTTCGCAATCACAGGTGATGTCGAAGATCGGTCCCAGGGTGTCCTGCAATGCGAGCGCTTTGAGTATGAGTTTTTCGCTGCCCGCGAAATGCTCGCAGCTGGGAATGACGGGGAACGGTTTCTCTCCCCCGAAAAGGGCCTGGTTTGGATGTACGGATGTTGACATGATGTTTTCCTTATCTGCGCGGCATTAAGATTGTGTAATCGAGATCGAGCACGACGTTGGGGTGGTAGACCTTCTTGCCGTTCTGCTCGATATGGGTGTCGGGCAATTCCCTGGCTGGCAGGTTCTTCAGGCCGACCATGCGCAGACGCAAAGCGCCGATGCCTTTTTTACCGGGTAATTCCCAGCGCTCCAGCACTTCCGTCCAGGTATAGAAGGTGTCGCCGCCAAAACTCGGATTGCTATGGGTGCCGGCATTGATGGCTGCGACGCACATTGCATTTTCCAGTCCGTCGTAGGACAGCGCGCGGCAAATCGAGATGACGTGACCGCCGTACATGAGGCGACGACCGAATGGCGTGTCCTTCATCATCTGGGCGTCGAAATGCAGGCGCGCATTGTTCTGGTAGAGCTTGGTGGCCAGGGTGTGATCGCTATCATCCACCGTCATCCCCGCCGGGTGGTTGATGCGTTCGCCCGGTTCGTAGTCATCCCATAGTCGTTGACCGCCCGTCAATGCTGTTTCGAATTGGCGACAGTCCACGAATGCGGGTACGTGCAAGCGCTCGACGGGAACGACGGCAGGCAGTTCTGGAATGACTGTCGCCGGAGCGGGGCGAGTGATGTCCTGCTTGTGCACCATCACCCAGCGCTTCCATTCCAGCACGGGTTCGTGGCTTTGGTTGCGCGATACCGAATGTACATAGACCACACCATTATTGCCGCTGGAATTCTGCTTGAGCCCGATGACCGTGGACGAAGTGCTCAGGGTGTCGCCGGGATAGACGGGCGACAGAAAACGCACATCGGCATAACCCAGATTGGCCACGGCATTGACCGAGATATCCGGTACCGTTTTGCCGAAGGCGATGTGGAACGCCAGCAAATCGTCCACGGTGCGATCGCGATATCCCATGGCATGCGCCACCGGTTGCGCGCAGTGCAGGATATGGCGGCTCCCGGTGAGCGCGATGTAGAAAGCGCAATCGCCTTCCGTGACGGTCCGAGGCGTTGCGTGGCGGAACACCTGGCCGACATGAAAGTCTTCAAAAAAGTTGCCGCGACCAGGCTCCTGTTTGTTGGTCTGTTTAGACATATGAACTTTCCAGTTTTGCGATCATTTCACTCAGGTTCAACAGGCGCTGGGCGGCCTTGACGTGGTGGTGTTCCACCAGGCGGTCGTTCACGACTACCGTGCCGCGTCCTGCGGCATTGGCTGCAGACAACGCGCTGATGATTTCCCTGGCCGTGTTCACTTCGGCCGTCTTGGGGGTGAAGGCGTCGTTGGCATAGGTGAGCTGCAAAGGATGCACCAGCGACTTGCCGTCGAAACCCATGTCCCGGCCCAGTCGGCACGCATACTCGAAGGCTTCCATATTCTTGATATGGCTGTTGATGCCGTCTACCACGCCGCGGTTATAGGCTTTGGCCGCCAGGATCACCATGGAGAGGCTGGTCAGCAAAGGAAAGCGGTCTTTCGTGCTGTGGGCATGCATCTGCGAGATCAGGTCGGACGTGGCCATGATCATGCACGCGATGCGATCCGATGCACTGGCGATTTCTTCGGCATGCAGGACTGCCAGGGGACTTTCTATCATCACCATCACCGGCGTATCTTTGCCGCCTGCCTGATCCAGAGCTTCAAGCGCGGTCAGCACATCGTCTCGCCCCTCGATATTGGTGAAAAGGATCGCGTCGGCGCCTATCTTTGCGACGGCCTTGATGTCTTCATGTCCCCAGGGGGACTCCAGATCGTTGACGCGGATAACCACCTCGCGTGCGCCGTATCCGCCCTGTTTGACGGCGTTCACGACATTGCGTCGGGAGTCTTCCTTGGCGGCAATCAATATCGGATCACCCAGATCCAGGATGACGGAATCCGCCGGCAGGCCCTTCGCCTTTTCCAGGTAGCGCGTATTGCAACCCGGCACATACAGCATGGAGCGGCGCGGTCGAAAGTGCTTGTTCATGATTCCCCCTCTTGAAGTGTCATGTTTTATTTAATCGTTATCAAGAAATCGTCAGTTGATTCTATCGGGGGCAAAATTCAGTGTCAACAAAATTCTTATGTCTTATATAAGATATATAACACTTGATTAAGGGAAATTGGCATGATAAATTCCCCCTACCTAATGATGACCGGCACCGACAGGAACGAAGCAATGGGATCTCCGATATTTCAGCCGTTGTACCAGCAAATCAAGGCGCTCATCACGCAAAGCCTGATCTCGGGCGAGTGGGGCCCCGGGGCTGCCATTCCCAGCGAGATGGAATTGGCGGCACGGTTCGGGGTGAGTCAGGGGACGGTCAGGAAGGCGATAGACGAGCTGGCGGCGGAAAACATCGTGGTGCGGCGCCAGGGCAAGGGTACCTATGTGGCAACCCACTCCGAGGAGACCGTGAAACTCAGGTTCCTGCGGTTGGTGGCGGCCGACGGCAGCAACGAGTTGCTGGATAACAAGTTGTTGAGCTGCGAGCGCGCCAAGGCTCCGGCCAATATTGCGCGGTTGCTGGATATCAAGACCGGCAGTGCGGTGATAGAGATCAAGAGGCTGTTGCTGTTTTCAGGCAAACCGCAGATTCTGGATCGCATCATTCTTCCTGCCGCAGCGTTCAAGGGAATTAACACCGAACGGATCGAGGCTTTCAACGGTTCGATGTACCGCATGTACGAAACGCTGCTGGGTATACATATGGTGAGGTCCGAGGAGCGACTGACTGCTGTGGGAGCGGATGCGGATGTTGCAGCGGCGCTGAATCTCAAATCCGGAACGCCGCTGCTGAGCATAGAGCGCGTGTCCTATACCTATGGCGACAAGCCGATGGAATGGCGCCTGGGGCTATGTCTGACGGATGATCATTATTATTTGAATCACCTTGAGTAGGAATGGCCGGATTGGGATGTCCGGTGTAGTGAAATAGAGGCTGAGGAGGGATCATGGTAAAAAATCAAAACGAGCATATCGCCGACAAGGGCTCGTCCGGCAGTGCGGACGCAAGTGTGCTGGGCGGCTTCTGGCCAGGGATCCAGTTGTACTATCCGCCGGTCAAATATGCGCCTTCGCTGGGCATCTACGAAGACCTCGAGGCGGCGGCGCAGCGCATGAAGAAGCATGCGCACCAGACGCACGCGCATACCCTGATCTTCGACCTGGAAGACGGTTGCCGCCAGAAGGAAATGAGCCGGACTTTGCTCAGGCAGGAATTGCCCAAGTTCAAACGCAGGCATGAAGTCGCCATTGCCATCCGGGTGAATCCTTTCCGCACCGAAGAGTACGAACTTGACATGAAACTGGTCAAGGACCTGGCCGAGCATATCGATGTGGTGATGCTGGCCAAGGCGGGAGAGGCTTACGGCGCGCCCGAGGTTCGGGACTTGTCCAATTTTCTGGTGGGCCTGAATCATCCGATCAGCATACAGCCCATCATCGAGCATCCCAAATCGCTCAAGATTGCGCCCGACCTGATGCAATACAGCACGGTCAAGCATGTGGTGTTTGGCATTCACGATTTTTCAAAAGCAATGGGTATCCAGATCACGCCCGAGCACTGGACCGAAGAGCTTAAATACTTTCTCAACCAGATCATGTTCGAGGCGCGTATCGCCGGTAAAGGCGTGATCGGCGGGGTGGAAACGCTGATCGGCTCCAGCAGCATGCCGGAGAACTTCGTCGAGCCGCACGACGTGCGGCGCTGGCTGGACCTGCACGGCGAGAATGAATCGCACATTGTCTACAAGCATGCCTGCCAGGAAGCGGCAAACGGTCTGACCGGGAAGCAGGTCATTCATCCGGCGCATATCCATCTGTGCAAGGTGGCGTACACCCCGTCGCCTACGGAGGTCTCGCAAAAGATCCGGATACTGAAGGCAGCCATCGAGGCGGATGCGCTGCTGGGAGGTGCCATCAAGTTCGAAGGCGAGATGCTGGATCCGCCCATGTTCGGCAAGGCCTTGCAGACACTGCTGCGGGCACACGCACTGCGCGCACTCACACCCGCGGATACCGAGTTTGCCATGACGGTGCTGCAGCTGATGCCCGCACAAGTCATTCGCGAAAACTGGCCATACGGCGTAATTTTGTAGGAGTAACCATGTCAAATTTCAAACCGTTCGCCCCCTGGGTATGGCAAATCCCCGAGCATTTCAACATCGGTGTCGCCTGTACCGACGCACATCTGAATACGCCTGCCGCGGAAAACATCGCGATGATCGTGGAAGACGACAAACTGGGCACGTCGCAAATCACGTTCTCGCAGCTGGCCGAGCGCACCAGCCGTTTCGCCCAGATTCTGCGTAATCTCGGGGTTGGCCCCGGCGAACGCATCCTGATCCGGCTTCCCAACTCACTGGATTATCCAACCGCATTTCTGGGCGCGATGAAATGCGGCGCCATTTCTGTGCCGACATCTACCCTGCTGACTGGCGAAGAGGTGGTCTATCTCGCGCAGGACTCGGGAGCTGCAGTGCTGGTGACCGACAAGGCGGCTTGGGCTACTCTCAAGGACCAACTGCATGATGCAGTCAATCTGCGCCATGTCTTGCTGTCCGGTCCGGGCGAAGTGCAGAAAGTCGAAGGACTGGATGTGCAGGACCTGGATTCGGCGCTGGCGGGAATACAAAAATGTGAGCCGCCATATCCAACCAAAGTCAACGATCCGGCTTATCTGGTTTACACCTCGGGCACCACCGGATATCCCAAGGGTGTTTTGCACGCGCACCGCGCCTTGATCGGTCGCACGCCGGCATCTACTTACTGGTTCGATTTTGCCAAGGAAGGCGATCGCATCATGCATTCGGGCAAGTTCAACTGGACCTATGTGCTGGGCTCGGGGTTGATGGATCCCCTGTACCTGGGCAAGACGGTGATCGTGCACGAGGGAAAGAACGACTCGAACACCTGGCCGCGCCTGATCAAGAAACATTCGGCGACCATCTTTGTCGGTGTACCGACCATCTACCGCCAGATCGTGCAGAAGAGCGATTTCACGAAAGCGGATGTTCCCAGCCTGCGCCACTGCATGAGTGCGGGCGAGCATCTGTCGGATGAGGTATTGACGCAATGGCGCGAGCGCTTCGGTGTGGACATCTATGAGGCGGTCGGCATGTCGGAGTTTTCCTACTATCTGTGCCAGACCAAGTCGCAGCCGATACGCCCGGGATCTGCTGGATTTCCGCAACCCGGCCACAAGATACAACTGCTGAATCCGGAGACCTTGCAACCGGTTGCGGCTGGCGAAGAGGGCATGATCTGCGTGCCGGATGACGACCCCGGGCTGTTCCTGAATTACTGGAACCTGCCGGAGGAAACGACCAAGCTGCGGCATGACGGCTTCTTTTTCACCGGCGACTATGCTCGTTACGATGAAGACGGCTACATCTGGTTCCTGGGGCGGCGTGACGACATCATCAAGAGTTTTGGTTACCGCGTTTCTCCGTACGAGATCGAGCGCGTGCTGAAGTCTCATCCCTCCGTTGCCGATTGCGCATCAGTCGGTGAGGAAATCGAGAAGGACAAGGTGCTGGTGGTGGCTTATGTGATCATGCAGCCGGACAGCAAAACGACGGCAGACGAACTGCTGGCCTTCGGGCGTGAACATCTGGCGGCATACAAGGCACCCAAGACCATCTATCTTGCTAAGGACTTTCCCCGTACAAAGAACGGAAAGATATTGCGCCGGGATGTGAATCCGGCAATCGCGATTTCAAAATCCACTCTGCGTTGACGTTTCACCTTTGCAGGAGCGCAGGCCAAAAAAAAGGCGACCAGACGGTCGCCTTTTTTGCGGTCTGCTAATTAATCCCGTTCGCCGCTGAAGGCCATCAGCAGGCTCAGCAGGTTGATGAACAGGTTGTAGATGTCCAGATACAGAGACAACGTTGCCATCACGTAGTTGGTTTCCCCGCCCTGAACGATCCGGCTTACGTCGAAAAGAATGTAGGCCGAGAAGATCATGACTGCGATTGCGGAAATAGTCAGCGACAACGCAGGAATCTGGAAGAACATGTTCGCCAGCGAAGCCACGATGAGCAGGATTAATCCGATGAACAGGAACTTGCCCATGAAGCTGAAGTCCTTCTTCGTCGTAGTGGCAATGGTGGCCAGTGAAAAGAAAATCACACTGGTTCCGCCTGCTGCCAGGCCGATAAGTTGTGCGCCGTTCTTCAGGTGCAGCGCTACTTGCAGGATGGGGCCCAGAAATACGCCTGCGACAAAGGTGAATCCGAGCAGGGCAACGATACCCCAAACGCTGTCGCGCAAGGCGGTGACGGCGAACAGCAGCCCCATCATTGTGCCGAACATCAGCAACGAGGCCATGATGGGGTGTCCCGCCATGAACGAGAAGTTGATCGAGGTGCCAACGAAAGCGCCGATGATCGTCGGGATCATGGTCAGCGCCAGCATCATGTAAGTGTTGCGCAGAACCTTGTTCTGGTCGGCTACTTGCGCCGAGGTTGGTAGTACGGATGGGGTTTCGTATTGCATTGAGTTGCTCCTTTAAAAGACAGTTCTGATTCAATTACGGGAGTGAGACTACAGAAGCAGTGTAAAAGTTGCAACCTTAGTGCTTTGGGAACACGGGGTATTTCAGGTATCATGCGCGCCATTGTGTGCCAGCCATTTATCGGGTAATGGAACTTTCGAGTGAAACCAAAACCTTAGGTTGGCACCTTGCAGGTTTTTGGAGGTGTGGCCGAGCGGTTGAAGGCACTAGTCTTGAAAACTAGCGAGGATGAAAGTCCTCCGTGAGTTCGAATCTCACCGCCTCCGCCAAATTCGAATCATCTTGTAATCTCTTGGGAGTGAAAGTTATGTTGCGCAAAATTCTGGCAATCTCGTTGATGTCTGTGACTACCATCGCCGCAGCGGATACCATGGACATTGGGCTGGGTAATCATGCCGCCGAGTTCAAGTACGGTGTTCCCACCACGCTTGCGGGCAAGTCCGAGGTTTATGCAGATTTGCTGTACAACGATGTCAACAGTGTCATGGGCGGTGTGGGACTGCTGGTGGCGAATGACGAGGTTAAGGTACCGGGGCTAACCATCGGTATTGGCGCAAAAGCGGTTGCTGCCACGATCAGGGAAACACCAAGCAGGCAAAATACTTCCGCAGTCGCACTGGGGGCGCAAGTTCGCTATGAGCTACCTGCCGAGCGCCGTCTGGCATTTGCGGGTGAATTCTATTACGGTCCCCAGATCATTACTTTCGGCGATGCCAAGCAATTCCAGCAATACGGCGCGCGCGCCGAGTTCTCCGTCTCTCCGCAGGTTCAGGTTTATGCCGGATATCGCAAAACAGTATTTACGGTAAAGGCAACGAATGCGGACGCGGTTCTGGTAAGCGGAGTGCTCGCCGGTGTGCAGTTCACGTTTTAATGGCCGATCGTAGAACGTGCTGAAACTTGCTGTGATTCTCGCTTTGCTTTCGATGACATCCCTGGCACAAGCCAAGGATGTTTCGGCACAACAAATAGGTGTCGAATACGCTCGCGGGAACCTGGACAAGGCTGATGCGGAGTACAAGGACAACCTGCAACATGTGTCCGAATCTGAAAAGCGGTTGACCGAGGCGCAGAACCGTTTGTCTGACGACAGACAGAAAGCGGCAGTTTCAAAAAAGAATCTGGACGAGGCCAAGGCGAAATATTCAAGAGCGCAGGAATTGCTCGATCAAGCCTGGAAAAAACCGTAATTCCGGTTTCGCACGTTCAATACCCCAGCGCGCGCGCTCCCTGGTAAAAGACAAAACTGACTACCCATGCCAGAACCAGCGACCAGCTGAGCGCGAACAGTGTGTAACGCAGGTCTTTTGATTCGCTGCGCAAGGTGGCGATCGCCGAGAGGCAGGGCGTGTAAATCAGGGTGAACAGCATGAAACTGTAGGCCTGTACCCAATCCAGTTGTTGTCCCAGCGCACTGCCCAGTGCATCACCACTCAATCCGTAGATGACAGCCAGCGAGCCGATGACGATCTCCTTCGCGACGAAACCGAAGATCAAAGCGATGGTAAGTTGGTCGTTGATGCCGATGGGGGCGAAGATCGGGTGCAGCAGGCTGCCTATCATTCCGGCCAGTGTGCCTGAGCTTGCGGGAGCAGCCGAGGTCGGCAAATGCGTGAGCAGCCATACCAGCACGACGCCGGCAACGATAAATTGCGTGGCCCGGCGCAAGAAGTGAGTCACTTCCAGCCAACCGCGCAGCAGCATCTGGCGCACAGTGGGAAACCGGTACGGCGGCAGTTCGAGCACGAAGGGTTCGTTGTTCTTGAAGCTATTCTTGAACAGCAAGGCGGTGACGATGGCCGTGGCGAAGCTGAACAAGTAGAGGCTGAACAGTACTAGCGGCGCGGCTTTGGAAGAAAACAACGCGGCGGTGATGAACACGAATACCTGCAAGCGCGCCGAACAAAGCGAGAACGGAATCACCAGCATGGTGAGGAGTCGCAGGCTGCGCGAACGCATCACACGCGTACCCATGAGTGCGGGCACATTGCAACCAAAACCCATCAGCAGCATCACAAAGCCGCGTCCGTCCAATCCCATCTTCGCCATCAGCGCATCCATCAGGAAGGCTGCGCGCGACAAATAACCGCTGTCTTCAACCATGGCCATGAACAGGAAGAACAGGATGATGATGGGCACGAAGGCAGCGACGGTGGCAACGCCGTTGTAAATCCCGTCCAGCAGCAAACCGGAAAGCCAGACAGGCAAGCCGGAGAGGGCGGGGTTAAGCGCGGTCTCGCGCAGCCAGCCGAGCGCCTCGGCCACCCAGGCTTGCAGCGGTTGGCCGAGGAAAAAGATGCCCTGGAACAGCAGGTACATGATGGCGAAGAAGATCGGCAGCCCGAGCCACGGATGCAGCATCACGCGGTCGAGTTTGTCCGTAAGGTTCTCCGGCAATTGCGCCGGAACTTGCACGGCATGCTTCAAGATGCGCGCCATCTCGGATTCGATGTGTTCGTCCACTTCCAGCTGGCTGCGCAGTTCTTCCGCCATGCCGGGCGTGGGGTAGCGCAATGCCTTGGCGATGGCCTGCAGTGCTTCCTGGTAGCCTGTGCCGTATTTTCCGCTGAGCAGGAAGATAGGTATGCCCAGCATTTCTGTCATTTTTCGGCTGTCGATGCTGATGCCGTATTTCTTGGCCTCGTCCGCCATGTTGAGCAGGACCACGAGGTTCATGTTGAGCTGTTTGAGTTGCAGCAGCAGGCTCATCTGGCGTTCGATCTGCGTGGCATTCAGTATGACGAGCGCCAGGTCGGGTACGTTGTCATGAATGAAATGGCGCACCACCTGCTCGTCGTCGGAAAAACCATGCAGATCGTAAATGCCGGGCAGATCGATGATCTCCACCATGTCCGAACCGAGAAGAATCCTGCCGCTGAGAAGTTCAACAGTGATGCCTGGCCAGTTGCCCACGCGGGCGGCACCGCCTGTCATGCGGTTGAACAGGGTGGACTTGCCCGTGTTGGGCATGCCCAGTAAAGCGATGCGCTTCATGCCTGGCACACTTTGATCTTCTCGGCCTCGTTGCGGCGCAGCAGGATGTCGGTGGTGCCGATGCGCACCTGCAAAGGACCGGAAAAACTGGCCTTGCGTATCAGCTCGATCTGCTTCCCGCTGCGGAATCCCAGTGCCTGCAGACGCAGATGCAATGCTTCTTCGGCTTGGATGGAGACGATGGTGGCGATATCGCCGGGTTGCAGATGGGCCAAGGTGAGGGAGGGCATGATCAAATGGATTCCAGTTGCCTGCATTATTCCACACGGGTGCCGCTCTTGTCGCGTAGGGCGGGGCGAATAGGGTAGAATGCCATCTTTATTTTTGTGGCAGAGAAACATGATCAAAGGTAGTCTCGTAGCGATCGTCACGCCGATGCAAGAGGACGGCAGCCTGGATTTGGCGGCCTTCCGCGCGTTGATCGATTTCCATATAGCCGAAGGCACCGACGCCATCGTGGTGGTCGGTACCACCGGCGAATCCCCCACTGTCGATGTGGCAGAGCACGAGTTGCTCATCGCCGAAGCGGTGAAGCATTCTGCCAAGCGTGTCCCTGTCATCGCCGGAACCGGCGCGAACTCGACCAAGGAAGCGATCGAGCTGGCCACTTTTTCCAGGAAGGCCGGAGCGGACGCATCCCTCACCGTGGTTCCCTATTACAACAAGCCGACCCAGGAAGGTCTTTACCAGCACTTCAAAGCCATCGCCGAAGCGGTGGACATGCCGCATATCCTGTACAACGTGCCGGGACGCACGGGTGCAGACTTGCACAATGACACAGTCCTGCGCCTTGCGCAGATCAGGAACATCGTCGGCATCAAGGAGGCGACCGGCGATATTTCGCGCGGCAGCGACCTGTTGCAGAAAGCGCCCAAGGATTTCGCCATATACAGCGGGGATGATGCCAGCACGCTGGCGTTGATGCTGCTTGGGGCACATGGCTCGATTTCGGTGACTGCCAACGTCGCGCCCAGGCTGATGCACGAGATGTGTACTGCTGCATTGAATGGCGAACTCGCCAAAGCACGCGAGATCAATTTCCGCCTGCTCGGCTTGCATCGCAACCTGTTCGTTGAAGCCAACCCGATACCGGTAAAGTGGGCGGTGGCGCGCATGGGCAAGATGAAGAATGCCCTGCGTTTGCCATTGACTCCGCTGACTGCCGGAGCGCAACCGGCGGTGGAAGCCGCCATGCGTCAGGCTGGCGTCATTTAATAGGAAAAAACATGAAGTTAAGGAACGTCGTATTTGGATTCGTTGCAACATCGTTACTCGCGGGATGCGGCATGTTCAGCATGTTCGACCGGAAACCGGTGGATTATAAAGCTGGAGCGGTGCAAACACCGTCGCTGGAAGTCCCTCCCGATCTGACTGTTCCAGAGACGGAACAGCGTTACATCATTCCCGGGACAGACGGGGAAAAGGTCGCCAGCTATTCGGAATATACCAGGAAGGCGGAACAGCCTTGCGTGAACCCGGCGAGTGCACCGGTTGCGGCAACTCCGGCTCCGCAACCGGTCAAGGCGCCAACTGCCAAGTTGCAGGAAGGCAATGGCACAAAGAGTATATTGCTGGATGATCCGTTCGATCGAAGCTGGCGCAGGGTCGGGTTGGCACTGGATCATGCTCGTCTCGTTACAACGGACAAGGACAGAAGCAAAGGTATCTATTTTGTTGCGGCAGCGCCTGATAAAGATAAAAAGAAGCAGCCTGACTATCAGGTCGTGGTGCGTGAAATTGGCTCAGGCAGTGAAGTCACCATTGTGGATCAAGATGGCAAGAGCAGCGCGGAAACTACGCGACTCGTAGATGTGCTGTTCCAAAACATGGACAAAAGCAATACCGGCGACCAGTCTCGCCCTCCTCGCGGAGATGCGGTTCGCACTTCTCGGTAGCGGCAGCGAGGGCAATGCCCTCGTTGTACAAGTCGGGCAAACCCATGTCCTGCTCGATTGCGGTTTTTCGCTAAACGAGACAATGTCGCGATTGGCGCGTCTTGGACTGCAAGCCGAACAACTCAACGGAATCGTGGTCACGCACGAACACGGCGATCACATTTCCGGCGTGGCGCGTCTGGCTCGCAAATTCAACATTCCGGTATGGCTGACCCACGGCACCTTGCGCACCCAAAACACTTCGTTCGACGAACTTTCCATCACCGAGATCAATCCGCACCTGCCATTTGAGATCGGTGAGGTTCGGGTGCAGCCTTATCCCGTGCCGCACGATGCGGCGGAACCGGTGCAATACGTGTTCAGTGATGGAACTTTCAGGCTGGGAGTGCTCACCGATTCCGGCAGTTCAACGCCGCATATCGAAGCGACCTTGAGCGGTTGTCATGCGCTGGTACTGGAATGCAACCACGACGCCCGGATGCTTGCCGAGGGCGATTATCACTACAATCTGAAACAGCGTGTCGGCGGGCGTTACGGACACCTTAACAATGACGATGCTGCTGCTTTGCTGGCGCGCTTGGACAACAGCCGATTGCAGCATATTGTTGCAGCGCATCTGAGCCGCAAGAACAATGCGATCGATCTGGCAGTGGAAGCGCTAAGCAGAGCATTAGGCTGCACTACGGACCGGATCGCCGTGGCTACGCAGGAATTGGGATTGGACTGGTGCGAGATTTCCTGATTAGGAATTTTCAGAAACAAAAAAGCCGACTTGCGTCGGCTTTTTTATCAAGCTGGATCAGCTTCTTACTTTGCAGCAGGAGCGGCGGCAGCCGGCTCGGAAGCAGCAGGAGCAGCAACTGCGGAAGCGGCATCAGGAGCTGAAGCAGCTGGTGCAGGAGCGGCAACAGGAGCAGGAGCAGGTGCGGGAGCTTCAGCTTGTTTGCCACAAGCGGCCAAAGACAGAGCCAAAACGGCAGCGATCAGAGAGGTCAATTTCATTTCATTTCCTTCGGTTGATTTAAAAATTACGGGAGTGCTAAATTTGTTTGGTACCCATTCGCCAAAGTCTCCCTCGTTGCGAAAGGCGCGGTATTCTACCACCATCCCTGCAAAATATCAGTGAACATGCGCTTACTATAGCCCAAGCGTTGTACCTGACGCACAGGGATGGGACGAAGTCCACATTTCGTTGAAGCGTGAATTGAGTCGGCGTGCCTCTTCGGGATCGTTTCTGGCTAACAGTCCGCGCATATCGTCAAAGTGGTAGCGGCGCACGTAATTGGCATTATCCGCAACAGCAAAAGGGTCTGAAATGTGCAGCAGGCTTTTGGTTGTCTGGTAGATGGACATGCTGTTACCGAATTGGCGGAGCAATATCATCATGCGCGGACAATAGCGGATCAGATATTGCGGATCGTGAACCAGCAGGTTAAGGCGGTTGATCGGGCTGGAAAGCAGAAAGCGGTGCAACATATCGAAACGCGCTTCGGTATTGAAACCGATGCCTTCAAAGTTCTGTTCGAAGATATTCAGCGTACGTTGTGCCGATGAACACACTGTATCGAGCGCGGCGATGTAGTCGGCCACACCGTCAAACGTTGAATGCTGCAGGGCGTCGTTGCTCAAGATCGAATCCCGTATTATCTTTTGCCCGGTACCAGATATCCATCCAGATACCATTGATATAGCAGATCCGTGGCTTCCCGCGTGAGCTTGCATGCGGCTGGCAGGCTCCTTGCGTCGGCCAGTTCGCGCAGTATGCGGTAGCAGCCCATGCCGACCTGATGCGCATCGCCATTGATGAATATTGTGCTGTCATGGCACAGCATCTGGGTTTTGAGATCGAGCGTGGCTCCGTTCTTTTGTACCGCCTGCCCGAAACGTTCTTCGGCCAAGGGCTTGACGGGCGTGTCAAAGAAAATGTGGGGTTTGGGTTCGGAGAGGTAGCAACCCAGAAAGTTGGCAACATCTTCGTCGTCCCACTTCACCTTGCGGATAGCGCGTCCGACTTGTTGCAGCATGTCCGCACTGATCTCGGCCGGATGCTTCTGTGCTTTCAGGCCAGGGTCGGCATAGATGCCTTCAATCTCGATGCGGTCTTGCAGATAAACCAGAAACTGTTCCGCCAACTCCTGGTACCAGGGAGTGCGAAAACCGATGGAATAGGTCATGCAGTCGTCTTCTGCGATGCCGTTATGGCCGCATTGGGGCGGTAGATACAGCATGTCGCCCGCCTCCAATACCCATTCCTGTTCCACTTTGAAATTTTGCAGCAATCGCAACGGCGCACCCTCGACCAGTGTGCGGTCTTTTTGCGTGGATATCTGCCAGCGCCGATGCCCCAGACCTTGCAGCAGGAAAACATCGTAAGGATCGAAATGCGGGCCGACCCCTCCGCCTTTGGGCGCATAGCTCACCATCAGGTCGTCGAACCGCGCATGCGGGATAAAGTTGAATTGCTTTGCCAGTTCGGCGCCTTTCGGCAGGAAGTGATTGACACCCTGCACCAGCACCGACCATTTTCCCTTGTTCGACAACCCCTCGAAATCTGCCGGTTCGAAAGGTTCGTGGCGCAATTTCCACTGTTTGCGCTGGTACGTAACCAGACGTGCCTGCACATCGGCAACGCATGCCAGATCGATCAATTGTTGCGGATCGAGCAGGCCCTTGAAACCGGGCACAGCCTGGCGGATCAGCAAAGGTTTCTTCTGCCAATAGTCGCGCAGAAATTCGTTGACGGTCAGACCGCCGAGCAGGGTTAATTTAATATTCATCTGGTAATTATAATCTCCGCGAAACCGTTTGGTACAAAATGAAACTCGGTTAGAATGCTCCGGCAGGAGGGCGCTATGCCACTACAGGTAGTACAGCTACAAACAGGAACAGATGCGCCGCAATTCGAGCTGGCGGATGCAGACATGCAGATGTTCAGCCTGAGCGAGCAACGCGGCAAGAACATCGTGCTGTATTTCTATCCCAAGGACGATACGCCGGGATGCACGATGGAGGCGAACGAATTCAGCGATTGCGAAGAAGAGTTTGCCAAGTACGACACCATCGTGGTCGGTATCAGCCGCGACGATTGCATCAGCCACGCCACCTTTCGCGACAAGTACGGTCTTTCGGTGCAGTTGTTGTCCGACACCGACGGGCGTGTTTGCAGGAAATACGGCGTGTTGTACGAGAAGGAAGTGGATGGTCACAAGAAACTCTCCATCCAGCGCTCCACTTTCGTCATCGGCAAAATGGGCGAGCTGCGCCATGTCTTGTACGGTGTCCATGCCCACGGACACCCCCAGGAGATTCTTAAACTGATAAAGGAAATGAAATGAAGATTGAAAAGAACGCCGTTGTCTCGCTGACTTATGAACTGACCGACGCCAGCGGCGCCCTGTTGGAAAAGAATGGCGACCCTATCAGCTACCTGCACGGCGGTTACGATGGCATCTTCCCCCTTGTCGAGGAAGCCCTGCACGGCAAAGCCGTGGGCGATAAATTCTCCGTCAGCATGGAACCGGACGACGCTTTTGGCGAATATGAACACGATCTTGTGCGCGCCGAACCGCGCGCCATGTTCCCCAAGGATGTCGCTGTCGGCATGCAATTTGAAGGCGGCGCTGAAGGCGACGACGATGAAGACTATGTGCTCTATACCGTCACTGAAGTCACCGACGATGAAGTCACCGTGGATGGCAACCATCCGCTGGCCGGCAAGGCTCTGGTATTCGCCGGCACGGTGACCGGCGTGCGCGCGGCCACAGCCGAAGAATTGTCACATGGTCACGTGCATGGCGACGGTGGACACCACCACTAAGCAGGCCGAACCGGCCTAACCGTTTTTCTGGCTCCGGGCGGCGAGTATGTGACACAGATGGTCGTCGTTCGGGTTCACCGTGCATTCCGCCACGGCATTCAGCAAATACTGAATCTCATCCAGACTGAAATGCGCCAGCAGTCGGTTGGCCATTTCGATTTGCAGCGGCAGCATGCGCGGTTCGCCGTTCGGCAGGGTGAAATTGAATCCGGCCAGGCGGTTCAGGTCGCCTTCCGTCTCGCTCTGCGTTTCCTGCTCGTCTTCGAGCATTGTGTAATATTTTTCGATGTCGTCCGATACACGCTCTGGTATGTCCTCGGGGATCGCCACCACCATTCCCATGTTGTCCTCGGGGGCCGTGTACTGCACTCCTCGTTTTTCGACATAGGATACGAATTTGTCGCGCAGTGGGATGTCGAAAAAAATGTACTCGATCATGATGGCGTCCGCCTCTGGAAGTTAGAATAGCTTCATCCTGCCGTGCAGGCCGGGCGAAATCAATACCCCGAAAGAGATAGTCGGCGGCTGATCCAGTCCGCCGCCTGTGCCGCGCCATCCGGCTTTGGCGGGACGGCCGCAGGTGCAGACCAGAGGTCCAACAGCGCGCCCGCGATATCCCCGTTTTCCATCCGTATGCGCGTAACCTCCCGGCATACACCGTGCTGTCCCAGCCATTCGGTCAAGGGCGGTGCTTCGGGCCAACCCTCTCGAGTCACGAACAATACTGGCTTTCCGCTGCATGCGGCTTCGACGAAACTGCCATAACCCGGTTTGCACAGCAGCGCATCGCAGCTGGCCAGCAGATCGATGAAATTCATCGGCAGCGATTCCAGCACGACGGCGTCCGGATGCACAACTTGCCAGCTCTCCTGCACCAGCCAGCGCACGCCGTCTATGCGCGGCCAGCGCTCGACAGGCAAACGGCTGGCGATACCGCCCATACTGACCAGCACCAGCTTTTCTTCCTGCGACAATTTCAAATGGCGACTCAATTCATCGCGCCGGTTGGTGCCAACGGCCGCGATGGGTGCGACCGGAACGAGGTTGGGCAGATTGCTCATCGCCATGCCCGGCGTGGTGCGCAGAAAGGCATCGGCATTGGCGTAGCAGGAAAGCATTTGCGCAGCAATGGCGTCGTCGCCGCAATAGTGCCGATAGATATCGAACCAGTTCAAAGAGCATAGTGCCGCATTTGCAATGCCTGCCCGCTGCGCTCCGGCCAGCGGCAGATAACCGACGTTGGAGAACACCATATCCGCACCGAGATCGTGCAGCAGACGTGCCTCATCGGCGATGCGCGGGTCCCAATCCGCATGGAAAGCCCGGTAAGCCGCTCGGCTATCCTCTGCGCGCACGTCCAGCGCCGACGACATCAGCATGCCGATGTCGCCCTCGCTGGTCAGATGATCGAAAGGTATGCGGATGAGCGAACGCAGATGTGCGAGCGGTACCGTGGAGCGCACAGTCAGGCGCAACTTCGGTACGCGTTCATGCAGCAGGTTCAGGATGGGAGCGGTCTGTGCGACATGGCCGAAGCCGTGGCCGGAGATGGAAACAACGAGATGGGGCATGTCCTGGATAGCTTTCAATTACCGTGGCGCAGGGAATGTTCAAATGCGACGCAATGGGGCCACCCGACTGAGTCGGTGCATGCCGATTGCGACCGTCCGGTAATTTACACTATCTCGGAAGCGAGCCTAATCGCTTATTTTCCCCACCAGCGCTGAACTGGAATGCTGTTTTTTTTCCGCAATCAACTGTGTCGCGGCGGCAACCTGTCCCCAGGTGTTCCACAACAGGACGCCGCGCACCCGGCCGTCGCGCAAATAATAGATGACACCCTTGCGGAACGGCTCCTTCCAGTCTTCGACGATATCAAGTGTCGAATCGAGTTCACCCACCGCTTCGTAGCCCAGGTCGAACAGGTCGGAATAGAAGTAGGGCTGATGGCTGTAGATGTCGGATTGCCCGGCCATGTTCCTGCCCGCCAATTCTCCCATGGCATTGGCGTTGTCTTCATGTTCCACGCGCATGCGCTTGTCCAGTGCGGCACTGTAAAAATTCGCCACGTCTCCCGCTGCATAGATGTCGGGATTGCTGGTGCGCAGCAGCTCGTCAATCACGATCCCGTTGTCCACGATGAGACCGGCTTGCTCGGCCAACGCGGTGTTGGGCTGGATGCCGAGGCCGGCCACCACGCCGTTGGCAGAGATCTCGACGCCTTTTCCCGTGGTCACTATCGTCTTGCTTCCCGCTGTCCGCACCGATTTGACGCTTTCCGAATCGAGCAGCTTGACTCCCTTCATTTCGTAATAGGAATTCAGGAACGCCACGAGCGACGGCGGATAGACACGCGATCCGATCCCGTTTGAAGGAAAGATCATGGTGACCTGTTTACCTTGCATGGCAAGTGCGGCAGCCACTTCCGAACCGATAAAGCCTCCGCCGATCACGACAAACTCCGAGCCGTGTTCACACAACGCGCGCAGCTTGCGGTAATCGCCCGCGGTCCTGAAATAGATCACGCTCCCGTTTGCGTCCGGCAGTTGATGTACCGTGCCACCCGTGGCGAGCAACAACTTTTCATAAGAACAGGTGTTTCTCGCATCATCGGTCACCGTCCTTTTGGAAGCATCAAGCGCGACCACTTTCTTGCCCAGATGCATGTCGACATCCAGGCCATTGGGACTGCGCCAGATGGAGGAGAAGGGCTTGCCCGTCCATAGCGATTTGGACAGGGGAGGGCGGTCATAGGGAGGATCGCTTTCATCGCAGAACAAGGCAATGCTGCCGCTATTGTCGATTTTCCGGATACCGTGGATGGCTGAATCGGCAGTCATGCCGCCGCCGACTATGATGTATTTGTGATGCTTCATGTCCGCTCCTTCTAATTGTCAGGCTCGTTAAACCGTTTGCCAAAACAAACATACCTAACTCGCTGCATCTAAAGTAACGCAGGTTGAATCACCAAAATGAACGCATCATCTTACGCCGTAATGTCCGGATTGGCGCACACGCCGGATTGACCCTTCTGGCTGTGTTTTTAAGCGGTGCAAAACGACCGTCTTCATATCGCGCAACTTACCCTTTCCCTCAATTGCTTCAAATAATCCTCGACCCGTTCATGCAGTGTTTCCGGTGCAGTGACGATATCGTGTGCCAGGGTGAACAGGGGAAAAGCTCGCCAATCGAAAAGATGATGCTTCACCACCATCTGCAAAGTATGCACTCCCTCACCGGAGATGTTGGACCACTCGCCGCGTACCAATTGACGACCGAGCGCATGGTGATGAGAATCTTCGCTGGTGGCCGTCGTCAGCAGGTCTCCCAGTCCTGCATAACTGTAGGGTGTGTGCGCCCGACCGCCGAACGATTGCACGATACCGGACAACTCCGAGATGGCGGTCACCATCAGATGACCGCGCATATTGTTTCCCAGTTTCAGTTCGTCTGCGACACCGAACATGATCGCGTACACGTTCTTCAGGATCACCGACCAGCTCCTGCCGTGCATGTCCGATGCCTGTTCGCAAATCAGTTTGGTTCCCAGAAACAGATCGAATATTACTTGAAAGTCCGCAGTGTCGGACAACACCACATCGGCAAAAGCATGGCGCCCCGTTCTGATCTCCTCCGAGATCATCGGACCGTAGATCACGCCGTAGTGATGACCGCCCGTGAGCACGCACTCATACACCTGAGCTGCAGTCCGTCCCGATTCATCCAGTCCCTTGGCGATAGTCAGGCACAGGCTGCCTTGCGCAAGATATGGCGCGATTCGAGTGACGATTTCATGGTGCGGATTCACCGGTAGGCAGAACAGGATCACCTGCGCCCATGCGACCAGATCCTCCAGCGGTGCTTCGCCTTTCTCTTCCATGCACCAGATGCGGACATCGTGCCGCCCGGACACCAGACATTCCATGGCATGCCCCATCTTGCCATGCCCCAGAATCAATACGCGATGCTTCATATCGTCCCCTTGTCGAATTAGCCGGACAATATCCTAAAACCGGAAAGCCCGCCTATGCGATTCCGGCTTGAATGCTTTGGATATTACGGACCCGCAGGGCGCCAGAAAAACCGTTATCGACTCCCCGGTTGTAACCCTTCCATTACTTGCTATGATGTGACTGCCGAACTGCACTATTCACGGAGCAGAACCAATGAGTCAAGATGTCAACCAGCTCGATATTCCAGACCGCCAACTGCTGACAAGCAATGCACGACCGAGCATTTGGACAGAGATTGGCGATGCGAAAATCACCCATACGATCTTTGGCAAGGCCAAGGTTCGCATCGTCCGCAGGCATGACAATACCCGCCGCGTATTGTGGCTGGCCGGGATAATGGCCATCGTGATCTCGGCTGCTGTTGTCTGGCAGGGCCTGCTTGCCCCGCAACAAACGGAACCGGTGCAGAGCGAAGACCTCACCCCGCCTGTTCGGGCAAAAGCGAAGGTCAGCTCTCCGACATTCCAGTCTGAGAACATCGCCTCGCCCGAGATTCCTCCGGCGGCAAGGAAAGAGCCTGAAAGACAGGCTCAAGTCGAGTCCGATAAGCCGGCCATCGTCACGAAGAGTGCATCAGAATCGGCAATAGATTTGCAGAAAAATGAGACTCAGACTGAGAAACCGCCTGCGCTGCAACCAAAACCGCGTATGGTTCAAAGGAGACCTGTGGTTGCTCAGCCCGTCAAACCCCAGCCGTTGGCAGATGGCAAGCCTCAAGCAACGCAACCTGCGGCAATCAACGCATCCCCGAATACGATAGAGGCGTCGCCGCCGGTCAAGCTGCCGCCGCCGAAGCTGATCGTTGCCCCTGTCACTGCGACACCTCCGGTTGCACCGTCGCAGTCTGCAAGCAGCCCGGCCGACATCATTCAATTGACGGCTCCCTTGGGCACGCACGGTGCCGCGACTCCACCACCGGCAGCAATCGATCAGTTGTCCGCTCCGGTCGATGTGCAAAGCAAATAGATGAGACTTGCTCATGTGCTTGAACAGGTCCAACATTCGCAAGCATTCAAGTTTGCGCCGTGTTGCGTATCAATCCGGAATTGACGAAAATGGCTGATATGGATAAGACATTTAAACTTCGCACTTTCACCGATGCCGCCAAAAACGATGTCGAGAAAAGCAATGTTGCGGATGAAAACAAAGCTCAGCAACTTGTTGCCAAGAAAGATGCGCTGCTCGCAGAAGAGCGCAGCAAGTCGCTCGATCTTCTGAAAACCATCGTGCAACTGCGTGAGAGCCTCAAGCAGGAACAGGCAAAGACAGCCGAACTGCAAGCCAGATTGAACAAGCTGGATGAAGTGGAAGAGAGCCAACTCGTCAAGAAAAACATCCAGCTTGAAGACGAGAAGAAAAAATCGCTCGAATACATGAGAATGATCGAGCAGCTCAGGGAAAGCACCAGGCAGGAGCAGGAAAAGAGCACCGAGATGGTCAGGAAGATGGCCGAGCAGCAGGCTCAACTGAATAAATTGACCACAGTTGAAGAGAGCCAGCTCGCCAGAAAAAATGCCCAGCTTGAAGAAGAAAAGCAGAAACTCATCGAATACATGAAGATGATTGAGCAGCTCAGGGAAAACGTCAGGCAGGACCAGGAAAAAAAGATCGAGATGGCCAACAAGCTGGCCGTGCTGGAAACCAAAGTAAAAGAACTTTCCGTTGTGCTGGCCAAGATATCAAGTCTTGCCACGGGCGGGAAGCTGGATAGCATAGACTGAGCCGGGCCAGCGCGTTGTCTTCGTCGGTTATTTGTTGCCGATCCAGAAATCATATCCCGCACTCAAAAACTCATCGTGGGGAATGTAATGCGAACCGTCGCACGAAAAAGTGAGGCCGACGATGCCGTTAAAGAGATTCAGGGTGCCTGAACGCAGGTAGAACATATCGTCCATGTATCGCAGCTTGCGAAACAAATCCAGCACGGGGCGTATACGGTCACGCGGCACCAGCGCATTATCCGGATAAGGTGTTCTGGGGTAGGCGAGGCAGATATCCGGGTCGTTCAATGCGTCGATGTCGAGCAGGCGGTAACGGTAAGGATCTTCCATCACCCAGATAACAGCCCGGCTGCTGGAGAAGTGCAAGATCACATGATAGACACCGTGATAAACCATCAATTCCTCGATCACCCCCAGCACGGTTTCGATATGCTGATCCATCACACTTTCGGCCCGATTCTGGTGAAAGACCGTGTTGCGTATGGAAGGGTCGCCCTTGAGTTGTTGCCAGAATACCGGCTCGTCGTACAGTTTGCGCGTCAGCGGGAGGTCGCGCAGATCGAAATCGGCGCCGATGAATCCCAGCACCGTTCCCGACAGATCGCGCACGATCTGCACGGCAGTCAGCGAAGGGCGCCGCCCGAGCAGGCTGATATAAGCTTCCGAAAGCAGCGTGCCTGCAATCGGCAACACTGCGCTCATGTAAGGTCGCCTTGAACGGTCCCGGCCGAAGGAGGCCAGTATCAATCCTTCGGCATTGACATTGCTGCTGATCTGGATCGCATTGGTATCCAGTGCATAAAGCGACCTGCCGAAAGGCAGTGTTTTCAATCCTTCGCTCAATACCTGATCGAGTCTTGCGCGGTCAGACCAGGCTGGGTGACAACGTGCCGCAAGTTGCTGCAGCGGCTCCTGCATGATTTGCAAAAGCTCAGTGCGCTGCTGCGCAATGCTCTCCTGCAATGTATCTTTTGTCTGGGGCATTACAGCATCTCGACGACCCACTTCGTCACCGTCCCCGTTGCATGGGCGCATTGCTGACCGCGGGCCTTGTCGAACGCCTTGTATTCTTCGGCATTCCACATGTCATAGGTGCGCCCTGTGAACTGCTGCTGCAACTGCTGGCAAGTGACGCCGCCGAACTCCTGGCGGAAACGCTCGGTGAGTTCTTTAGCCTTCATGAAATTGTTGATGTGACGTCCACTGCCCAGTTTGTCGCGGTCGCGACCGTACTTTGCGCTCAATGCCATCAACCCGCCCGTGAGTGCTCCGCAGACGCCTTCGCCGAGCAGGCCGCCGCCGCCCGAAAGGCCGTGGCTGGCCTTCACCGTCTGGTCGTCAACGATCCCGACAGTCTCCTGCACGGTCGCCAGAACACACTGCGGGCAGCAACCGTAGGCCAGCTCGTATTCGAGGGCTTTCTCGTAGGCTTGCTCGCCGAGCGTGCTTGTTTGCTCCATATCCATGATCGACTCCTTAAATATTAGAAATTACTAATATTATGGTACGTCTAACCTGACCGATCCGCAATGGACTGGCTCAGGGATCGTGCAGTGCCGGAATAGGTTACGGCACACAAATGAAGGGAATATGTCGGCCCGACTTGTCAGTCGCGCTGTCTTTCGGATGTTCAATAGCCTTCAGATCTTCTGTTTACGGGCATTGCGGGATAATTCCCGATCGCAGGAATCTGACGCTATCGATCACTTCCTCCGGAGCGGAATCGGCAACATCGGGAGCCGCGACAAGTACTCGTTCATCCGGGTGTTTGCCGATCTGTTCGACGGAGTCTTTGCCCACCAGTGCAAGTTGCGGATTCCACCCTGCACACATCACTTCCTCGCCGTACTCTTTGAGCATAAGCGAATCATGCTCGGTATCGCATCCATTTACATTCAATACGATGCTAGCCATGTCACACCTCCTAGCGGGGCGCACCAACACACGCCCTGCATACAAGCTAGTCCATTATGTAAATGAAATATATACGTACAAACCGGTATTCAGGCAGTAGTCGTTACGGTAGAAGCATTGATGTTGTGCGAGCCAATACGACGGGTGTTGCTGGAGACTATTGATCCATCGATCGCTATGGAGCGCAGAAAGCGATCTTTTCACCCAAAGGCTGAGATCGTTTCTCTCCGGCAAGAACCCAGTCTGCGTCCAGCGATCGTATGGGCACCTCGATATCGGCAGGAATACGGCCGGACAATTGCAGCGCCAGGTAGCGCAGGCAACTGACGCGCAGGAATGAACTGAAGTTGGTGCAGTCGCCGCCGGTATCGGCCAGCTCGTCGTACAGGCGGGAGATGAGCTGCGCGATACTCAGACTATCGCGTCGGCCGATCTCCTCCAGCACCTGCCAGAACTGGTTCTCCAGACGGATGCTCGTGGCGACGCCGGAGAGCCTCAATGACCTTGAACGACAACGATACAACTCGGGGTCTGCGCTGATGAAAATTTTGCACATTGCCTAATCTCCCTGTCAGGATCAGTGGGAATACCGTTGTATTCCCACGGGGCAATTTAGCACTGTTTCAGCTGCGAATGAAAGCGTCAGAGTTCGATGCGGGTTCCCAGTACCTTGAGGAACTGGCCGATCCAGGCCGGATGTGCGGGCCAGGCCGGGGCAGTCACCAGGTTGCCGTCGGTCACTGCGGCGTCAATCGCGATCTCGGCGAACTTCCCATCGGCCAGCACCACTTCGGGGCTGCAAGCCGGATAGGCCGAGCAACGCTTGCCCTTGAGCACGCCCGCCGCCGCCAGGATCTGCGCACCGTGACAGATCGCCGCGACAGGTTTGTTGGCACTGAAGAAGTGGCGCACGATATCCAGCACCCGCGGATTCAGGCGCAGATACTCCGGGGCGCGGCCGCCGGGTATCACCAGCGCATCGTAGGATTCCGCCTTGATATCGGCGAACGTGGCGTTGAGCCCGAAGTTGTGCCCGCGCTTTTCCGAATAAGTCTGTTGGCCTTCAAAATCATGGATCGCGGTGGCGACGCTGTCGCCCGCCTTTTTGTCCGGGCACACCGCATGCACCGTGTGGCCGACCGCAAGCAGCGCCTGGAACGGAACCATCACCTCATAATCCTCGACGAAATCACCGACCAGCATCAATATCTTTTTGGCAGCCATGTTTCTCTCCTTGTTGTAGGGGCATGCACCTTCATGCCGAGGATTCATTCTTGCAGCAATCGGCAAAAACCGGGTGGTAACCGGCTAACGCATGCTGAAAAAGCAAGTTTTACGGCCAGACAGGATCAGCTGCCGCTGACGCGAAACCAGCCGGCGATACTGCGGCGGGTGGCGTGAGAGGTGAGGACCTCATGCGGAAAAGACTCGCTCAGGAAAATGATCATCGTGCCGAAGGTCGGGTTCACGGTCGCGACGATCGTCTTGCCCGTCGCCTCGAAGACAACCAGCTCACCCCCATCGCAGGCATGCCAGTCTTCATTCAGGTACAGCACGGTGGAAAGTATCCGGTTCTTCTTGCCCTGCAATACATCGGAATGTTTTGCATAGCCATCGCCCGAGCCGTAGATGGCGTAGTGACTTTCGAAATCGAACAAGCCAAGAAAAAGTGCCGCATTCAACCCAAGACGCAACTCTTCCATACAGGCGAGATAAGCCTGGTCGGTGCTGTTGCGTGCATCCAGCCAATCGATCACATCGCCGCGTATCGAATCTATTTGCTGCTTTGCCGCACCTCTGCCCACCTGCGCGGCATGGAAGCGTATGGGGTCGTCATCGTGGCAACGCGTGAACAACTCTGCCAGCAGCTTATCCACCAGCGGTCTGGCCAGTACGATGTAACCGGTGTGTTCAAGCTCTGTAGCGATTTTTGCGATGTCCATAGGTGCATTGAGTCTAGCACCTATGGTTCAGGGGACTGTTACTGATTGCGGGCGATCAAGTCGCACGACTACCACTGCGGAGCCAAATCCCTTGGCCCGTTTTTGAACTACTCGATATCAGCACTCAAGCTCGTACATCTTTTTCAGAAAAGCATCCACATCAACGCTCGCCAGATCGGCTGTCAGGTTGACGTGCTTGTTCGTCTGCGCAACGGGGCTTTCGCCCACCAGGGTGAGTTGCGGGTTCCATCCCGCACACATCACCTCGTCGCCGTACTCTTCGATTGCGGGCACTGCATGCTCGATATCGCTGCCGTTCATATCTATCACGAGGGTACTCATTTCACTTCTCCTTGCTTGGGGTAGCAGCACAGCCCCTATCTGCCAAGTTACCGGATCATGCTGATGAAAAATATAAGTACAAGCTCTTGCGTCGTCAGCAGCCGCTATGGCAACTGCACCTGAAAATTGCTCACGTGCACATTACTTAACGTGCCTGGATAGTATATGGATGACAAGCAAAGGAAGAATGGCCCCAATGGGCTATCTGAGGCTGACTCCTTCAGTTCACTCCGCCGAAGTCATTGGGGGTATCCGCCTGGCATGCGGGCCGGGCGGCTATGGCACCGGGAAGCTTTCAGCCGGCCATTTGGGCCAGCTTGCACACGGTGCTCCAGTTGCGTCCGCTGGCCGCGACGCCCAGCAGCTTTTCTGCGCGAGCGGCGAGCCTCGAACGGCCGAAACCCTCCGGTGCGTGCAGGTAGAACACCTTGCCCGCCAGCTTGAAACGTTCGCTGTCGGCCCTGATGGCCTCCAGCGACTTCAAGTCGGGATGCGGCGGCGCTTCATCCAGAAAGAGCAGGCTCAGGGATTTGGGATCGGCCTCCGCTTCCGGATAAGGATTGCCCGCCATCGCCTTGCGCAACTCCGCGGCGTCAAGCAGCAGCACATGCGGAGCAAAGCCGTGCTGTGCCTCGATCGCAGCGCTGATCTTCGTGGCCAGCGCCGCCCGATTTTTCACGTCGCAGCGGAACACCACGTTCCCGCTCTGGATGTAAGTCTGCACATCGCGCAATCCCATGCCCGTCAGCAATGCGGAGAGCTCCTTCATCGGCAACGGGTTGTTGCCTCCGATATTGATGCCGCGCAGCAGGGCGATGAGCGTGGTCATGGGTTGTCAGATGAAAATGCAAATTGGTCAGGCGGCTAGTTTATCGAAAAACAATTCGAGGCCGCCCCCTTGATTACTTCAGCCTTTGTGTTGCCGAAGCTGTTGAATCTGCAGCCCAAGGGCGGGAATGGATTGTTGTATCGTGTCCCAGACGATATCCAGATTGATATCAAAGTAGCCATGCGCCATACGGTTGCGCATACCACGCATGCTTTTCCATTGCACATCGGGATGGAGGGCAACGAATTCGGGATATTCGTCTGCCAGCTTGGTGGCGGCTTCGCCGATGATCACAATATTCAGGATGACCGCTTGTTGGGTTCGCCTGTCGGCCAGGAAATCTTTCTTGGAAAAGCCTTCGACGTAACTGCGGATAAGTCCGATGGCCTCAAGCATGTGGTCGAGATAGTCGTTGTGGCGCAACGGCTTCCCGGAGCTCATACGAGGGCAGCCTCTTTGAGTATCTGGTCGCGGAATTTGGCGGGCAGATCGCCGGGGGTGAGCACATCGACCGATACGCCGAGCAACTCTTCAAGTTCGAACTGGACGGCGCCAAGATCGAGCAAGGTTGTGCCGGGTAGCGGATCAACCAAAATGTCGAGATCGCTGTTACTGGTATCCTCTCCGTGCAGCACAGAGCCGAACACGCGGGGGTTGCGCATCCTGCTTTGCTCGATCACGCGGCGAATGGCGGCGCGATGTGTGTGGAGTGCTTCGGAGGGCTTCATGGTCGATGTCGAGTAATGACCGGAATTTGATGCGCTTATTATGCCGTCTTTTTTGATGGTGGCACAGGTAGATGCGAAGCGGGCTGAAACCGTGGTGGGTCCCTTATTGTTCCTTAGAATGGCAACTCGATTATTTCCGGTCTCGATCGGGCACAATAGGGCAAGGATTAATGCTGTACCGGAATGAATGGAGCAACAGCGCAAGGAGGTCAGGCAATGAAATATCGGCACTACAAAGGTGGCATCTACGAGATCGTCTGCGAGGCGAAGCTGGAGGCCGATCCCGACGTCATCATGATGGTCTACAAGTCCGAAGAAGGCCTGATCTGGACGCGCCCCAAGGCTGCCTTTTTCGAACAGGTGCAGCACGAGGGCCAGACCGTCCCGCGCTTCGCCCCCTTGGGTTGAAGCACGGCCTGCCGATCAAACTTTTCATAACAGGATACATGGTGGACTTTGCGAGCTTGTTGCTACTGGCAGTGTTGGGCCTGGGGTTCTGGTTCTGGCTGCACAGCATCCGCATCCTTGAGATCGCGTGCGAAGCGGGCAGGCAAGCCTGCAACAGGATGGACGTTCAATTTCTGGATGACACCGTCGCCAGTACCAAACTGTCACTGGCGCGCAATGCATATGGACGCAGGGTGTTGCGCCGCACCTATCGCTTCGAATTCAGCGAAACGGGAAACAGCAGGCGGGAAGGAAAAGTGGTCATGCTCGGCGACCGGGTTGAAAGAGTGGCTATGGAGCCGTATCAGATTGTGGAGTGAAGAAGCAAAATCCGTAGGTCGGGTTAGCGTAGCGCATCCCGACATGAATTCAAAAGAACGTCGGGTTACACGATGAAACCGCTAACCCGACCTACGGGCTTCGGTGCTGCAATCGTTCGGGAAGATACTGGTGCGGAAAGACGGTTAAATGTTCAGATTGATTGTGCCTTCCATCGAGTCTGAGCCTCGGTTCGGATAGCTTCCCAACTGACGGTATCGTTGGGATTGACATCGTCCTCTGCGAGTCGGCGGCCCAGTTCTGCGATCAAGTCCCCGGCGCTGCGGTAATTGCCGGGCTCAATGACTTTTCTGGTGGTCTCACTCATCACAGAAACACAGCAGGCGAGACATTAAACCGCGCTGCCAGTGCCTTCACTTGGCGCGTATTGAGTTCGCGCTTTCCGTTCAGAATGGCAGAAACAATACTCTGCCCGCCCAGCTCTTCAGCCAAATCCGTTTGCTTCAGGTTGTGCTCTTCCATTAGAAAGGCGAGCACATCGGCAGGTGCTGCCTCGGGCAGGGCTTGCTGCTTGGCTTCGTAGGCTTCCACATCCTTGGTTACGAGATCGAGTAGCGGCATCAGGCGATGCGATTCATTCGCACCGATGCGGTCGAGCAATTCGTCCATCACCGACACGCGGCGTTTGTAATCTTTTTCGCCGGTGATAGCCCCGAGCGGGACGAGTTTGTTTAAGTCCTGCCAGGCAGATTGCACCGAGGCGAGATCGAGATGACGGTCAACTATGCTCATTTTTGTTTACTCCTTTTTCTAGCCACGCCGGCTCAGATCACTGCTTTTCAACGAAGCGCGCTTCAATATCCATTGCCCCGTGCAGTACACGCACGATGCAGACAGTCTGGACATCCTGAAAGAAGATCACGTAATTGCCATAGGCGCAGGAGCGGATGTTTTCGCCCAATTCCGGACGGGCGCGAAATGCTTTGGGTGAGGACGCGATTTTGGCGCATTGGTTGCGCAGTTCGGTGACAAAGGTCAAAGCGCGGTGAGGGTTGTCGAGGGCGATGTAGTCGCCGATGCTTTCAATATCCTGTTCGGCGAGCGGCGAAACAAGGTAACGCGCCACGCTTACTTGCCCGTGGCGAGTTTGCGGTATTTGTCTTCCAGACGGTCAAAGACCTCGGTGGCGGAAATACTTGGCCCGCTTGCGAGACCTTGTGCGACAGCAGCCTTCAATTGTTCGGCGGAAAGTTTGGGAACCATTTGTATACCCGAGCCATTCTGAATCAGTACGAACTCCTGGCCGGGCTGAAGGTGCATAGACTCACGTAACTCTTTGGGAAGTGTGATCTTGTAGTCGCTGGTGACAGTGGCGGTGATCATTTCGTATATCCTTGACCGAGGGGGTGGGGGCAATTTACACCGGAGCAGAGGGGAGGGCAACAGCGGAAAACGTGGAAACCGTGGTACGTCCCCTATTGTTCTAACAAGAGGAATTCTTCAATCAGAAATAGTGGTCTGTCCCTGAATATTTTCGCCCCCAATAGTTCTTTAAAAAAAGGTACCTCGCTTAGTTCCGACGTACTTACTTTTACTTTAATGCCGTATTTCTCATTCACATCGTTTACTAAACCGATGAGCCAATCGGGAGCTTTGGGCGAAACAAAGACTTCCTCAATCAGAACATCCAGATTGCAGGGCACCACCTTGCCCATGTCCTTGCACTCAAAGTCCATGATCAAAGCTCGTACTTCTCTTTCATGTTCAAAGGATTTTCTTTTCCTCCAGAATGCGTCATTTACCCCAGCGTATTCTTTCTTTAGGTCTATGTATCGCACACGACCGATGCTTATCGAGGGGTCCCGGCCAAGTGCGCTGTATAGACTCTTATATGTTGTTCTAACAGCAACGGCGTTGGCCAAGAAACTCGAATAGAGTCGCCACATGGCTTCTGATTCATGTTCGCTCTCATGCCAGCAGCTGACGAAAACTCTTTTCTTGTGTGCTTCTCCGCCGCTTTCAAGATCGCTGAGAAGCTTGTTCGCAAGTTGTTCTACTTCTTTCTCGGAAAGTTCGCACTTATTTCCTTCAGGCGGATTCTTGATTGCGCTACAAAAAAAATCAAAATAGTGAGCATCCCATTTTTCTTTATTTTTCCTTAAGCCTTTAGCTCCTTCAAAGGTGTCCTCGAAGCAGTCTGTGCGAGTGAAATACAATCCACGAGACGAAAGTAAGCTTACATATTTTGTGAAATCCATATAGCGCCAGAGTTTGCACTGTGGCGTTGGTACATCATACGGCCGAGGTGAATAGTATCGCTTTATGGTGGGTTCTTTGAGTAATCGAGTGCATTTATCACAGACATACAATGGTGCATCGGAGTTGTCGTATCCAAGATTGGCCGTATCACCTTTTTTAAACTTATAACCGCACGCCACGCAAACACCATGATTTTCAAATTCCATTCGGCGAAGTTCAGTAGTAAACCCATTCGTCATTTTTTCCATAGTTGTTCCACCGAGAGTTAAAACGACTAAGACTAACTAATTCAGCCGAGCTACTTAGACCAGCTTCTTCAACTGATAAATCAGCTCCAGCGCTTCCTTCGGACTCAACTCATCCGGTTGCAAATCGCGCAGTGATTGCAACACCGGATGCTCTTCCGGTTCCGGCAGTTCCGGTTTCTTGTCGAACAGGTCGCCCTGCAGATTTTGCGCGGCGCTGTTCTGTTCCAGTTTGAGCAGTTGCTTCTTCGCGGCGCGGATGACGTCGTTGGGCACGCCTGCCAATGCGGCGACTTGCAGGCCGTAGCTCTGGCTGGCAGCGCCTTCGTTAACAGAGTGCAGGAAGACGATGCTGTGCTGGTGTTCGATGGCGGCGAGGTGGACGTTGGCGAGCTGAGCGAATTCTTCGGCCAGCCGCGTGAGTTCGAAATAATGCGTGGCGAACAGGGTGTAGCTGCGGTTCTTTTCCAGCAGGTGGCGCGCGATGGCGTAGGCGAGGGCGAGGCCGTCGAAGGTGCTGGTGCCGCGCCCGATCTCGTCCACCAGCACCAGGCTCTTCTCGGTGGCGTTGTGCAGGATGTTGGCGGCCTCGGTCATCTCGACCATGAAGGTGGAGCGCCCGCTGGCGAGGTCGTCCGATGCGCCGATGCGCGTGAAAATCTGGTCGATCTCGCCCAGCACCGCAGCCTGTGCGGGAACGAAGCAGCCGACATGCGCGAGCAGCGCGATGATGGCGACCTGACGCATGTAGGTGGATTTACCGCCCATGTTGGGGCCGGTGATTAGCAGCGTGCGGCGCGCGTCGTTGAGCGTGGTGTCGTTCGGCGTGAACTGATCGACTTGCGCTTCCACTACCGGATGCCTACCTTTGGCGATGTTGATCCGCGCATCGTCGGCGAATTGAGGAGCGCTGAAGTTCAGCGTGGCGGCGCGTTCGGCGAAGGTGGCGAGCACGTCCAGTTCGGCGATGGCGGCGGCGATGCGCTGCAGTTGCGGGATGAACGGCGCGAGCTGGTCCAGCAATTGTTCGTAGAGAAATTTTTCGCGCGCCAAAGCGCGGTCGTTGGCGGAAAGCGCCTTGTCCTCGAAGGCCTTCAGTTCCGGCGTGATGTAGCGCTCGACGTTCTTCAGCGTCTGGCGGCGGCGGTAGTCGTCCGGCACTTTGTCGGCGTTGGCGAAACTCACCTCGATGTAGAAGCCGTGCACGCGGTTGTATTCCACCTTCAGCTTGTCGATGCCGGTGCGGGCGCGTTCGCGCAGTTCCAGCTCCATCAGGAAATCGCCGCAGTTGGTCTGGATGCCGCGCAGTTCGTCCAGTTCGGGGTCGAAGCCGTCGGCGATTACGCCGCCTTCGCGGAGGATGGAGGACGGTTCGGGTTTGAGGGTTTTTTGGAGCAACTCGACCAATTCATTTCCCGTTCGCCCTGAGCTTGTCGAAGGGTTGACGGGCGTGCCCGCCGGGAGGGAATTCTCAGGTCCGCCGGCGCGTTGCGCCGATCCTTCGACAGGCTCAGGACGAACGGACAGAAGGAACGCATCGGCCAGTTGCCGGATGAGTGTGGCATCACTCTTCCCCAGCGCGGCGTGGAGTTGAGGCAAGGTCAGCAACGTATCGCGCAGACCCGAAAGGTCGCGCGGACGGGCGCTGCGCAGGGCGATGCGGGCGGTGATGCGTTCTACGTCGACGCTAGGATTCAGGTGGTCGTGGACTTGGGGGTAAAGCTCCCTCGCCCCTTGGGAGAGGGTTGGGGTGAGGGAATGTTCAGTGAGTACCTCACCATTTCTTCCCTCACCCCCAGCCCCTCTCCCGGAGGGCGAGGGGAGCAGGAGTTGTTCCACCGCATCCAGTCTGGCTTGCAGCGTAGCTCGGTCGCGTAGCGGATGATGCAACCAGTTTGCCAGCAGACGGCTGCCCATGTTGGTGGCGCAGGTGTCGCGCAGCGCCAGCATGTGTGTGGAGTATTCGTCGAGCTCGGACAGAATGTGCGAAGACACCAGCAGGGTCATTCCGTCGGCCTGCAGCTGGCGGAACAATGTGGCCAAGCTGGCGCGCGCTTCGGGATCGAGGCCGGACGCGGGTTCGTCCAGCAGCAGCACTTTGGGCTGGTGGATGATGGCCTGACCGATGGCGACGCGCTGGCGCAGGCCGCGCGACAGGCTGCCACTGGTCTGCTGCAGGCGGTCGATCAGGTTAAGCTGCCGTGCCGTGCGCTCGATCGCGGCGGGGATGTCGGCTTCCGGCAGGCCTTGCGCGGCAGCGGCGTATTCCAGGCAGCGTGCCACGGTGAGGTCCTGGTAGAGACCGAAGAAATCCGAGAGGTAACCCATGACGCGGTGCACGTCGCGAGTCCGGTCGCTGACATCCATGTCGGCAACCGTGATGGTGCCCGTGAGCGGTGTCTCCAGTCCGGCGATGCAGCGCATCAGCGTGGTCTTGCCCGCACCGTTGGGGCCGACCAGTGCGGTGACGCTGCCGTTGGCGACGGTCAGTGTCACATCGTTGAGTGCGCGATGGCCGGGGTAGTCGAAGGTGAGATTGGTTATTTCGATCATTGCGGTTTCTTTATGGTTCGTTCGGTCAGTCAGGAGATTTTAACCACGATGTCGTGCAGGCGGTTGGCGCATAGCGCCATGTTCTCGGCGGCATTGGTCAGGTGCCGGTAGATCTCGCGGCGCTTGAACATGTTGATGTAGTCGCTGCCCTCGAACAAGATGGGCAGTGCCACGCGGTACAGCTTCTCGGCGTGGCGTTCGGCCTTGCGCGCCTCGTCTGCGTTCAGTGCGGCGGTGGCGGGCGTAGTGCCCAGTTTGGCAAAGCCGTTGGCCAGCGCATCGACGCCTTCCTTGATGCAATGCGAGATGTCGCGCATGAATGCATCCGGCGTGACGCCGAGCACGTCCATCTCGTGCACTGTGGTCTTGCAGTACATCACGATCTCGTCGAGTGCAAAGATGGCACGGTAGATGTCCTCACGGTCAATCGGGGTGGAGAAGGCGTCGTTGAGTTCGTGCAGGTTGCGCATCTTGATGAGGTCGGCTTCATGCACGTCCAGCTTGAGCGTCTCGGCGATCTTCGGGTCGCCGTGTTCCATGTATTCGACCAGCAGGTTGACGGTCTTCGCGACCATGATGGTCTGTTCGGTGAGCATGTGGAAGAAGTCGGGCACCTTGGGGAAGACCCTGTCCAGGATTCTTGCAAGCAGGGTTTTGGAAGCTTCGGGCATGGGGTTCACTCAGGTAAATGCGCGGACGAGAAGATAGCAGCAAATCGACATCAATGCCGCGCCGGGTATGGTGATCAACCAGGTGGTGGCGATCTCGAAGGCCTTGTTCCAGCGCACGGCTTTGGGCCGTTCGGAGGCGCCGATGCCCATGATGGAAGAGGCGACCACGTGGGTGGTGGAGACGGGTGCGCCGAACAGCGATGAGCTGAAGATGACAGTGGCCGCAGTCATCTGCGAATCCAGCGCATGCAGCGGGCGGATCTTGTAGATGGAAAAGCCCAGCGTGCGCACGATCTGCCATCCGCCGGAAAGGATGCCCAGCGTGATGGCGCAGGAGCAGACGACGATCACCCACAGCGGCACTTCAAACGTCGGGATGAAACCGCCTAGCAGCAGCACCAGCGTCAGGATGCCCATGCTCTTCTGAGCATCGTTGGCGCCGTGCGAGAAAGCGAGTCCGGCCGAGGTGACGAATTGCAGGTGGCGCAGGTCGCGGTTGATGGACGGATGGGCGCCGCGCAGCAAGCGCAGCATGATCTTGTGCAGCACGAAGCCGACCCAGAAACCGATGATGGGCGAAAGGATCAGGGCGGCGACCACTTTGGTGACGCCGTTCAGTTCGCCGTGCAACAGGTCGCCGAATCCCCAGGCGACATGGTCGGCCCCGGTAGCGACCACCACCACGCCGGCCAATCCGCCCACCATGGCATGCGACGAAGAGGAAGGGATGCCGCGCCACCAGGTCAGCAGGTTCCATGCGATGGCGCCGACCAGGCCGCACAGCACGATGGTCAGGGACAGTTCGCGGTCGAGATCGTCCAGCGTGATGAGCTTGCCTATGGTGTTGGCGACCGCCGTGCCACCCAGCAGCGGGCCGAGGAATTCGAAGAAGGCCACCAGCACAACGGCCTGCACCGGCGTCATCGCGCGCGAGGCGATGACCGTGGCGATGATGTTGGCGGCGTCATGGAAGCCGTTGGTGTACTCGAAGATCAGGACGATGAGGATGGTCGCGATCGCGAGGACGAATAGGGTGGACTCCATGTCGGCGGGAGGAGGGCTTGTTCAGCGTCAGGCTTTGAGTCCCGGGGTCAGGTGCGGCGCAATGATCTCGAGCAATTGCGGGTGGATGAAGGGATTGCCCGCGCATACATGGCCGCTCTGGAGGAAGCCATCCGTTCCTTGCAGGTCGCTGACCATGCCGCCCGCTTCGGTAATCAGCAGGCATCCGGCGGCCATGTCCCAGGGTTTGAGACCTGTCTCGAAGAAACCGTCATAACGGCCTGCTGCTGTCCATGCCAGGTCCAGCGAGGCTGCACCGGGCCGGCGCAGTCCGGCACTCTTCTGCATGACGTCTTTGAAGACGCCGAGGTAGGCGTCCATATGCTGCATATTCGAATAGGGGAAGCCGGTGCAGATCAGGCTGTCGGCCATTTCCTTGCGCTTGCTCACGCGCAAACGCTTGTCGTTGAGGAAGGCGCCGCGGCCGCGCGTGGCGGTGAACAGGTCGTTTTTGGTCGGGTCGTAGATGACAGCCTGGGTCAGCACGCCGTTGTGCTGCAGTCCGATGGAGACGGCATATTGCGGAACGCCGTGCAGGAAATTGGTCGTACCGTCGAGAGGGTCGATGATCCAGACGTATTCCGACTGGCCTTGGGCGCCGCTCTCTTCTGCTAGAATTGCGTGGCTCGGATAGGCGTCATGCAGGGCTTCGATGATGATGCGCTCGGCGGCGCGATCCACTTCGCTGACGTAATCCGCATGGGATTTTTTGGTCACGGTGAGGTGGTCGAGATTATCGCCGGCACGGTAGATCAATTTGCCTGCGCGAATAGCGGCCTTCACCGCGATGTTGAGCATGGGGTGCATATCAGTACGACCTTTTTAATGAGCTGGGGAAATCCGGCGCGTATTTTAGTTGGTATTGCGTTTTGAATAAACCTAATAGTTTTGGGTGCGAGGGGGTCGCTGCAGAGCAGCGGGGTTCCCTTCGGCCTCCCCATGTGCGAGAGGGTGATGCTGAAAGCATCGGGTCCCCCTCGGCCTCCCCACTGCGGGGATACGGGGACAACATCCGTGTGGTGCTCAGTCACACCACCCATCCCGGCAACATCGGTGCAGCTGCACGGGCGATGAAAACGATGGGGCTGCAACATCTGTATCTCATCAATCCGCGTTATTTCCCCGATCCGCAGGCGTCTGCAATGGCAGCTGGGGCGGACGACATCCTGCTGAATGCCGTGGTGTGCAAATCGATCGACGAGGCATTGCAGGGCGTGGTGTTCACCGTGGCGATGACGGCGCGCCTGCGCGATATCTCCATCGCGGTGAAAACGCCGCGTGAGGCGATGCCGGAAGTGTTGCTGCAGGCCGCGACGCACCCTGTGGCCTTGTTGTTTGGCACCGAGATGTCCGGCCTGACCAACGAGGAGATGGGTAAAGCACAGCTGGGGGTGAACATTCCGGCGCATCCCGACTTTTCTTCGCTCAACATCGCCGCTGCGGTACAGGTGGTCGCTTATGAACTGAGTGTGGCGGCGGAAAGCTACAGGCTGGTCTTGCCCGAGATCGAACCTGCCACGCATGAGCGGGTCGAAGGTTTATATGCCCATCTGGAAAAGACGCTGTTCGAGATCGGTTTCTTCACCACGCAGAACCCGGCGCGGCTGATGCAGCGCCTGCGCCGCCTGTACTCGCGTACCCGCTTGGAGGATGAGGAGATCAACATTCTGCGCGGTATGCTGACTGTGGCAACCGAGTACAATGCCCGTCTGAAAAAACGTTATGCGGAAGAGCATCCGGATGTTCAAGAACATTAGAGAAGACATCTCCAGCGTATTCGACCGCGATCCGGCGGCGCGCACCACCTTTGAGGTGATCACCTGCTACCCCGGCTTGCACGCGCGCATCTTCCATCGCTTAACCAACACGCTGTGGCACGCCAATTTCAAGTGGCTGGCACGTTTTATTTCGCATATTGCACGCGGATTTACCGGCATCGAGATCCATCCGGGCGCGACTATCGGGCGGCGATTCTTCATCGACCACGGAATGGGTGTGGTTATCGGGGAAACTGCAGAGATTGGCGACGATGTCACTATGTATCATGGTGTTACGCTGGGCGGAACGTCGTGGAAAGAGGGCAAGCGCCATCCGACCTTGGGCAACGGCGTGGTGATCGGGGCGGGTGCGAAGATTCTGGGCCCTATCCATATTGGCGACGGCGCGAAAATCGGGTCCAACGCAGTGGTAGTTAAAGATGTGCCGGCAGGTGCCACAGCGGCAGGGATTCCTGCGCGAATTCTGGATGAAGAAAAGAAAATTCCCTCTGGATTCAATGCATACGGTGTTGGGAATGACAAAGACGATCCACTTTCCAAAGCCATCCACGGCCTGTTGGGGCATAGCGTCACGGTTGATCAGCGCATAGAATTTATTCTGCAGCAGTTGGAAAAGATGGGTGTGCGTGTAGAAGAAGAGCGGGCGACCGCCGATAAGTTCGATCCAAAACATTTGAATAAAATTGTTGATTAAAAGAATCGGGTATTCTATGATGTCCGTAAGTTTTTGAGGGATTAAGCGGACAGTCGTTTGTCCATCTTGTTTGAATTTTTGAGAATAGGGGAAAGTTATGAGACTCACAACCAAAGGACGGTTTGCGGTAACAGCAATGGTTGATCTGGCAATGCGTGGCGGCAAAGGTCCTGTGACATTGGCAGGCATCAGCGAGCGGCAGAAGATATCGCTCTCTTATCTGGAGCAATTGTTTGGCAAGCTGCGCAGGAATAATGTGGTGGCCAGTGTGCGCGGCCCGGGCGGCGGCTATTGTCTGGCACGTCCGGCGAACAAGATTTCCATGGTCGATATCATCACTGCCGTAGATGAGGCGCTGGATGCCACAAATTGCGGAACGAAAGGTAATTGCGATAACGGCAAACCTTGTCTGACACATGATTTGTGGTTCGGCCTGAACGAGTCGATCCACGAATATCTGGGCAAGATCAATCTGCAGCAACTGGTGGATGGACAGAGCAAAGCCGGTGCTTCGGATTCGTCTCCCATCATGATGCCGAAAAGCGAAACCTCATCGCGTGTGACCGCGTAATAGACAACCGGTCATTTGACGGCCTGGCAAAAGGCTTTGCACAGCTGTCACGCCAAGTTGGCAAACTGCGCCAGTGCGTTGTTGCTTAACGCCGGGTAAGTCGCTGGTTATTAGGAGAAGATGAAATGACGTTGCACCTGCCTATCTACATGGATTATTCCGCAACCACGCCGGTCGATCCGCGCGTTGCAGCGGCGATGATTCCGTACCTGACCGAGAAATTCGGCAACCCAGCTTCGCGTTCGCATTCGTTTGGATGGGTCGCGGACGAGGCGGTGGAACGGGCACGCGACCAGGTCGCGGCTCTGGTCAACGCCGATCCGAAGGAGATCGTGTGGACGTCGGGTGCAACTGAATCCAACAATCTTGCGCTGAAGGGTGCGGCGAATTTCTACGCCGACAAGGGCAAGCACATCGTTACAGTTCAGACTGAACACAAGGCTGTGCTCGATACGGTGCGTGAACTGGAGCGTCAGGGTTTTACGGCCACTTACCTCGATCCGGAACCGAACGGTCTGATCGATCTGGAGAAGCTCAAGGCGGCATTGCGCCCCGACACCGTCATCGTTTCGGTGATGTATGTGAACAACGAGATCGGTGTGATACAGGATATCGCGGCTATCGGCGAAATATGCCGCGAGCGCGGCATTCTGTTCCATGTTGATGCGGCGCAGGCGACCGGCAAGGTGGTGATCGATCTGCAAAAGCTCAAGGTCGACCTGATGAGCTTCTCGGCACACAAGACCTACGGCCCGAAAGGCATCGGTGCGCTTTATGTGCGCCGCAAGCCCCGCGTTCGTCTGGAAGCCCAGATGCACGGCGGCGGGCATGAACGCGGTTTTCGCTCGGGCACGCTGGCGACACACCAGATCGTCGGCATGGGCGAGGCATTCCATATCGCCAAAATGGAGATGGCGACCGAGAACGAGCGCGTGCGCATGCTGCGCGACCGCTTGTGGAAAGGCCTGTCCGGCATGGAAGAGGTTTACCTCAACGGCGACATGGAACAGCGTGTGCCGCACAATCTGAATGTGAGCTTCAACTTCGTCGAAGGCGAATCGCTCATCATGGCGGTGAAAGACATCGCGGTTTCCAGCGGCTCGGCTTGTACTTCCGCCAGCCTGGAGCCATCATATGTATTGCGCGCCTTGGGACGCAACGACGAACTGGCGCACAGCTCCATTCGTTTCACTGTGGGGAGATTCACCACTGTAGAAGAGGTGGATTTTGCAGTGAAACTATTGCAGGAAAAGATTGCCAAACTTCGCGACCTCTCTCCTTTGTGGGAGATGTTCAAAGACGGAGTGGATTTGAATTCAGTGCAATGGGCCGCACATTAAAAGCAGGTTACGGAATTCAGGATACGGGATACAGCCAAGCTGGTATTACCGAATCCTTTATCCCGTATCCTGAATCCTAGGAGAAATTTATGGCTTACAGCAATAAGGTATTGGATCACTACGAAAATCCACGCAATGTTGGCACGCTGGATAAAGAGGACGAGTATGTGGGTACCGGCATGGTCGGCGCGCCTGCATGCGGCGATGTGATGAAGTTGCAGATCAAAGTGGGCAAGGACGGCATTATCGAAGATGCCAAGTTCAAGACATACGGTTGCGGCTCGGCTATCGCTTCCAGTTCGCTGGTCACCGAATGGGTGAAGGGCAAGACAGTGGATCAGGCATTGGGGATCAAGAACACGCACATCGCCGAAGAATTGGCGTTGCCGCCGGTGAAGATACACTGCTCCATTCTGGCTGAAGATGCGATCAAGGCGGCCGTTGCGGATTACAAGGCCAAACATGGCGCGACGGTGGAGACCGCGGCTTGTAACGGCAATAAATAAATTAGGGATACGAAATGACGATCTCGTTGACAGAAAGTGCGGCACAACATGTGCAAAATTTCCTGGCCAAGCGCGGCAAAGGCGTAGGCCTGCGCCTTGGCGTGCGTACCAGCGGTTGCTCCGGCATGGCTTACAAGCTGGAGTTCGCCGACGCGGTTGATAGTGAAGACCTGCAATTCGTCAGCAACGGTGTGACGGTACTGGTGGATCAGCACAGTCTGCCTTACATCGACGGCATGGAGCTGGATTACACCCGTGAGGGATTGAACGAGGGTTTCAAGTTCAACAATCCGAATGTCAAGGATGCTTGCGGTTGCGGGGAAAGTTTCAAGGTTTGATGGATATCCTTAACTCGGATTTTCAGCAGGACTTCTTCCAGCTCTTCAACCTTCCAGCAGTATTCAAAATCGATAGCGCCGCGCTGGAGCGGAGTTTCCTTGGGCTGCAGGCGCAAGTCCATCCGGACAAATTCGCCCATCTCTCCGATGCGGAGCGCCGCCTTTCCATGCAGTGGGCGACGCGCGTGAATGAAGGGTACCAGACTCTGCGCAATCCTCTGAATCGCGCTCGCTACCTGTTGCTGCAGCATGGGGTGGATACGCAGGAAGAAAGCAATACCGCGATGCCTGTCGATTTTTTGATGCAGCAGATGGAATGGCGCGAAGCGCTGGAAGCCGCGAAACAGGCGAAAGACACCTCGGCGCTGGATGAACTGGAACAGCGCATGCAACATCAAGTGCGGATTTTGCAACAACAACTCAGCATTGATATCGACGACACTCGCGATTACGCGGCCGCTTCCGGTATAGTGCGCAAGCTCAAATTTCTTGAGAAACTGGCGGAAGAAATCGGCTCCGCATTCGACGAATTAGATTCTTAAAAATGGCACTGTTGCAGATTGCAGAACCCGGCCTTAGCGCCGCTCCCCACGAACACCGGCTGGCGGTCGGTATCGACCTCGGCACGACCAATTCCCTGGTGGCAACAGTACGCAACGGTATCAGTACCGTGCTCAACGACATCGAAGGTTGTGCATTGCTGCCCTCGGTAGTGCGTTACGCAACTGACGGCAGCGTTCAGGTCGGCCATGCGGCGCAGGCCGTGCAGAGTGAAGACCCGCAAAACACGATCGTTTCGGTGAAGCGCTTCATGGGGCGCGGCCTGAAAGATGTGGGTGAGGTCGGCAACCTGCCTTATCGCTTTGTCGATGCGCCCGGCATGCTGCAATTGCGCACAATTGCCGGTGCGAAGAGCCCGGTAGAAGTCTCGGCCGAGATACTCAAGGTATTGCGTGAGCGCGCGGAACTTTCACTGGGCGGAGAACTGGTTGGTGCCGTGATCACCGTGCCTGCCTACTTTGACGATGCGCAGCGCCAAGCCACCAAGGATGCCGCCAGGCTGGCCGGACTCAACGTGCTGCGCCTCCTGAACGAACCCACCGCCGCAGCCATCGCCTACGGCCTGGATAACGCTGCCGAAGGCGTGTATGCGGTGTTTGACCTGGGCGGCGGCACCTTTGATATTTCCATCCTGAGGCTTTCCAAAGGCGTGTTCGAAGTGCTGTCCACCAATGGTGATTCGGCGTTGGGCGGCGACGACTTCGACCATCGCATCTACTGCTGGATGCTGGAAAACGGCGGCATATCTGCACTGAGTGCGCATGACACGCGTCTTTTGCTCACGAATGCGCGCACTGCCAAGGAGCAACTTACCGAGTATCCGCAGGCGAAGATCACCGCGATATTGGGCGGTGGCGACCTCGTGGATCTGACGCTCAAGCGCGAGGCATTCTACGAGATGACGCAGAACCTCGTTGCCCGCACCCTGCAGGCGACACGCCGCGCTTTGCGCGATGCCAAACTGAAAGTCGAGGACATCAAGGGTGTCGTCATGGTGGGCGGCTCCACCCGTATGCCGCAGGTGCAGCATGCGGTGGGCGAATTCTTTGGGCAGGCACCGCTGAACAATCTGGATCCGGACAAAGTCGTGGCTTTGGGTGCCGCCATACAGGCGAATGTGCTGGCCGGCAACCGCAGTGCGGACGAGTGGCTGTTGCTGGACGTGATCCCGCTCAGTCTGGGCATCGAGACCATGGGCGGGCTGGTGGAGAAGATCATCCCGCGCAATAGCACGATACCCAATGCGCGTGCGCAGGAATTCACGACCTACAGGGATGGCCAGACCGCGATGAGCATCCATGTGGTGCAGGGTGAACGCGAGCTGGTGAGCGATTGCCGTTCTCTGGCGAAATTCGAGCTGCGCGGCATCCCGCCCATGGTGGCCGGTTCCGCGCGCATCCGTGTCACTTTCCAGGTGGATGCCGACGGCCTGCTCAGTGTCTCAGCGCGGGAGATGGCCAGCGGAACTGAAGCAAGTATCGTGGTGAAACCCTCTTATGGCTTGAGCGACGAGGAAATATCCCGCATGCTGCAGGACTCAACCCGGCATGCGCGCGATGACATGGTGGTCCGCGCATTGCGCGAATTGCAGACCGAGGCGGCTCAATTACTGGATGCTGTGGGAAATGCCCTGCAACAGGATGGCGACGCGCTGCTGGATGAAGTCTCTCAGGCGCGTATCCGCAACAGCATGGATGCATTGCGTGCGGTGCTTGAGGGAGACAATCAGCAGACTATCAAACGTGCTGTAGAGGCATTGAACCTGGCTTCGACCGAATTCGCGCAACTCCGTATGGATAAAAGCGTAAAACATGCCCTGGCCGGGCACAAACTATCGGAGTTGGAGGACTGATATGACACAGATCATTGTCTTGCCGCATGTGGAGTTGTGCCCCAAGGGCGCGTTGTTCGAGGCCGAACCCGGCATATCCATCTGCGATGCATTGCTGGCGCACAATATCGAGATCGAACACGCCTGCGAAAAGTCCTGCGCCTGCACCACCTGTCACGTTATTGTGCGCGAAGGATTCAAAAGTCTGGTAGAAGCAACGGACCAGGAAGAAGATCTGCTGGACAAGGCATGGGGGCTGGAAGCCAATTCGAGACTGAGTTGCCAGGCCCTGGTCGGCAAGCAGGATCTGGTGGTCGAGATACCCAAGTACACCATAAACATGGCGAAGGAGGGACACTCCAAATGAGAGCACCCATAAATTTACTGCGCAATCCGATAGCCGCGATGCGCGGTGCTCATTCCTCACCTATCTATTTGATAGGTTTCGTTCATTGCGCTCCGTGCGCCTTGCTCTCGAATTGCTCGTTACAATTTACTGGGGCTCTCATATGAAATGGATAGACGTGCGCGACATAGCGATCGCACTGGCTGAGAAACATCCGGATATCGACCCGAGCAAGGTCCGCTTTGTTGACCTGCATAACTTTGTCGTCGACCTCGAAGGGTTCGATGACGACCACAGCCGCGGCGGCGAGAAGGTGCTCGAAGCCATTCAGACTGCGTGGATGGACGAGGCGGAATGATATGCTGAAAATCTGGGACGCCATATCCAGGCGCTGGCTGTATCTGATCGGCGCACTGGTCGTGGCCATCCTGTTTTGTTCGGCGCTTTACCTGCAATATGTGCTGCGCCAGGATCCATGCCCGTTGTGCATGGTGCAGCGGGTAATCTTCATTGCCATCGGTGCGCTTTTCTTCATCGCCGCCCTGCTCAACTCGGGGCCGATCGGCAGCCGGATCTATTCGGTCCTCATAGCTCTCTTTGCCCTGGGAGGCGTGGCAGTCGCTTCGCGGCATATCTGGATACAGCATCTGCCCAAAGACCAGGTACCAGCGTGCGGGCCTGGTCTCGATTTCATGCTGAAGCACTTCCCGATGTCCGAAGTATGGCAGGAGCTGATGCACGGCTCGGGCGAATGTGCCGCAAAGGGATGGACATTCCTGACCCTCGGTATTCCGGAGTGGTCGCTGGTCTGGTTCGTGTTGCTGGGGATATTCTCTATTCTGGTCGGCTGGAAAAAACGCTGATCAGGCGGTGATTCTCGCCACCACGCGTCGCACGAACGGCGCGACCACCAGCACGGAAGGAAAGGCGACAGGCCACGCTGTGATGAACCCCCTGAACCAGCGCGCAAAAAATTGCGGGTCATACCCCTGATTGATGAGTGTCACCGTGCCCGAAATGATGGTGACCATGATGATGGAGAGCATGCCCCCGAAAAGCAGATTGCTGTAGCGCGCCGGTATTTTCATCTGGGATTTCCTATAGAGCATGCCAGGGTGCCGGGTTGTGCGTCACGGCCACGCCCACGATGTAAAAGAACGCCAGTTGTGCCGCCAGCCAGGCAAGGAGCCGGATGCGCTTCGATTTGCCGTATTTCAGCGCAAACGCACCGATGACGATATAAAACAGCAGGGCGATGATCTTGGCACCCAGCCACGGGCTGGAGAGCGGCGAAATGCCGAGCTGCCACGCAAGTGCAATAGCGCTTGCCAGCAGCAAGGTGTCGACCATATGCGGTGCGATCTTGACCCATCGCCGGTGCAGCAAGGAAGAGTCGCGCAACATCCATATTCCGCGCAGAAAAAACAGCGAGTAACTGAGTGCCACACATGTGATGTGGATGTGTTTGAGCATTGAGGTATCCAAATTACCGAAGGGCGGCGATCATGCCGCCCGGTGCCAAATGTGCAAGAACGGTTTCTAGAAGCGCCTGACCATGATGCGGCGCAGCAGATTGTCTTTCACGACGAACTGGTGATACAGCGCCGCGACGACATGGAATGCAACCAGCAACAGCATGAGGCCGATGAACAGCTCGTGGAATTCCTTGGCATCGACCTTGTCGAAGTCCGGAATCAGATTGGGGTCGCCCTTCTTCAGCGCTTCGATCACCCCGGAGGTCGCGGCTGTTGCAACACCTGAGACCGCAACGGCAATGAGCGAAAGGTTCAGCAGCACGTGGGTTCCCGCAGCGATCTTGTTCAACAAAGGATTGGCGTTGGCCGGAGCGGGTTCGCCGTCCTTTTTCCTGAAATAGATGCGCAGCAGGACAAGCAGCAAAACCAGATCGCCGATCAGGAAATGCACCGGAAACATTGAAAGTTTCTGCGCGGTGTTCTTGCTTTCATCCAGATTATGGCCGAGATAGAGGGCTGCTATCACAAGCAGAAAGATCAGCCAATGGATGAAGGCACTGCGTTTGCTGTATTGCTTCATGATTCTGTCCTTGTATTGGAGATTGCTTTTTCGCATTGTAGCGCATGGGCAAGGCTTGCAAAATTCTTCAGGAATCGCCTTGCATTTGGCCGGATTGCCGTAACCAGTCCAAGACGCCTTTGCCGGCGGCAAAGCCGCTGGCAAAACACGCACTGAGCAAATAACCGCCAGTGGGTGCTTCCCAATCCAGCATTTCACCCGCGCAGAAAACGCCGGGCAGGTTTTTGAGCATCATCTTTTCATCCAAGGCTGCAAAAGTGATGCCGCCGGCAGTGCTAATGGCTTCGCTCAACGGACGCGCTGAAATGAGGAGGAGCGGCAAGTCTTTAATGGTGTGTGCCAGCAATACCGGATCGTGCATTTGCCCGGCACTCAATATTTCGCGCAGCAAGTTTGCCTTCACGCCTTTCAATCCAAGGCGGCTTTGCAGGTGGCTGGAAAGCGAGCGAGAACCGCGCGGATGCGACACTTCGATTTGCACTCTTTGCAGCGACCAATCCGGCAACAGATCGAGATGCAATGTCGCATGGCCGGTGCGTTCGATCTCGTCGCGCAGCGCGGCAGAGTGCGCATAGATCAAACCGCCTTCGATGCCCTGTTCGGTAACGACGCATTCGCCTTGTCTGCGCACGTCGCCAAAAGCGGCAGCGACAGACTTGAGGGGTTCGCCGACAAAGTGTTTACGGAAGTACGGGCTCCACTCGACATCGAAGCCGCAGTTGGCCGGGCGCAACGGTGCGATGGGAATATCGCGTTGCGACAGCAGGGGCACCCATGCCCCGTCCGAACCGAGTTGCGGCCAACTGCCTCCACCCAAGGCCAATACCACGGCATCTGCATTTACAGTGTGTTCGACTTCCGGTGTGGCAAAACGCAACGCACCCGTATCATTCCATCCGCACCAGCGATGCCGGACATGAAAATGCACGCCGCTCTCGCGCAAACGATGCAGCCAGGCGCGCAGCAGAGGCGCGGCTTTGATGTCGGCAGGGAAGACGCGGCTGGACGTGCCGACGAAAGTGTCGATACCGAGACCGTGTACCCATTCGCGCAATTTATCTGGAGGAAAATCGCGCAAAAGCGGTTCGATATCCGGACGACGTGTGCCGTAGCGGGTGAGGAATATATCAAACGGTTCGGCATGGGTGATGTTCATGCCGCCTTTGCCTGCCATCAGGAATTTGCGCCCCAGGCTGGGCATCGCGTCATATAAGTCGACGCGCGCTCCGCCTTTAGCCAATACTTCCGCCGCCATCAATCCGGCAGGGCCGCCGCCTATGATGGCGACAACAGGGGCAGGCAAAGAATTGCTCGAAGTCATATGCGGGAAGGTCTTGTTATGGCAGGCGATTATAGGGCTTAACGGCTGCTCCGGCCGGTATTGGCGCAGGAGCGTATAATGTGACAATCAAGACCCCGAATAATACGAAGAGAACGATATATTGAACACCGTTAGTTTTGCCGATCTGAAGCTGGCGCCCGAAATTCTCAGGGCACTCACCGAATCCGGTTACACCATACCCACCCCGGTCCAAGCCCAAGCCATTCCAGTGGTGCTGGAAGGCCACGACCTGATGGCGGGTGCGCAGACGGGCACGGGCAAGACCGCGGCGTTCGCGCTGCCCATGCTGCAAAAATTGCTGCCCCATGCCAGTTCCAGCACCTCACCTGCGAAGCATCCGGTGCGTGCACTCATCCTGGTGCCGACGCGCGAGCTGGCGATCCAGGTGGAGGAGAGCGTCAAGACTTACGCGAAGCATACCAACCTGCGTTCGCTGGTGGTGTTCGGCGGCGTGGATATTAAAACGCAGACGCCGCATCTGAAAACCGGTGTGGAGATTCTGGTGGCGACGCCCGGGCGCTTGCTGGATCACATCGAACAAAAGACAGTGCAATTGAATCTGGTGCAGATGCTGGTGCTGGACGAAGCGGATCGAATGCTGGACATGGGCTTCATGCCGGCGCTGAAGCGCATCCTGGCCTTACTGCCCAGACAGCGCCAAAGTCTGATGTTCTCCGCCACATTCTCGAACGAGATCAAGAAGCTCTCTGAAGATTTCATGAACTACCCGACCTTGATCGAAGTCGCGCGCAGCAACGCTTCGGCCGAGAACATCACGCAAAAAGTCTATCTGGTCGCTCACGCCGACAAGCATCAACTGCTGGCGCAATTGTTGCGCGGCGACGATGCGAAACAAGCCATCGTGTTCACCAAGACCAAAATCACTGCCAGCCGCCTCGCCAAGCAGTTGCAGCGCGAAGGCGTGTCTGCCGATGCCATTCACGGCGACAAGAGCCAGCTGGAGCGCATGCAGGCGCTGGATGCGTTCAAGCAGGGCAAGATCGCCGTGCTGATCGCCACCGATGTGGCTGCGCGCGGGTTGGATATCGACAGCCTGCCCATGGTCATCAACTACGAAATACCGCATGCTGCCGAAGATTATGTGCATCGTATCGGACGCACGGGCAGGGCGGGCGCATCCGGCACCGCGATCTCGCTGGTTTCGCCGGAAGAAGAAAAATACCTGGCGGATATCGAAAAACTGATCAAGACCGAGATCAAGAGAGAACGTGCCGATTTTCCTGAGCATGCCGCAAAGCCGCACCGGGCGGCGCGTGCAGAACCCGCGGAGCGCAGCCGCGAACACCATGCTCCGGCGCCGAAGAAGCCCAGTCATGATCCCTGGTTCGATAAACCTTACGAACCGAGTACCAGTGCACCTGCACCCGTAAAGAAGCCTGCCGAACCGGCGGCAAGCAAACCCAAAGCGCAGATCCCTGCGTTATTCGTGCGCCGCTCTAGCTGATACTCCACTGCTGGAATGTCCGTCGCGCAAACCATCATTCCGATCTTTTTGCTGATCCTGCTCGGTGTTGCCATGCACCACTGGTTCGGCATGCGCGAAGATTTCTGGCCGCAACTGGAACGCCTGATCTATTACGTGTTCTTTCCCGCGCTGCTGTTCAATTCCCTCTCTCATTTCAAGATCGATCTGGGCGCTGCGATGCCGATGCTGATCGTTGCCATGCTGTACATGCTTGCAGGTATAGCGTTGGGTTACGCCGCGAAATTCCTGTTTCATGCGCCGTCCAAAGTATTCGCTGCAACGTTCCAGTCGTCATTTCGTTTCAATAGTTATGTCGGTCTCGCCATCGCGGGAGGCATGCACGGACAAGACGGTCTCGCCGCTATCGGCTTGCTGATGGGTTTCATGGTCCCCGTCGCCAATGTTGCAGCGGTGTTGGCGCTGGCACGCCACAGTGAAAGCCACTGGCTCAAGGAGATATTGAGCAATCCCTTGATCCTCTCCACCGCAAGCGGTATCGCCGTGAGTTTTTCAGGTCTGGAGTTGCCTGTGCTGCTCAATGCCACGCTGGGTCTGTTGTCGCAGGCCTCGCTGCCGATGGGGTTGATCGCCGTCGGTGCGGGACTGCGTTTGCAGGGCTTGCACAGTCATCTTGGTACCTTGTGGTATGGCGTGGTGATCAAACTGCTGGTGTTGCCCGCAATCGCGTGGGGATTGGCCAGGGCGTTCGGATTGAGCGGCGTGTATTTCAATATCGCCGTATTGATGGCTGCACTGCCGGTATCCACCGTATCCTACGTGCTGGCGAGGCGCATGGGCGGCGATGGAGATACTATCGCCGCCCAGGTGATGCTGAGCACATTGCTGGCCGCGTTGACGCTACCGTTGTGGTTGCTGTTGATGGGGTTGTGAGCAAGAAATTCCGGGCAAAGCAACAGCGTTTCAGTCTGCAGCAGGCACCTTGATCTCATTCTGGTTGTGCCGGGTCTGTTCTTCCATCACCAGCAACGCCAGTTCCTTCTTGAGGTTGTTGAACTCGACTGAACTCGGATCGCGCTGGCGCGGCATGGTAACGCTCACGATCTTCTTGATCGTACCGGGGCGATAGGTCATCACGACGATGCGGTCGGCAAGGTAGATGGATTCTTCGATGCTGTGCGTGACAAAGATGATGGTCTTCCTGAATTCCGTCCAGATGCGCAACAGTTCGTCCTGCAGATTGCGCCGGGTGAGCGAGTCGAGCGCGCCGAAGGGTTCATCCATCAGCAGGATCGGGGAATCCAGTGCCAGCACCCGGGCGATCGCAACGCGCTGGCGCATGCCGCCGGACAGGTCTTTCGGGTAACGGTCGCGAAAGTCCTGCAAGTTGAGCATTTCGAGCAAAGCGCTCACATTCTCCCTGATCTGCGCCTTGGGCTGCTTCTTGATCTCGAGTCCGAAGGCGATGTTCTTCTCCACAGTCATCCACGGGAACAGGGCATATTCCTGAAACACCATGCCGCGGTCCGGCCCCGGCGCTTGCACCAGCCTGCCGTCAACGATGACGCTGCCGGCAGTGGGCAGCGAAAAGCCCGCGATCGCATTGAGCAGGGTGGATTTGCCGCAACCGGACGGACCGAGCAGGCAGATGAATTCTCCGGGTATGACTTCCAGATTGATGTCATCCAGTGCAACGACTTCGCGACCGCCTGTGCTGAATACTTTGCTTACTTTGCTGATATGGATTTGTGGCTGCATGGTCAATTGCTTTCGATTCCTCTGTGCCACTTGAGCAAATAATTGTTTAGTCGGTTCATGCCCGAGTCGATGGCCAAACCGAGCAATCCGATCGTGAACATGCCGGCGATGATCTTGTCCGACCAGAAGAACTCGCGCGCCTCCAGGATGCGGTAGCCGAGGCCGTTGTTGACCGCGATCATTTCGGCCACGATCACCACGATGAAAGCGGTGCCGACACCGATGCGCGCACCCGTCAGGATATAAGGGGTCGCGGCCGGCAGCATCACGCGCAGGAACAGGGTGGTCTGGCTCGCTCCCAGACTCCGGGCGGCGCGGATGTAGATGCCGTCGACGTGGCGCACACCCGCGATGGTGTTCATCAGCACGGGGAAGAACGCGCCGATCACGATCAGGAAGATCGCGGGCGGGTTGCCCAATCCGAACCAGAGTATCGATAGCGGGATGAAAGCGATGGGCGGGATCGGGCGCAGGATCTGGATCAAGGGGTTGAACAGTTTGTAGATGCGGTCGTTCGCTCCCATCAGCAGGCCCAGTGGCAATGCCAGGGCAGTACCAACCAGAAAGCCCACCACAACGCGATACATGCTGGCATAGGCATCGCGGATCATTTCACCGGAAAACAGCCAGGTCAGGTAGCCGGATTGTGACGGATCGAACGCTTCCGTGGGCAGCAGATATTCCCACCATTTCGCGATCACTGCCGTGGGGGCCGGCAGTATCTGCGGATTGACGATGGCGTGTGTGGACAGGTACTGCCAGATCGCCAGTAAAATGGCGGGCACCAGAAGTCCCTGCAGGGATGCATATAATCTTGCCAGTATATTTTTCATCGGTGGCTACGCCGCGCTACTTGATCTTCATTTCTTTTTTTGCCTTGTCGAGCAGATCGAGGCGTACCCAATCTTTCGCCGCCGGTACGATCGCCAGTTTGCCAACACCGTATTTCTTCATCAGGTCTGCAGTGACCTGCACATGTTCGAGACTGACGTCATAAGTGAATGACGCATTGCTCATGGCATCCTGATAGTCTTCATGGGAGATCTGATTCTTGAACATCTGTTCGCGTACATATTTTTCTGCCAGTTTGGGATTTTCCTGGAAAGTCCTGGTTGCTTCCACGAACAGTTTGAGCACCCGTTCGGCGACATCGCGTTTTTCGTTATACATCTTTTCCGTCATCACCAGTACCCGCACCGGCTCGCCGATCGGCGTGTCGTAGGGTTTCACCACTTCCACGCCGTAGCCCTTGTTGATTGCTTGTGAAGATTGCGGCTCGGACTGGCACATGGCGTCGATATTCTTTTGCATCAATGCCTGGTTCAGGTCGGCAAACGGCATGAAGAATATCTGCACATCCTTGCCCGGCTGATCTGACCATGTCAGGTTGTTCTTGGACAGTTCCGCAGCCAGCAACAATTCCTGCGCACCTCCGCGCGCCACGCCTACCTTCTTGCCCCTGAGATCGGCTACCGATTTGATGTTCAGGTCAGGGCGGCCGACAATGCGTGCGCCGCCTTTGGCAAAGCCCGCGACCACGTAGATGGGTACTCCATTGGCGCGCCCCGCGACAGCGGCATCAAGCGCACTGGCGGCGATGTCGATCTCACCCGCTATGGTTGCCGGAAGAATGTCGAGACCTTTGGCAAAGACTCTTTCCTCGATCACCAGGTTGTATTTGGACGCGATCTCCTTCATGTAAGAGACCGCCCCGTAATGGGCGAACTTCAGGTTGCCCAGCCTGACGACATCCGGTGCGGCCTGCGCGCCCAGCGAAAGGAACAAAGCACATGCGATCAGAATTATTTTTGAAGACTTCATGTAACCCCCTGAAAAAAAGAAGCGCATCGGCCGCCGGTTGAAAATTATACCTTCTGCACTGCCCCGGATTGCGGGAGTGGCGACTCTTGCCTGGTTCGGCCTTTGAGCTGCAAGGTTATTGCGAGGGGAGAGGTGGATCTTGCGCGCGGTTCAGTCGTCTCTTCCGGGAGACAGTGCAATTTTGTTAGGTTTCATTTGCTTATCCTGAAACCATGAATATTTCCGGCTCGCATGTCGTCGGCGGGCGACAGACGATTTTCGAATAATGGAATGCACGACCGATTTTGCCTCGATGATTGGCAATAACAAATCAATAAATCAACGGGATAAAAATTTCCTCCAGAGGCGGCATGATAGTTGCTCACTTTGAGGTCATGGCAATGACTGCGTGACCTCACAGATGAAACCTTGCGATATCCCGAATGTAATCAGGTCAACGACGACAGCTCCCCCGATCCGCCGCGGCAGCATGGTGCCACGTCCTTGGACAGGATTCTGGCGCGGGCTCTGGCTGGCGCTGTCCGGTGCCGACGTTTCGCGGCTGGGCGTAAACGCTCCCGCGTGGCAAGCCGCCGCATCCAGGCGGCGGGCGGCTTTGCTGGCCATCGTGTTCGCGAGCACCGCGGTGGCGGCGATCCTGCTTTTCTGCACCCAGACCGCAAGCAGCGGTCACCCGGTTCTGCACTTCATCCAGCTTGCCTTGTTTGTCGTGCTGTTCGGCTGGGTGACGGCCGGATTCGTGACCGCGATGATGGGATTCAGGGTGCAGTCGCATCCGGACCCGCACGCGCTGCCGCTCGCAGGCCTCGATCCGCGCACCCTGGATCGCGATGCGCGTACCGCCATCATCATGCCGATATGCAATGAGCCGGTTGACTCCGTGTTTGCGGGATTGCGTGCCACTTGTGAATCGCTGGCCAGGAGTGAAGCTGCCGGACTGTTCGATGTCTATGTGCTTTCCGATACCTATGATCCGGGTTTGCGTCTGCAAGAGTTGGCAGCCTGGTCGACTTTGCGCGAACAGATGGGGGATAGCTGCAGACTTTATTACCGTCTGCGCGAGCGCCGTACCCGCCGCAAGGCTGGCAACGTGGCGGACTTTTGCCGTCGCTGGGGGCGCAACTACCGGTATATGGTAGTGCTCGATGCCGACAGCGTGATGACCGGGGACTCGATAACCACGCTGGTGTGCATGATGGAAGCGAACCCGAAAGCGGGAATCATCCAGACTGCACCACGGGCTTGCGGCGTGCAATCGTTGCATGCCAGATTGCAGCAATTTGCCGGACGGGTGGCTGGTCGCCTGTTCACGGCTGGCATGCAGTTCTGGCAATTGGGTGAATCCCATTACTGGGGGCATAACGCCATCATCCGCGTCGAACCGTTCATGAAACATTGCGCGCTGGATCTGTTGCCGGGGCAGGGCGGTCTCTCGGGCGAAATTCTTTCGCACGATTTTGTGGAGGCCGCTTTGATGCGCCGGGCGGGTTACCACGTCTGGCTTACGACCGATCTGGAAGGCAGTTACGAGCAGCAACCGTCCAATCTGATGGAGGAACTGCAGCGCGATCGTCGCTGGTGCCAGGGCAACCTGATGAACTTCCGCCTGATCACCGAACCGGGTTTCCAAGCCATCCACCGCGCCATGCTGTTCACGGGCGCCATGTCTTATGTATCCGCTCCATTGTGGCTCGGTTTTCTGCTGGTGAGCTTGAGCCTGCGGCTGCTGGAACCGCAGACCTCCGCTGCACTTTTGTTCCCCTGGCTGGGCATTTCTTCCACGCTGGAATTGCTGTGGGCTCTGACGCTGACCCTGTTGTTTTTGCCCAGGGTCATGGCCGTGGTGGCAATCATGAAGCACGGCGAACAGGCGGCATATGGCGGTGCTGCTGCATTGATCAAAAGTGCCGCGCTTGAAGCCATCCTTTCTGCCCTGCAAGCCCCGATTCGCATGGTAGCCCATACTCTCTTCGTTATTACAGCGCTGACCGGACTGGATCTGGAATGGAAGTCCCCCATGCGCGAAACCCGATCGGTTCAGTGGCGCGATGCGTTACACCGCTTCATGCCCGTCATGGCTGTTGTTGCATTAACGCTGCTAGCCATATTCCTGCTCCATCAAAATGCTGTCTGGTGGTTGTTGCCTGTAGGTTTGCCGTTGCTGCTTGCGGTTCCCATCACCGTGTTAACGAGCGAATCAAAATTGGGTGTTTCCCTGCGCCGTAAAAACTGGTTGCTCACTCCCGAAGAGCGTACTACTCCGTACGTGCTGGTGCGCGCCTGGGCATAAGCTAGAATGCCGGTTCTACCGGCATTTCCGAACAAGCAGCGTGATATCCATGTCGCCCGAATTTGATCGCAGAAAATTCCTTGGCCTGCTGGCCACCGCCGCAGCCTCTGTCGCACTCCCCTGGTCCAGTGCCATGGCTGCCGATTCGGGATTGGCACTGGGCAAAACTGCCGTTTTTTCCTGGGACGGCTTGATCGAGGAAGCCAGGCGCTTGTCGAAACAACCCTACCAGCCAGAGATGCAACCAAATCAGGATGTCCTGGCTCAGATCGATTGGGAGGCTCACGGTAAGATCCACTTCAAGCCCGATGATGCACTCTTTGCCGGTGGACCCGGACAGTACCCTGTCCAATTCTTTCATCCGGGATGTTTCTTTCAGAACGCGGTAAGGATGTACCGGCTTGACAGTTCACTGGGGGAAAAACAGACACACACCCTTGCACGTGAAATTCTGTTCGATAAAAGTTATTTTGAAATGCCTGGCGACAGTCCCGCGCATCACCTTGGGCCGCAGGCGCACTTCGCTGGCTTTCGTATCCAGGAAAGCCGCCTTGGCGATCAGTCGCGTCTCGACTGGCAACACAACGACTGGGCTGCATTTCTGGGCGCCTCCTATTTTCGCGCCATCGGCGACGAGTACCAATACGGCCTGTCGGCACGCGGTATTGCCATCGATACAGTGGTATTTGGCAAGACAGAAGAATTCCCGGCTTTTACCCGCTTTTATTTTGAATCCGCAAGCGACAATTCCAACGCAGTTATCGTCTATGCATTTCTTGACGGCCCCAGCATTACCGGTGCCTATCGTTTTGTCCTGACGCGGGAGAAGGGTGTGGTAATGGACGTCGAGACAAACTTGTTCATGCGGCGGGACGTTTCCCGCTTCGGGATTGCACCCGCCACTTCGATGTACTGGTTTTCCGGGAAAGACAAGACAAAGCAGACAGACTGGAGGCCAGAAGTTCACGATTCGGATGGCCTGGCATTGTGGACCGGCGCCAATGAACATGTCTGGCGCCCCCTCAACGAACCCGACGGTATTACCGTATCAGCCTTTGCCGACAACAATCCGCGCGGATTCGGCCTGATGCAGCGCGAGCGCGATTTCGGCGAATATCTGGATGCCGTTCATTACGAGCGACGCCCCGGCCTGTGGGTCGAACCGCTCGACAATTGGGGCGAAGGTTCGGTGCAACTAGTGGAACAACCCACCGACGAAGAGCTTTACGACAACGTCGCCGCGATGTGGGTCCCCCGCGAAAAGGTGACCGCAGGTTCCCGTTACCGTTTGCGCTATCGCTTGCACTGGACGGCGGAAGAGCCGTTCAAGACCGCTCTGGCGCGTTGTGTGGCGACTCGTATCGGACGAGGCGGCGAGCCGGCGAAGCGTCCGCCGGGAGTGCATAAATTCGTGGTCGAATTCCAGGGCGGAACACTCGATCAGCTTGCATCAGGTGCCATTCCCGAAGTGGTCGTGTCGGCCTCTCGCGGAAAGATAAGCAGGATAGCGGCCGAGGCTGTGCCCGACGGTATCCTTGGGCATTGGCGTACATTTTTCGACCTTGGCGAGTTGGGGCCGACAAAAGAGCCGGTTGAAATACGTCTCTTTCTGCGTAGCGGAGAACTGACGATCACCGAAACGTGGCTATACCAGTTTCAGCCCGCCTGAACTCCGGCCTCGCTCAAGTTCGATTCAATGACTCAATCTTGAAAAATGACGATCGGCTATGGCTTTCTGTTCGGGCGTCAATACCGCGTAAAGCTGCTTGAACGCTTCGTCCATATTTTCGAAGTTCGCCAGACGTTTCCTCATCAATTCGATATGGCGGTCGAAGCGCTCAGGCGCAGTCTGGGGCTGGTCATGCATCGCTTCATTCGTGCGATCCCTTATGTCTTTGACATTGCTCCTGGTTTTCTCGGCATAAGTATTCCAGGCTTGCTCCTGATCGTTTGTGATGTTCAGCTCTTTCTTGAAAGCCAAAAGGTGCCGTTCTGAATTTGCCACGGGGTCTGAGTGCCGATGCTCCTTGCAGCCGGATTCATTATTTGATGCATGATCGTCCGCATATGCCGGTGCGGCTAGGCTGGTCAAAAATAGGGCGGAAATTAGTAATATCCTAGGCTGCATTTTTTTCATGAATAACTCCTTAAATTTTTTCAAAGTGGTTGTTTATCCTTCGGCCTGGATTCAATCGTCATCGCCCATGCCGCCGAAGCCACCATCCCCGAAGCCACCAAAGCCGCCGTCATCCATACCGCCGAAGCCCATGCCACCAAAACCCATGCCGCCGAATCCCATTTCATTGAAATTCCCGAAGCCGGATTCGCGATAATCACCACCCATGGGCATACCTTCACAGCCGGCCAATGCCAATATCAGGACACTCATCAATATCAATTTGCTCATTTAAGTCCCCACAGTTAGAAAGAAAATTGACTGTCTCCAAACCGCTTACGATACGACGTGGATAATATAAGCATTACTGTGTCAATTTATTATTAATAAAAATTCATTTCCCGGATTCATGTTTTGGTGTCGCTTCCTGATGGTGTTGTAGGAATATGGCATTGCGATCTCAATGGGTCGTTCGCCAAACTTGGCTCGATATATTCGCCGGTCTGCGGGCATGTTGAGTCGAAAGTTGAAGAAGAAGGATGGCCAAGACCACGGTTGTCGCAGAGTGTGTCGGTTGTTGTTATTGGGATATCGCGCTGATTTGACGCAAGGGCGGGTTCTTGTACGTTTGATCCTCGTGTTTTGAGGAAGGCCGTCGATGTAGCCAACATGAGAGTCCTGCTTCAAAATTTCCAACTCACACTTACCATCCAAACTTGCCATTGATCTGTGTGACAAATGTCACTGAAATTCTCACCTTGATGCAATACATTGCAGCTACCATCAACAATGCATGGTGCAAATGAATATGAATAAAGTCATCGTGAGATACATGGAGTTCGCAACACTCTAGTTCTGGTGAGGGGCTGATACAACTTCTGATGTGGAGTGGAGTCAATTTGCATGGCTTGAGGCCAGTGCTACGCCCAATATGGATACTTCAACTCCGTGCAATGGTGTTATATATATTGTAGCGATAGGCGTAATAACTTCAACACTGCAAACGCATCTAATCTCAAGCCAGCGTAAGTCGTGCCGCTTAATTTCACGTTCGCACCTCATGCGCGAGCTGACAAGTTGCCTAAACTTTAAATATTAGAACATAATCATATATTGATACGACTTTGAATCACGAACTGCACTGCAGAATAGGGATATACAGATGTCTTTATCTCGTAAGGTACGCATAAGCAAGTTGGCAAGTGGGACACTCATAGGCTGTATAGCTGTTTCCGCTTTTGGCGCGGACCTTCAGGAATGTGTCGGCATCGCCCTCAGGCAGAATCCGGATATCATCGTCAGTCAGTCTCAGCTAGACCAGGCAGAGTCCGCATTGATTCAAGCGAAGGGGCAATATTTTCCCAAGCTCTCGGCTGGGGTTACAGCCACACGTACCAATGATCCGCTGAACGTTTTCGGCCTCAAACTCGCGCAACATAACGCCACGTTCAATGACTTTGGACTAGGCCAATATACCGGAGTTGGATCGGTTGCACCCTCGGCACTTAATTACCCGAATCCTGTCAACAATTACGATACGAGCCTGGAGTTACAGATTCCGATATATAACGGCGGGATGATCTCCGGCTATGTCGATCAGGCTCATGCTTACGTGAAAGCAGCTCAAGAGGGTGACCAGGAAGCGCGCCAGCAAGTGATTTTCCATGTCATACAAGCCTATCAGGGGGCGCATACCGCACATGCCTATGTGACCGTGGCGCAACAGGCACTGGCTGCGTCAGAAGCCTACGTCAAGACCACCCAGAATTTACTGCAACAAGGTTTGGTCGTCAGGAGTGACCTGTTGTTCGCACAAGTAAATCTGGAGAACGTCAAGGTCAATCTGGAAGAGGCGCGGCGGGGGGAGGCAGCCGCGATTGACCAATTACACCTGTTGCTGGGCATGTCACTGGATGAAAAACTTGATATTGGTTCTGATTACATACCGACCGCATTGACCGACAGTGTTGCAAAACTGCAAGAGGAGGCGGTCGCAAGCAACCCCGGCCTTTTGGCGATGCACCATCAACTGGATGCGGCGATTGCCGGAGTGCAAGTGGCGAGCGCTGATTATTATCCGCATTTCAATGCGATGCTCAGACAAGACTGGAATTCCCCAACATTCCAGCAGGTGGCGCCCTCATACACCATAGCAGGCGTGCTTTCCTGGCGCATATTCGATATGGGCGTGACGCGCGGGGCCGTGGGGCGCGCCGAGGCCTCGCGGGCGGAGTTGCAGGCCAAACTCAAACAAGCTGAGGATGGGGTTCGCTTCCAGGTTGCTGACGCATGGCGTGGTTCAGTCGAAGCAGAATCAAGAGTCAATGCGCGGGCTGCCGCGGTAACGCAGTCGGAAGAAGCGCAACGGCTAGTCGCCAAACGCTATGAAAACGGTGTCACCACCATGGTCGAAGTGTTATCCGCACAAGCCCAGCTTGATAAGGCGCGCGCGGAAGAAGTGGCTGCGCATTACCAGTTGACGTTACAACGCGCTGCATTGCGTCTTGCAGTGGGAAAACTTAATAGCGATCAATTGTGATGCACTTGGGATGAGGGAGAAACATGATGAAAGTGCAAGAGATATCAATGCTGACAGTAGCTGCAACGCTGTTCTTGTCGCTGGCCGGTTGTAAGCCTCACGATCAAACTGCGGCGACACAGATCAAAACAGTCAACGGACAAATCATCGTACTCAGTTTGACTGACATCCCTGTCGCAGATGCTGCACCCGGCGAGATAATTGCCGAACAGCAAGTTCAGGTGGCATCAAGGTTGATGGGCTACATCCGTGACATTTCAGTTCATGAGGGCGAAACTGTCAAAGTGGGCCAATTGCTGTTTAGCATTGATCCGACGGATATTAAGGGTCAGGTAGACCAAGCCCGTGCGGGACTTGCTCAGGCAGAAGCAGCGCTGAATGATGCCAAGACTGACTATGAGCGTTTTTCTAACCTGTACAAGGAAGAGTCCATACCTAAGGCGCAATACGACAAGATCAAACTGCAGTACAACATTGCGCAAAGTCAGGCCAATGCCGCACAGGCTGGTTTGAATACTGCTGAATCGCAATTGCACTATGCTGAAGTGCGTTCACCTATCGATGGTGTTGTAACGCAAAAAATGGCTAACAAAGGCGACCTTGCCGCACCTGGACGGCCAGTGCTGGTGGTGGAAAACCCTGCCAAGCTAACGGTACAAACATCAGTCAGCGACGAAACCTACTCCCATCTGCAGATGGGAGGAAGCGCAACGGTTGAAGTCGGGGGAGATGCACTACCGGGCAAGATTGTGCGACTGGTTTCGGCCGCTGACACGATGTCACATACTCATCTCGTGAAACTTGATGTCCCGGGAATTAAGGGATTCAGTAGCGGGACTTTCGCCCGTGTGCGATTCACAGTAGGCAGCAGGAAAGGGATCAGCGTGCCCAAATCCGCACTGCTTGAGCGCGCAGGTATAACCGGTGTTTTCGTGGTGGACGGTGACGGCACTGCTCACTATCGGATGGTCAGGACTGGCAGCGCGCAGGATGGGGTGATCGGGATTGAAGCTGGACTCAATCCGGGAGATAAGGTCGTGGTCAGCAACACTTCCGACATCAACTCGGGTGACAAGGTCAATCTGACTGAAAGCAACCCATGAACGAAAATCAACAGCCTATGAACATCGCCGGGCGACTGGCCAAGACCTTCCTTTCATCAAAAATCACTGCGATGATCATGTTGGCCATCACGCTGGTTGGTCTCGTGGCGGTCATGGTGACACCGCGTGAATACAACCCGCAGATTGTCGTACCCGCTGCCAATATCATTGTTGCAAAACCGGGCGCGACAGCCGACGAGGTTGAGAACACCATCGTCAAGCCGCTCGAAGCCATCATGAACGCACAGGCCGGGGTGAAACATACCTTTGGTTACGCAGTCAACGACTATGGCGTGGTAACCGTACAGTTTGATGTCGGTCAAGACCAGGAGAAAAGTCTGGTCAAGTTATACAACCAATTGATGCAAAACATGGATCGCATGCCTTCCGGTGCAATGCAGCCCATGGTCAAACCCATCAATGTTGACGATGTGCCGATCATGACATTGACACTCGCTTCAGCCAAGCACAGTGACTTTGAACTGCGCGATTTGACGCAGCATGTACTGGAGCAATTGCGCAACATTCCGGGCGTCTCTTTCACCGAGATCGTGGGTGGACGTCCTCGCGCGGTCAACATCTACATTGACGCGCAGAAACTGGCTGCTGCGGGTCTTTCGCTTGATCAGGTGGATCGCATGCTGAATGCCACCAATATTTCGATGCCTGCCGGCGAGTTGGTCGACAACAACAAGAGTATCCCCTTGCGATTTAACGGGTTCCTCAAAGATGCACACGAAGTCGGGAACATCGTGCTGGGCGCTCCCAAAGGCCGGCCAGTATTTCTCAAAGATGTGGCGCGTATCGAAGATGGTCCATCTGAAGTGGATTCATCCTCACACTTCGCCTTCGGACCGGCAAAACAACATCCTGACTTCAAGGGTGAAGCACCGGCAGTCACCATTGCCATCGCAAAAAAGTCCGGCACCAACGCTGTCGTCGTTGCCAACGCAGTACTTGCCAAACTTGAAGCACTCAAACATGAAGCCATCCCGGAAGGCGTTAGCGTTACAGTCACTCGTGATGATGGTGCCAAGGCGAACGATGCCGTCAATACACTGGTTGAACATTTGGGAATTGCCATCGCCTCAGTGGTCGTGGTGCTGCTGTATTTTCTAGGCTGGCGTGAAGCTGCCATTGTGACCCTGACTGTACCGTTAATCCTGTTTGTTGTGCTGGCCGTCGGTTTGGTTGCGGGTCAGACCATGAACCGCATCACACTGTTCGCATTCATTTTGTCATTGGGTCTTTTGGTTGATGCCGCGATTGTGGTCGTGGAAAACATTCATCGCCATCTGCATCATCGTTCTACGAATTTTAAAGAAGCATTGATACTCGCTACCAATGAAATTGGTAACCCCACCAATGTGGCCACGATAGCCGTCATTTTGGCTTTCATCCCGATGGCTTTCGTCACTGGCATGATGGGGCCATTCATGCAGCCTATCCCTTTCAACGTACCCGTAGCGATGATTGCCTCGCTCTTGATCGCTTATATGGTGGTGCCATGGGCGGCTTATCGTATGCTCAAGGGTAAGGCATTGGTTGAACTTGCAAATACACCGAACCTGGAAGAACGGGACGCTCAACCCAAAGATTCATTGCATCGTGCTTATGTCAAGGTAATTACCCCCCTGCTCAACGACAGTAAACGCCGCACTTGGCTTTTTCTGATTGTCTTTATCCTGCTCGTTTTGGCGATGTTGCAACCGTTATGGCAATTTGTTCGTCCGTCAGGCATCAATGGCCCGCTTTCTGCTCTGGGTGTGGAGCTGAAAATGTTGCCGAACGACAATACCAACACATTTTTGCTTGAAGTAGACACACCCGCGGGGACCGCACTGGCACGTACCGACGAAGTGGCTCGTGCAGTCAGTGATGTTCTCGCACGCACCCAGCATGTCGTCGATTATCAGACCTTTCTGGGCGTTACCGCCACGGTCGATTTTGCGGCACTGGTGCGCGGTGACATACTCAAGCGAGGAACCAATCTTGCACAGATACGCGTCAATCTGGTTGATAAACATGATCGTTCGGAAAGCTCGCACGAGATCGTATCTTCACTGAATGAAGCATTGATGCCAGTCAGAAAGCAATACCCTGATACGCAGATCAAGCTGTATGAGACTCCACCGGGCCCCCCCGTACAGGCGCAAATCCTTGCGGAATTATATGGCCCCGATTACAACAAACTGCGCGCAGCCGCTGCCATTGTCAGGGAAGACTTCAACAATATTTACGGCATTATCAATGCGGACGATTCGGTAACTGCGGCAGTGGAAAGTTACGAGCTGTACGTTGATGCCGAAAAGGCGGCGCTTGCGGGTGTTGCACCGGCACAAGTTGCCAAGTTGGTACATGATTATGTAAGTGGCTTTTCGCTTGGTGCATTGCATATCGAAGATGCCAGAGAGCCGATCAACTTGACCGTGCGTCTGCCTCGTTCGGAACGTCAATCGCCGAGCCAGGTGCTGTCACTGACGGTCGTCAATGCCATGGGTCAGCAAGTGCCATTATCGTCGATCGCCACAATGCGCCGTGTTGTCGCCGCCAAACCGATTTACGACCGCGATCAACATCAAGAGGTTATGGTTGGTGCAGAATTGCTGCGCTCCAGCCCGGTCTATGCCGTACTTGCGCTAGACAAGATGCTGGATGACAAAACCTTGGCCGGCGAGCATTTCACCACTGCCAATTTGGGATTTAACGAAGCACAACCCAATGATCTCACCAAATACCAAGTGTTGTGGGGTGGTGAGATGCGACTCACCCTGGATGTGTTCCGCGACTTGGGGAGTGCCTTCATTGTGGCGCTGGTGCTGATTTATCTGGTGCTGGTTGGCTATTACAAATCATTCGTGATCCCCTTGATCGTGATGGGAGCCATACCGCTGACACTGGTCGGCGTATTTCCCGGTCACTGGATTACACATCAGGCTTTCACGGCAACGTCAATGATCGGGGTGATCGCGTTGGCAGGTATTGTGGTGAGAAACTCACTGCTCCTGATAGACTTCATCATTGAACACGAAGGTCGCGGATGCTGCATCGATGAAGCCGTGATCGAAGCGGGTGCGATACGCTTCAGGCCTATTTTGCTGACTGCATTGGCAATCATACTGGGCTCGGCGATTATGGTGACCGATCCCGTGTTCGGCGGGCTGGCTGTATCGCTTATTTTCGGAACATTCGCATCCACCGCATTGACGCTGTTAGTGATACCACTGCTTTACTTCCTCTGGCGTAAACGAAGTGGTGCGGTGTAGGAAGATCCAAAGGAACGCAGATTTATTCGGAATTTTCAATTAGACCGAAGCTAATTTAACGTTGTTGTCGCGCTAGGGAGTCAAACAGAAAACGGGCGCTAAACAATCAAAGCATTTATCGCAATCGATCCCACAATAAATTCATTGGTTATTAAGAAAAATCCCCGGTGAAAAACACCGGGGATTTTTTTACGACTACATTCAGCTCACAACAAGCTTAACCGCACGCACCTATCGCTCCGCAACTTGTACAAAATTCGCAACCGTCTTTCTTGATCAGTGTGGCGTTGCCGCATTCCTTGCACATCTTGCCGACGATAGGCTTGATACCTGTGGGCTTGATGTGACCTTCCGGAATTTCGAGCACGCCCATCTGTTGCACCGGATAGCCGTGCTCATCGAGGATGCCGAGCATCGCGTAACGGTGGATGATGAGCTTGGCGACGTAAGACACGGTCGACGGGTAGCTTTCCATCTTGACGCTGCCCGGCACGCGCGCCATGAAATCGCCGAGCGGTTCGCCGAAGTTGAGCAGCTTGCGCAGTTTCATGCCGATCCAGGCCGGGTCGATCACGCGCATATCCAGGCTCAACACTTTGCACAATCCGTCCAAGGCGCGCGGATACACGCCGGACAGCCACATCGAGTAGGGGCGGCGCTGCCCGTCCGGCAGTACCAGTTCCTTCAAACCCAGTACGAAATCATCACCGCTGCCACCATTCGAAATATCCACGGTCCAGCTCATGGTGCCGTCGGTGCCGGTCTTCGGTTCCTTCTTGGCGAACAGCGCATCCATCATCGGCGTGGTCTCGCCTTCCGAAACTTCCAGGGCGCCCAATTCTTCAATGCGATATTTGAGCAAGTGCGCGAACGCGGCGACCAGGCTCGGCATGCGTTTCACTTCGCCATCGGGCGGCATTGGCATGTCGAAGGCGTCGTCGCCCGTAGTCTTCATCAGCATCTCGAGTTTCATGCGTACCCATACCGGATCGCGTGTGCGCATGTCCATCGACAATGACTTGGCCAGCGCGCCCAGTCCGCGCGGTTGCTCGGAACCGTTCACCCACACCTCGAACGGATGGTTGCGGCCGTTGGTGGTATGCGATACGAAGGTCACGAAACTGCCGAGAGGATGCTTTACGACTTGCGATACCCAGCCGGCACTGCCCGCCGTCAGGTTGGGACGTCCAGGCCAGCGCAAGGAGGCGAGAGCGGGATTGGGAGCGGCTTCCAGCACGATGCGTCTATCCTGGTCGAACACGAAATCCTGCGGCTGATCTTCCTTCTTTTCCGGTGTGACCGACAGCACCGAGCCCAGCACGCTGTTGGGGCGATAGGTCGCCAACCCCTTCAGGCCGGCCTTCCATGCCTCGGTATAGAGGTCCTTGAAATCCTCATACGGATAATCGGCGGGCACATTGACGGTCTTGCTGATTGAGGTGTCGATGAAGGGAGCGACGGCCGCGACCATCTTCATGTGGTCGATGGCGGAGATTTCCAGTGCGGTGACGAAGGCAGGCGGCAGTTTCGACACGTCGCCGCCCTGCTGCTTGAACACGCGCCAGGCGTGATCTTCCACGGAGTAATCCTTGGTGGTGCCATCCATCATGCGCTTCTTGCGCGTGTAGAACCAAGAGAAGGGCGGTTCGATGCCGTTGGAAGCGTTGTCCGCAAAAGCCAGCGAGATGGTACCGGTGGGCGCAATGGAAAGCAGGTGGCTGTTGCGGATGCCGTGCTTGCGTATCTTGTTCTTGATTTCGTCCGGCAGGCGCGATGCGAAGCGTGGTGCGGCGAGATACTTGTCGGCGTCCAGCAAGGGGAAAGCGCCGCGCTCGATGGCCAGGTCCACTGACGCGAGATACGACTCGTCGCGCATGATGCGCGAAATGTCGGCAGCAAAGTTGCGAGCCTCGTCGGTATCGTAGCGCAAGCCCAACATCACCAGCGCATCGCCCAGCCCGGTGAAACCCAAGCCGACGCGGCGTTTGTTTTGCGCTTCCTTTTGCTGCTCAGGCAACGGCCAGGCGGTCACGTCCAGAACGTTGTCCAGCATGCGTACCGCGACGCGCACGATTTGCTTGAATGGCTCGTAGTCGAAACCGGCATGCTTGGAGAACGGATTCTTTACCATGCGCGTCAGGTCGATCGAGCCGAGGCAGCAGCAGCCATAAGGCGGCAAAGGCTGTTCGGCGCAGGGATTGGTCGCCTCGATGATTTCACAATAGGACAGATTGTTGTCGCGGTTCATCAGGTCGATGAACAGCACACCCGGCTCGGCATGGTCGTAAGTGCTGGCAATGATCTGTTTCCACAGATCGGCAGCACGCACTTTGCGGTAAACCCACTTGCCGTCGTCGCGTCGCGTCGCTCCCGCTTCCTTGATCGCTAGAGAAGGTTCGGCCATGTGCACGAGCTCGAAATCCTGGTCCTTTTCCACTGCCTGCATCAAGGCATCGGTCACGCCCACGGAGATGTTGAAGTTGCGCAGGTCGCCCTGGTCCTTGGCGCTGATGAATTTTTCGATGTCCGGGTGATCGCAGCGCAACACGCCCATCTGTGCGCCGCGCCGCGCGCCGGCGGACTCCACGGTTTCGCAGGAACGGTCGAATACGCGCATGTAGGAAATGGGGCCGCTGGCACGCGAGTTGGTGCCTTTGACGTGCGCGCCTTCCGGGCGGATGGAAGAAAAATCGTAACCGACGCCGCCACCACGGCGCATGGTTTCGGCAGCTTGCTGCAAGGCGTCATAGATGCCGGGCTTGCCGTCGTTGGTGCCGGAAATGGCATCGCCCACCGGCTGCACGAAACAATTGATCAGCGTGGCTTGTATCTTCAAGCCGGCGGCCGAGTTGATGCGGCCGGCCGGAACGAAACCATTTTCCTGTGCTTCAAAAAAGGCCTGCTCCCATTTGGCGCGCTGATCGGCCTTTTCGGCCTGCGCCAGACCGCGGGCTACACGACGACGCACGTCCTGTACCGACTTTTCGTCGGCTTCCGCGTATTTTTCCAGCAGCACTTCGGTGCTGATCTCTTGTGTCATTGCTGCGCTTTCTTCAAATGCCGAATCATCTTTCAAGCCTTTGGCAAGTTTATTGTGCGAATCTTGCCCGCGCTTGGAAGCATGTTCTGCCTCGGCTTGAGCCGGTTTGTGCTTGTGTCGCTCCGGATTATGACTGGAATTTGTACTTTGCTCGGGATCGTTCTGGGAAGAAGTTGAAGGCGAAACGCTTTCGGTGTCGAACATTATATTACTCCCTTTGATGGCGCTGCCTGATTGGCAGGAAAAACAAAACCACTATATCTAGTGGTTGGTCGTCTGATTTGTGACTAACTGTAGTGCTCTGGGGGATTTTTTTCAAGTGGAATATTAAGTGAAACATTGCAGCAATGTCTTGACTTGAGTCGGAAGTTGGGTCGCTGTTGCGCCAATAACCATGAGGTAGAGCTGGTTAAAAGTGCACTTAGGCCATCCATATCAGGCACTTCGCCTATATTAGGGTTTGGGTTCGGCCGATGCAGCTAGGCCGGTTTCTTCCCTGGCGAGTGCTTTACGAAATTCCTCAAGTTTGCGTTGGAAGTCCTGTCCATCGCCATAATCCAGAAAATCGTCGTAACGGGAGTGCGAGGCAAGTATCTTGCGTGCGTGTTGGATCGGACAGAAACATTGTTTGGTACGCGAGATAATCTCGCTTGTATAGGTCAGCTATGAGCAATACAGGCTTATGACCATCTCTAAAAATCCAAATTTCGTCGCAATACTGCGTTGCTCACAAAAAATTACTCCTCACATATTAAATATATGCTGCGTCGCAATTTTTTGTTCACGCCTTGTCTTGCTTAGAACTTTAAATTTTTAGAGGCGGCCATATGCCGCGATGGGCTAAATTCTTAGTTGACGCAGTTCAGGCGCAGCTTGTCATTCTTGCCGCTGAGGCTGGACAGGGCTGCGGAATAGACCGCATTCCCATTGCTGCATTTCCATTCGGCAGTGAAATCCTTGCTGCAATTCGGGGCCGGATCTTCCAGCATGATGGTATCGATGATGAAATCACAAGTGCTGTGACCGTCGCATGCCCCGGATAGAGGAGCAGTCGCATTGCCTGCCTTGGCATTGCAGTTACGGCCATAGGTGCCGGAAACGACCTTGATGGAGACTGCTTCAGTATTGGCTGGAGCGCTGGACTGAGAGGCGGCAACAACAGTTTGCGAAGGAAGTGCCGCGATCATGTTTGGCGGTAGCTTGGCGTACACATCATGCGTTTCGCCGTATTGCATCATGATTCCGATAGCGATCAGGACAACGCCAAGGATCGCCGATCCGATGCGGCCGATGCTACCCGGTTCTATCTTTCCCTCGATCTTGCCCAGCACCGCGATCATCAGGAAGATGATGCCGGCCAGAACAAACATGCGCACCATGGGTACGTCCACCAGCTTCAAGATGACATCCTGCATGACTATCCTTTCTGCCCAGTTTGGAAATCCGCTGGCACTTTAGCACACCGAAACCCGGTTGAAATCGCGCGACCCGGACGGTCTAGTGACCCAGCAGATTGACCAATCCGTCCAGCCCCACGAAATTCAGCGAGTAGCTGGCCTGTTCGCGCACCACGGGCTTTGCGTGATAGGCAATGCTGACGCCAGCTTGCGCCATCATCTTCAAATCGTTCGCACCGTCGCCCATTGCGATGACTTGCTCCCGCTTCAATCCCAGTTCTTCGCGCACGCGGTTCAGCCAGTCCGCCTTGCCTTGTGCGTCCACGATCTTGCCGCACACCTTGCCGGTAAGCTTGCCGTTCACGATCTCAAGTTCGTTGGCTTGGGCGAAATCGAGGCCGAGACGCGCCTTCAGGCGCTCGGTGAAGAACACGAATCCGCCGGACACCAACAGCGTTCTGATGCCGTGTTTCTTCAATTCTGCCAGCATGATCTCCGCGCCGGGATTGAGCTGCAATCGCTCGTCATGCACGCGCAGCAAGGCGCCTTCGTCCAGCCCCTTCAGCAGGCCAACGCGGCGGCGCAGGCTCTCGGCGAAATCGATCTCGCCGCGCATCGCCGATTCCGTGATCGCCGCCACTTGCGGCTTCAGTCCCTGCATGTCTGCGATCTCGTCTATGCATTCGATGCTGATCAGCGTCGAATCCATATCCATCACCAACAGCCCGAAATCGGACAAATGCTTGTCCCGTGGCACGAATCCATAGTCGAGACGGTTTTCAAAACAATAGGCAGCAATCTCGGCATGCGGTTTTGCGTCGCGCAGGCAATACAGGTGCGGTGCGACCTGTTCGATGCGCGCGGCACTGGAAAGTTTGGCGAGATGCTCAACCTGAGCGGAAGGGATGTCGTGCAGAGCCTGGAGGATGAGATTCATGTTCTAGTAATCATTGGTTATAGCCATTCGACTTGGGAGCGGAAATATCGAAAGCGCTGCATTTTAAATCAATCGGCGGCCGGATCTGTGGACGAAATGCCGAAACCGGCCGATCGAACTGAAAGCGGGATTGTCGCGGGGCGCAACTATAATAGGTATGTCAATGCCATGGGCACCCTTGCCAAGCGCGTTTTCATAAGGGATTAAGGCAGGTTTAAGGTTTCAATAATAACGTGAGGACGGTTTTGCACCTGGTAGGAGATATATGTACGGATTGATACCTGCGGTAAAAACATCGCTGAAACGTGCGGGCTTGCTCGCCTTGTTGATTGCAAGTCAGGGGGCGTTCGCTGCCGAGGATGTGTGGCAGCCGCGCGAGGCCAGCCCCCTGTGGCAGAGCGAGTGCGGAAGTTGCCACATGGCTTTCCCGCCCGCCATGCTTTCCAAAGCCGACTGGCATCTTTTGATGGAAGATCTCGATAAGCATTTTGGCGTAGATGCCAGCCTGGATACAAAGTCGCGAGATGAAATCACCGCGTTCCTTGAGCGAAATTGCGGAACAGGCTGGAATCGTTCGTCGGATTCGCACCGTATTACCGAAACCAGCGGGTTCGTGCGCAAACACAAAGCGGCTATCAGCATGGTGGTAAAGGGGCGCGTTAAAAGCCTGGTGGACTGCGTTGCTTGCCACAAGGGACATGGATCAGAAAGCACGAACTAAGCTGACAGAAACATAACGGGCAATAACTGCTTGCCCCCACGGAAAAACATCGGGAGCATCTTTTGACCATGGATTTCGACCAGTCAGTACCGCGCAACGGAACGAACTCCGTCAAGCATGACGGATGCGCTGCCTATTTTGGCACCGCCGATGTATTGCCGTTGTGGGTGGCGGATATGGACTTTGCCTCGCCCGAGGCGGTGACGCGCGCCCTGCAGGAACGCGCAGCACATCCGGTCTATGGCTACACCCTGTACCCGGAAAGCGCCTATGAAGCACTCATTGTCTGGCTGAAGAAGCGCCACGACTGGGAAGTACAGCGCGAATGGATAGTCATGGCGCCCGGAGTCGTGCCTTCGCTGTTCGCCAGTGTCTTGGCATTTGCAAAGGAAGGCGAGGGAGTCATCGTCCAGCCGCCGGTCTATTTTCCGTTCTTCTCGGCAGTGACCACCAATCATCGGCGTGTTATTGAAAATCCGCTGCGCCTTGCGGGGGACCGTTACGAGATCGACTTCAAGCATTTCGAACAATGCGCCGCGGACGGCGCGAGGCTCATGCTGTTCTGCTCGCCGCACAATCCGGTGGGGCGGGTCTGGAGCAAGGAAGAACTCACCGAACTGTTGCGCATCGCACGTCGTTACGACGTCACCATCCTTGCGGACGAGATACACGCCGACCTAGTCTATCCCGGCGAATGCCACATAGCACTCGCCACGCTGGCAGAAGAAAACGACAAGGTCATCACCACCGTCGCCCCAAGCAAGACCTTCAACATCCCCGGTCTCGGCCTGTCCTGCGTCATCGCGCCGAATGCCGCTCATCGTCTTGCCATCCAGCAAGCTTTCGACATCCTGCACGTAGGCAACACGAACCCGTTCAGCATTGCGGCCTTCGAAGCGGCCTATCGTGGCGGTGAAGCATGGCTGGATAGCCTGCTGGTCTACCTGCAAGGCAACCGCGATTTTGTCTACGACTACGTGGCGCAGCACCTGCCCGTCATCAAAGTCATCCAGGCGCAGGGCACCTACCTGCTCTGGCTGGATTGTCGCGGTCTGGGTTTGAATGATGTGAAGCTGCGCGACTTCTTTGTGCGGGAGGCCAAGGTGGGCATGAACCCAGGCATCGGGTTCGGCAAGAACGGAAGCGGTTTCATGCGGCTGAACATCGCGTCGCCAAGGCACATACTTGCGGAGGCGCTCGGAAGGATCAGGAAAGCGTCAGGTTGAGCGTTATAGATGGTTTGAAATGAACTGTCGTACATCGCACAGAATCAGATGAGTGTTGAAAGATGATCCCGGCGTCTGCACGTTGACGAAGATGATGCCATGCATCGCACTTATGCCTGCGTGCTGGGATGTCGAGCGCTAACGTCAGGTGAGAAAGAAGATGATCGTCCAGGTTCACGCCGCACGTTTTTGTTGCGCAGTCGCGATCTTCGGCAGATTGATCTCGATCCAGTCGGTCAGCGCCTCCACCTGCTTGCCGATCCCTTCGCCCAGCGGGGTAAGCGTGTACTCCACATGCGGCGGCACCACCGGATGCGGGACGCGGTTGATGAAGCCATCCTGCTCCAGTTGTTGCAGCGTCTGCGCCAGCATCTTTTCACTCACGCCACCCACCTTGCGCCGGAGGTCGCTGAAGCGGTGCGTGCCTTCCATTAATGCGACCAGCACCAGTACGCCCCAGCGGCTGGTCACATGCTTGAGTATGTCGCGCGAAGGGCATTCCACTGCGAAGATCTCGCCGCGCCGCATCTTGGCGCCCAGTCTTCCATTATCCATTCTGGTCATTACACTTACCTTTTTGTGCGTACTTACTAAAAGTAATTGTAACGGATATTCTTCGCTTCCCCAAATTAACAATCGTCAAAGAAAGGAAGCATCATGATCGTCGTTACCGGAGCTACCGGCCAACTGGGCCAACTGGTCATCAAGGCATTGCTGAAGAAAGTCCCTGCTTCGAGCATCGTTGCCGCAGTGCGTAATGTGGAAAAAGCCAAGGACCTGGCGGCATTGGGCGTGCAAGTGCGCCACGCGGATTACAGCCAGCCAGCAAACTGGGATGTCGCGCTGAAAGGTGCGGACAAGGTGTTGCTGATCTCGTCCAGCGAGATCGGACAACGCGCGAAACAGCATCGCGCCGTCATCGATGCCGCAAAAAAGGCAGGCGTGAAGCTGCTGGCCTACACCAGCGTGCTGCGTGCCGACACATCGCCGTTAGGGCTGGCCGCGGAACACAAAGAGACCGAGGACTATATCCGTGCATCCGGCGTCCCCTTCGTATTGCTGCGCCACGGTTGGTACACCGAGAACTACACGGCTGGCATTCCCGGCGCGCTGGCGCACGGCGCCGTCTATGGCTGTGCGGGCAATGGCCGCATTGCCTCGACCACACGCGCCGACTATGCCGAAGCCGATACGGCCGTGCTGATTGCAGACAACCAGGCAGGAAAGGTTTATGAACTGGCGGGCGATACTGCTTATACGCTGGCCGAACTGGCGGCAGAAATCTCTCGTCAATCCGGCAAGAACATCGGCTACGTGAACCTGCCGGAAGCAGAATACAGGAACGTCCTGATTAAAGTGGGATTGCCGAAAGCGGTAGCAGACTTGCTCTCCGATTCCGACACGGGTGTTTCCAAGGGCGGGCTGTTCGACGATAGTCACCAACTGAGCAAGCTCATCGGCAGGCCGACGACGCCGTTGGCGACGGTGGTTAAGGCGGCAATCTAGTATCTGGGGGGCCAGGCTGCGACCAGCCCGCACTGTTGCGGGCTGGTGTAAGATACTGTTGCTGACCATGATTGAGGCCACGTAAATGTTTCTCAGGAAAGCAGGAGACCTAAAAATGACGGACCGAATTACAGTTGACCCATTGGTATGCCACGGCAAGCCCTGCATTCGCGGCTTGCGTTATCCGGTGGAAAATGTGCTGGAGTGGCTGGCGAGCGGCATGACCATCGAAGAGATACTGGCCGATTACGAAGACCTTGAACGCGAAGACATTCTGGCGGCGCTGTCTTATGCCGCACGTCTGACGCACGTCAAACGACTGGATCGTCTGGCTGCATGAAATTCCTGGTCGATGCGCAACTCCCCAAGCGCTTCGCCAACTGGCTGAACGAAGCGGGACACGACGCATTGCACACCCTCGAACTTCCCCGCAAGAACCGCACAACAGACCAAGAAGTCATTGCCCGTGCCAAACGGGATGGCCGCATCGTGGTCAGCAAAGATGCAGACTTTGTGCAGACCTTCCTGGTTACCGGCGATCCATCGCTGTTGTTGATCTCCACTGGCAACATCAGCAACGCAGAACTAGAGAAGGTGCTGCGTGCGAATCTGGCTGGCATTGAAGCTGCATTTGTATCCAGCCGGTTTGTCGAGATTACTGGCAATGCGCTGGTGGTGCATGAATGAAAGCAATTGCGATGCTGGCCCGTTTCGTTAACAGCGACTAAAGCAAGGAATTGAACATGAGCAAGAAAAACATCGGCAGCAACTTTGATGAATTCCTGTCCGAGAACTCGATGCTGGACGAAGCGACCGCAGTCGCCGTCAAGTACGTCAGCGCTTGGAAACTTGAGCAAGAAATGAAATCACGCTGGGCGGAGATCGAACGAGGCGATGTTGAGTTGATTCCTGCCACTGAGGTATTTACCGACATCCGGCGCAAGCTTCGATGAATCCCGTTGGGATGGTTGATGGCTTGAAAAAATACTGTGATACGTCCCTGATTATTCTTAGGCAATCATGATCAAAATCACTCAAGGTAGTATTTTTGAAAACAAGTGCGACCTGCTCGTTATTCCCTGTAGCAGTGGCGGGAGCGTTACCAGTTCGGTGTTTAGTGAACTACAAAGTCGACGTTTACCAACTGAACTTGGCACTATTCCTTATGGCTCTGTTCACTTTCGCAATGTGCAATATGAGAATGCAAGTGTGCTAGCGTATGCTGCATCAGTGTATGGTGGTGGGCGCGGATCGGATTCCAATACCCTGAGCAATATCGCGAAAGAGATTGTTACTTACTGCCAGAGTAATCAGATAAGCCGCGTGAACATTCCATTACTTGGGACTGGCGCGGGAGGCATGACCCCGGGTGAATCATTTGAGGTCATGAGAGGCCATTTTGAGAAAGATCAATCTACCACTTACGTCTTTTATTGCTTTACATCGGATGCCTTCAGAAATCTAGCCGTAAAAAGAGAAGAAATAGATGAAGTAGAAGAGGATGAACACCCTCGCGTATTTATTAGCTACGCCGGCAACGACAAGGAAAACGCATTGTGGGTAAAGAAACTCGCTATGACGCTAAGAGAATGCGGAGTGGATGCGCGTCTAGACCAGTATCACCTCAAGCCAGGCTACGATCTTCCGCAGTGGATGACCAACGAAGTCATCATGGCGGACAAGATTCTCTTGGTCTGCGATAGCTTCTATATGGAGAAAGCCGATTTTAGAAAAGGTGGGGTTGGTTGGGAGACAATGATCATTCAAGGAGACATGCTAGCCCAAGGCGATACCAAAACCAAATACATCGCGCTTGTCCGGGAAGAGCAGATAGAGAAAGCTTTGCCGATCTATATGCGTTCAAAATATGCATTGAACTGGGGAAAGAAAGAGCAAATTGATGAACAAGCCCTCAAAGACCTTGTCCTACTCCTTTACGATCGAGACAATGAACCCCCACTTGGGAATGCCCCAACTTATGTCAAAAGTTCAAAAAAGATACTTTCAAAACAATAAATATCAGAAGTCTATAGCTGTAGATTAGCTAAGTACGGTGGGCACGAAGTGCCCACCCCCCAGTGGTTTTAGATTTTGGGTTTTCTTTCCCCTGTGCGCCGCCGAGTAGCGGAGGCTGGTCAGGGAAATCTGACGAATATGTTTGAGCACGTGGCCGCGCAGCGGATCGTGCGAGTTTATGAGGAGGCCTGACCAGTCGAGCAACGCAGGGAACCCCGAAAGGGCGGTGCGCTGGGGTCGCCTTCTTTTTGGTTACTTTTTCTTTGGCGAAGCAAGAAAAAGTGACTAGCTGTCGGGCTACCCCCGACGATGTTGGTTTTGCGGAATATTATGCTTCGACAGGCTCAGCACGAACGGCCATAATTAGCGGGGTTCGCCCATCCTTCGACAGGCTCAGGACGAACGGTCCGAGAGATTACTTCAACTCCCCAAAGAAATTCCTGACCGCCAGCACCCGCTGCTGCAAATCCCCATACTTCAATTCGATCCGCAATTTGTCCTGTCCCCCCATCTTGATATGCCGCTTGCTCTGAATCATGGTGATGACCTTCATCGGGTCGATGGGCGGGTTGGGTACGAACTGGATGACGATGGCCTCGGATGATGCATCCACCTTGCTGATGCCGAGCGGCTTCGCCAGGATGCGCAGGCGGTGGCTGTCGAGCAGGGTCTGCGCGGGGTCGGGTAGCAGGCCGAAGCGGTCGATGAGTTCCTGTTGCATATCATCCAGGTCTTCCTGCGTGTTGCAGTTCGCGAGGCGTTTGTAGATGACGAGGCGCTGGTGAATGTCGCCGCAATAGTCGCTGGGTAGCAGCGCTGGGGTGTGCAGATTGATCTCGGTAGTCACGCCCAGCGGGTGCGCCATGTCCGGTTCATGGCCTTGCCTGAGCGAGGAGATGGCGGCGCTCAGCATGTCGTTGTAGAGTGAAAAGCCGATCTCCTGCATCTCGCCACTTTGCGATTCACCCAAGACTTCACCCGCGCCGCGTATCTCCAGGTCGTGCATGGCGAGAAAGAATCCCGATCCCAGTTGTTCCATGGCCTGGATCGCTTCCAGGCGCTTCTTCGCCTGCGCGGTGAGGCCGTCCATGCTGTCCACCAGCAGGTAGGCATAGGCCTGGTGGTGCGAACGCCCGACGCGGCCGCGCAACTGGTGCAGTTGCGCGAGGCCGAAACGGTCGGCGCGGTTCATGATGATGGTGTTGGCGGTCGGAACGTCAATGCCCGTTTCAATAATCGTGGAACACAGCAGCACGTTGAAGCGCTGGTGGGTGAAGTCGCGCATCACCGCTTCAAGGTCGCGTTCGCCCATCTGGCCGTGTGCCACGCGGATGCGCGCTTCCGGCAGCAGGGTCTCCAGCTTCTCCAGCATGTTGTTGATGGTGTCGACTTCGTTGTGCAGGAAGTACACCTGCCCGCCGCGCTTGAGTTCGCGCAGCACGGCTTCGCGGATGATGCCCTGGCTGAAACCGGCGACGAAGGTCTTGATGGACAGGCGCCGCTGCGGCGCGGTGGCGATCACCGAGAAATCGCGCAGGCCTTCCAGCGACATCGCCAGCGTGCGCGGGATCGGCGTGGCGGTGAGCGTGAGTACGTCCACTTCGGCGCGTAGCGCCTTGAGACGTTCTTTCTGTTGCACGCCGAAGCGATGTTCCTCGTCGAGGATGACCAAGCCCAAGTTGTGGAACTTCACGTCCTTCTGTATCAGCTTGTGCGTGCCGATGACGATGTCCAGCTTGCCATCGGCCAGGTCCTTCAGCGCCTGCGTCACCTCCTTGGCGGAGCGGAAGCGCGACAGTTCGGCGATCTTGATCGGCCAGTCGGCAAAGCGGGTGGAGAAATTCTGGAAGTGCTGTTCGGCCAGCAGCGTGGTGGGTACCAACACCGCCACCTGCTTGCCGTCCATCACCGCAACGAAGGCCGCGCGCAACGCAACTTCGGTCTTGCCGAAACCCACATCGCCGCAGATGAGCCTGTCCATCGGCTTGCCGGATTGCAGGTCGAGCAGCACCGCTTCGATGGCGGCAGCCTGATCGGGAGTTTCCTCGAAACCGAAACCGGCGGAGAACGCTTCGTAGTCGTGATAGGTGAGCTTGAAGGCATGGCCCTTGCGCGTGGCGCGCTGGGCGTAGATGTTCAGCAACTCGGCGGCGGTGTCGCGTACTTGTTGCATGGCGCGGCGCTTGGCTTTGTCCCAGGTGCCGCTTCCCAGTTTGTGCAGGGGGGCTGCTTCCGGCGCACCGCCGCTGTAGCGGCTGATGACGTGCAGTTGCGACACAGGCACATACAGCTTGTCGCTGCCCGCATATTCCAGCAGCAGGAATTCATTCTCGCCTTCGCCGAGATCGAGGTTCACGAGACCCTGATAGCGCGCGATGCCGTGCTGCTCATGCACCACCGGATCGCCCGGTTTGAGCTCCGACAGGTCGCGCAGCATGCCTTCCACGTTGCTCTTCTTCGCGGCACGCGCGGCGCGGCTTCTGGGCTGGGCGGCATAAAGCTCGGTTTCGGTGACGATGGCGAGTTTGTCATCCGGCAGGCTGAAGCCGATTTGGATGGGGCCGACCCCGAGCATGAATTTCTCATGGCTGGCGAGGAAGGATGCATAGTCTTCGCACACGGCGGGCAGCAGGCCGTATTCCTTCAGGTAGCCGGACATGATCTCGCGGCGGCCCAGGCTGTCGGCGAGCAGCAGGGTGCGTCCGGCGTAGGTTTGCAGGAAGTTCTGGAAGGCGTGGGTGGGGACTTCTGCCTTGCGGTCTACGGCGATGGGGGGGATGGCGGCAGTGGAGCAGGGGGTCACCGTTCTCGGTTCCCTCTCCCGCTCGCGGGAGAGGGTTAGGGAGAGGGTGTCATCGGATAAACCCTCTCCCCCAACCCCTCTCCCGCCCGCGGGCGAGGGGAGTATATCGATGCGTGCGAACTCTTTCGCCCGAATAAAAAACTGCTCCCCATCCAGAAACAATTCCTTCGTTTCCAGCAGCGGATGTTGCGGATCGCCTCTGAGCAGGTTGTAGCGCGAGGCCGCATCCTTGCCGAAAGTGGCGATTGCCTCGTCCACGTTGTGGTGCAGGCACAGCGTGGCGTTCTTCGGCAGGTAGTCGAACAGCGTCGCGGTCTTGTCGAAGAACAGCGGCAGGTAATACTCGATGCCTGCCGGGGCGATGCCCTTGCTCACGTCCTTGTAGATGCGCGACCTGGACGGGTCGCCTTCGAAACGATCGCGGAAGTTCTGGCGAAAGGTCGCCTGGCCTTTCTCGTCCATCGGAAACTCGCGCGCGGGCAGCATGCGTATCTCCGGCACCGGGTACAAGGTGCGCTGCGTATCCACATCGAAGGTGGCGATGGTCTCGATCTCGTCGTCGAACAGGTCGATGCGGTAGGGCAGCACGCTGCCCATGGCGAACAGGTCAATGATGCCGCCGCGCACACAGTATTCACCGGGTGTGAGTACCTGCTGTACATGGTTGTATCCGGCGAATGTCATTTGCTCGCGCAGTTGTGCGACGTTCAGCTTTTCGCCGCGTTTGAGGAAAAAGGTGTAGGCAGCCAGGTGTTCCACCGGCGGCAGCGGGTACAGGGCCGTGGTGATCGGTACGATGACCACGTCGCTGGCATGGCTGCGGATGTGGTGCAGCGTGGCGAGTCGCTCGGAGATCAAGTCCTGGTGCGGCGAGAAGTGGTCGTAGGGCAGTGTTTCCCAGTCCGGAAGAAGGTGGACACGCAGCCCCCGCAAGGGGGACGCCGAAGGGTGCCCAACGGCTTCGCCGTTACCCTCTCGCAGTTTGGGATCAAAAAACGGGATCTCTTCCATCAGTCGTTGCGCTTCCAGCGCATTCGCGGCGATCACCACCAGCGGGGAGTGCAGCGCAGCATATTGCGCCAGGGCCAATGCGTCGGATGAACCCTGGAGGTTGGTATAGCGCGGGCGGGAATTTTTGGAGGTGAACAGCATTGAAACAGGCCTGAAACAAAGGCGCGCATTATAAGCCACCCGGCCTGCATTCCTGTTTTACAATTCGGTTATGTCTGAATTCCACGCTTTAGTCCCCGCCGCCGGTTTCGGCGCACGCATGGGTAACGAGTTGCCCAAGCAATACCTCGATCTGGCCGGTCGGCCCATGATCTGGCATGCGCTGTCCACCTTGTGCGCTAACCCCAACATCAAGACCGTGTTCGTGGTGCTGGCGCCGGACGACGAATATTTCGCGCGCTATGACTGGTCGCATTGCGCGGGCAAGCTGGCACCGCTGCATTGCGGCGGAAAAACACGTGCCGAGAGTGTGGCAAACGGTTTGCTGGTTTCGGAACTGGAACCGGACGACTGGGTACTGGTGCACGATGCCGCGAGGCCCTGCCTGAGCGCACATCTGCTGGCGCGAATGATCGCCGAACTGCGCGACGATCCGGTCGGCGGCATCCTTGCGGTGCCGGTGGCAGATACCCTGAAGCGCGCCGATGCCCAGCAGCGCATCGCGCACACCGAGCCGCGCGAAGGCTTGTGGCAGGCACAGACGCCGCAGATGTTCCGTGCCGGATTGCTGGCAGAAGCGCTGTCGCGCAGCAACAACGTCACCGACGACGCCTCGGCCATCGAAGCGATGGGTCTGCAGCCCAGGCTGGTGGCGAGCGATACCAGCAATTTCAAGGTGACCTATCCGCAGGACATCGAGTTGGCGGAGTTGTTGCTTGATAAGAATAGGTAGGTCGGGTTAGCGCAGCGGTGCGTGTGTTGTTGCGGCTTTAGCCACTTACAACCACGGCCTACCCCTTGCGGGTGTAACCCGACACCTGCCGCGAGAACATTATGTCGGGTTACGCGATGATGCCGCTAACCCGACCTGCGAAATATAACAGGGAAAGCAATATGCGTATCGGACAAGGTTTCGACGTTCACCAACTGGTTGCGGGACGCAAACTCGTTATCGGCGGGGTGGATATTCCATATGAAAAGGGGCTGCTCGGCCATTCCGATGCGGATGTGCTGCTGCACGCCATCTGCGACGCGCTGCTGGGTGCGGCGGCGCTGGGCGATATCGGCAAGCACTTCGCCGATACCGATGCGAAATACAAGGATATCGACAGCAGGCTTTTGTTGCGCGATGTCGCTCGAAAGATTGAGGCGGCCGGGTTCCGTATCGGCAACGTGGACGCCACCATCATCGCGCAGGCGCCGAAGATGGCACCGCATATCCCGCAGATGATCACCAACATCGCAGCCGATCTCGGTATCGCCCATAACGCGGTGAACGTGAAGGCGACGACGACCGAGCAACTCGGTTACACCGGGCGCGGCGAAGGAATTGCTGCGCAGGCAGTGGCACTGCTGCTGGTCTGATGGATATCCTCGCGATTGAGACCTCCACCGAGTATTGCTCGGCTGCGCTGTGGCGGGACGGCAAGGTGAACGAACGCTGCGAACTGGTGGGGCAGAAACACTCCGAAGTGCTGATGGCGATGCTGGATGCAGTATTGCAGGATTCGGGATGCAGGATTCAGGATATAGATGGCATTGCGTTCGGCAAAGGGCCGGGATCCTTTACCGGGGTGCGTATCGCCTGCGGCGTCGCTCAAGGTTTGGCATTCGGCGCCGATGTGAAAGTTGTCGGGGTGTGCACGCTGGAAGCGCTGGCTCAGGCCAGCGGACAGGACAAAGTCGTCGCGGCGCTAGATGCGCGCATGGGCGAGTTGTATCTCGCCGCGTACGAGAAGCGAAACGACCGATGGATCGAGGTGGTCGCGCCCTGCCTGTGCAGGGCGGACACGGCCCCAGAGGTCGACGGGGATGGCTGGTTCGGTGCAGGCAGCGGCTTTGCGGTGAGCCAGGCGGCGTTATCGGCACGTTACGGCAAGCAGTTGTCCGGCATGGATGCGCAGCTAGTGCCCCGGGCCGCTGCTATCGCGCAGATCGCAGCCGTCGAATTTGCCAAAGGCAATGCGGTGGATGCGGCGCTGGCGCTGCCGCTCTATCTGCGCGACAAGGTCGCGCTGAAGACCAGGGAACGCGAGGACGCCCGTGCCGGAGCCGCTGCAGCGCGGACGGGTCTTTGATGATTCTGCGCGACATGACCGGGGCCGATCTGGATGCTGTGCTGCGCATCGAGCGCGAGGTGCATACGCATCCCTGGACACCGGGAAATTTCAGCGATGCCCTGCGCAGCAAATATCAGTGCAAAGTCTTCGAAGCCGACGGAGTCATACTCGGTTATGCGGTGCTGATGCTGGCGGTAGACGAATCCGAGCTGCTCGACATCGCGATCGATGCCGGGCACCAGCGCCAGGGCTGGGGGCGGAAATTATTGGACGAAATAATGGCGCTGGCGCGCCACTTTGGCATGCATCGCATGGTGCTGGAAGTGCGTGCAAGCAACAAGGCAGCGATCGCGCTTTACCGCAAGGCCGGATTTGGCGATATCGGATTGCGCCGGGACTATTACCAGGCGCAGAATGGGCGCGAAGATGCAATTCTGATGGGGCGGGAACTGTGAATATTCGAGACGAAGCTGCTCTGCGCGAACTCAATCTTTACCCGCTGTGGGTGCGGCGCGGGATACCTGCAGCGGTTGAAGCCGTACCCGCGACTTCTGCTTCAGTGGCGGAATCGCAAGCAGCTGCTCCGGTTCCCGACGAAGTAATAAGCAAGCCGACTGAAGACCAAACCGATACCCGGCAGTCTGCTGCGGGTTTCGCGAAGCCTGTCCCGAGCGCAGACGAAGGGCTCAACCCGTCCGGCTTAAGCCTCCTGAATTGGACTGGACTCAAGCAAAAAGTCCGCGACTGTACCGCCTGCAAGCTGCGTGTCGGCTGTTCGCGGACGGTGTTCGGTGTGGGCGATGAGAATGCCGACTGGCTGTTCGTCGGCGAAGGTCCCGGCGCCGACGAGGATGCACAGGGCGAGCCGTTCGTGGGGCAGGCCGGCAAGTTGCTCGACAACATGCTGGCGGCGATCAATCTGAAGCGCGGCAGCAATGTGTACATTGCCAACGTCGTAAAATGCCGTCCGCCCAACAATCGCACCCCGGAGCCGGACGAGATCGCCACCTGTATGCCCTATCTGCAACAGCAGATCGCCCTGATCAAACCGAAACTTGTCGTTGCATTGGGCAAGACCGCCGCAACGTCCTTGCTCGGACGCGATGCGACGCTCGGTTCGTTGCGCGGCACAATCCACGACTACCATGGAACGCCCCTTATCGTCACCTATCACCCCGCTTACCTGCTGCGCAGTCCGGCTGAAAAAGCCAAGGCCTGGCAGGATCTGTGTTTCGCACAACAGAGGATGATGACGTGAAATTCAGCGACATCAAATTCAGCGACATCGGCCTTTCCGCGCGCATCACCTTCTGGGCTTTGCTGCTCGTGGTGGCCGGTGGGTTGCTGTGGATGAACAAGGATTTGGAGAATGACCGGGAAGTCTATCTCAGCGAGCGCAGTGCCGACCTCAAGATGGATATTCATCTTGAGCAAGTGCGACTGACCCAGTCCATCGACTCGCTGCGTCAGGATGTGCTGTTCCTGGCTTCTCTGCCGTCTGTCTCCGGGATCGTGCGTGCCAGCGCGAACAATGGGATCGATCCCCGCGACAAATCAACCTATGCCGAATGGGAGGTGCGTCTGCAAGAGATTCTTGCCGCCTTTCTGCGTGCACATCCGGAATATTATCAGGCGAGTTATATCGGCGCGGCAGGCGAGGGGCGGGAGCTGGTGCAGGTGGAAAACCGCGACGGGCATGTTGTGGTGGCACCGCACGACGCATTACAAGCCAGGGGTGACCGGGATTATTTCAAAGCGGGTCTGATGCTGACTGCTGGTCGTGTGTATCTTTCCGATTTTGCTCCCGATCTTGAACAGGGTGGAACTCAAGAATTGCATCGCCCAGCTTTACATGCCGTCACGACAGTGTTCGATGCGAGCGGTCGCGTATTCGGCATGGTGGTGATTAACAAGGATGTGCACTCGTTGTTTGCCTCCATCTCGGAGGGGCTGCCGTCTGCAGTGCAGAGTTATATGGCCGATCAGTACGGGCACTATCTGTTTCATGCGGATGCCAAGTCTTCGGAGCCGGGTGGCAAGGACAATGTCGCCGGGGATTTTCCGGCGCTCAAACCGATGTTCGAGCCGCAGACCAAACACAATGACCCGTCGTTCCAGACTGTAAGCGATGGCAATGGCGGCTATCTGGCAGCAGAGCGCGTGTACTTCGATGTCAGCGATCCTTCGCGATTCCTGTTGTTGGCCTGTCATCTACCCGCGAATGCCGCCGTCCAGGGATTCAAAGAGATTTCGCAGCCCGACCTGGTGGATACGATGCTGGTGATGCTGCTGGTGGGCGTTGTGTTCATGCTGGTTTTGCGCCGCACCTTCTCTCCGCTCAATCGTATAACCGTTGCCGCTCACGAGATTGCTGCCGGAAATCGAAGTGTTCGTTTGGAAGAAACGGGCAAGGGCGAGATCCGCAAGCTTGCCAAGGCACTGAATACCATGCTGGACAAGTTGTCGGACAGCGATCAGATCAAACAGGAGAGCGTGTTCCGCAAAGAGCTGATTGAAGCGCTGCCCGGTGTCTTTTATATGATCGATGCGCAGGGACGTTTTCTGCTGTGGAACCACAATCTGGAACGGGTGCTGCAACTCGGCCCGGAAGAGATGGCGGCCAGTCACCCGCTGGATTTCTTCGGCGGGGAAGATAAATCCAATATCGAGCGCACGATCCGTCAGGTGTTTGCAAAAGGCGACGGAGAGGTGGAAGCGGAGCTGGTCTCGAAGGATGGCACGAGGACGCCGTACCATTTGAACGGGCGGCGCGTGGAACGAGATGGTGCGCCAGTGCTGGTCGGACTGGGTTTGGATATCACCCGGCAGCGCGAGAGTCTGCGCGAGGCTAAAACCCAGTTGCGGCGGAATCAGACGCTGATGCGAAACTCAATGGAAGGTATCCATGTGTTGGATATCGATGGCAATGTGCTTGAGGCCAACGATGCCTTCTGCAGCATGCTGGGTTACACGCGGGAAGAGATTCTGCAGCTCAATGTGCGTGACTGGGACGTTCATTACCCGGCAGAGGAATTGCGTGCACGGATCAGCTCGTTCATCGGCAGGAGCGACATGTTCGATACGATGCACCGGCGCAAAGACGGCAGCGTGATTGATGTCGAGATTTGCGTCAATGGGGTGGTGATCGATGACAAGGCCTACCTGTTTGCCTCCAGCAGGGATATCACCGAACGCAAGAAGCTGCAGATTGCCCAGCAAAGATACAAGCAGGTGATCGACGCTGCAATGGATGGCTACTGGATGGTCAATACGGACGGCATCCTGGAAGAGGTCAACGAGGCCTATGCCAACATGTCCGGCTACACCATGCGTGAGCTGGTGGGCATGCACATCAGCCAGCTGGATGCGAACGAAAACGAGGCTGAAGTCAGGGTGCATACCGACAGGCTCATGGCGCAGGGATACGGCCGCTTCGAGTCGCAGCACCGGCGCAAGGACGGTCGCGTGTTCGATGTGGAAGTGTCGGTAACTTTCCTGCCGGAAGCAGGGAAGTTCTTTGTGTTCAGCCACAACATCACGTTGCGCAAGCAGGCCGAGCAGGCGTTGCGTGTGGCTGCGGCGACCTTCGAGATGCATGAGGCCATACTCATCACCGATGCCCAGGCCAGCATCGTCCGCGTCAACAGCGCATTCACCGACATCACCGGCTATTCGTCCGAGGATGTGATCGGCAAAAATCCGCGCATCATGAGTTCGGGGCGCCATGACAAGGCGTTTTACGCCGCACTGTGGGGGCAGATACTGGATACGGGTTCCTGGGCGGGAGAGATATGGGACAGGCGCAAGAACGGCGAGATCTACCCGAAATGGATGACCATCACCGCCGTGAAGAACCAGCGCGGCGAGACGACGCAATACGTTGCCATCTTCAGCGATATCACAGAGCGCAAACGGGCAGAGGAAGAGATACGCAATCTGGCGTTCTACGACGCACTGACGCAGTTGGCCAACCGCCGTTTGTTCATTGAGCGCTTCCAGACTGCGTTGGCAACCTCGGTGCGTTACGGCGGGCATGGGGCGATCCTGTTCGTCGACCTGGACCGTTTCAAGCATCTGAACGACACGCTCGGGCACGATTACGGCGACCTGTTGCTGATCGAAGTGGCGGCGCGCATCAAGTCGTGCGTGCGCGAAGTGGACACGGTGGCCCGTTTCGGCGGGGACGAATTCGTCGTGCTGCTGGAGAATATCAGCGGGGACGGGCTGGATGCGTCCCACAAGGCGGGTGGGGTGGCAGAGAAGATACGCGAAGCGCTGTCGCAGCCCTATCACCTGAACGGGCAGGAATGCCATAGCTCGCCCAGTATTGGTATCAGCCTGTACCACGGCAATGAAGAATCGATGGACGCCCTGATCAGGCAGGCCGATGCCGCGATGTATCAGGCAAAAGAGGCGGGACGCAACAATGTGCGTTTTTACGACGCCCAGATGCAGCAAAACTGGGAGACGCAGCCCCTGACGGTCCCAGATTAGTCCCTGATGTCATATACATACATGCGAAGCCCGGCGTTTCCGCTTTATAATGCCCGAAAATAACAGAACGGTCGGGCATGAAAAAAAGAACAGACGCTCTAAAAGTGCTGGTGGTGGAAGACAGCAAGGTCACAATGAAAGTCCTTTGCAATTTCCTCGAACGCATGGACATCAAACATCCCCTGACCGCCGAGACCGGCGCTGCAGCCATCGAGATTTATCGCAAGGAACGCCCCGATATCATCCTGCTTGATGCGCAACTGCCCGATATCGACGGCTTCGACATCGCCAAGGAGATACGCGCAACCGAACGGAAGGAAGATTGGACCGCGATCATCTTCCTGACCAGCATGACCAAAGATGCGGATCTCGCGCGCGGCATCGAAGTGGGCGGAGATGACTACCTGATGAAGCCGGTAAGCGAGGTGGTTCTGCATTCCAAGATACGCGCCATGCGCAGGCTGATCGAGATGCAGCGCTCGCTGGTCGATGTCACCCATCAGCTGAATGCCGCCAACAGGGAATTGCAGCGCCTGTCCACCACCGACGGTTTGACGGGAATTCCCAACCGCCGCATGTTCGACGAATTGTCCCTGCGCGAATGGCGCCGTTGCGAGCGCATGAAGAAACCCATCGCGCTGGTGATGCTGGATGTCGATAATTTCAAACTGTTCAACGATGCATACGGGCATCAGGCCGGAGACGAGTGCCTGCGCGCCGTAGCCGGCCAGGTGGCGCGCGCCGCGCCGCGCGCAGCAGACCTGGCTGCACGCTATGGCGGCGAGGAGTTTGCCCTGGTGTTGGGCGAGACCGATGCCGATGGCGCGCGCTGGGTGGCGGAGAACGTGCGCCAGCATGTGAGCGAACTCCATATCTTGCATGCCACGCCCAAACGCCATGTCACCCTCAGTTGCGGTGTGACCTCAGTTCTCCCGGCAAGCGGCCTCTCGTTTGAAACGTTGCTGCGTTCCGCAGACCGGGCTTTGTATCAGGCCAAGGCTGACGGGCGCGACCGGGTGGTGGTGAATCAATACGGACAGGTTTGACTGCTAGCGCGTGTAGTCAGCCCAGTTGTTTGGCGTTTCGTAAAGGCGCACACGTTCCAGCTTCAGATGGTTGCCGTAAGTGTCGCGGTAGGCATTCGATAGTAAGTCAAAAGCAACCTTGGCCAGATTCTCCGCCGTCGGGATGACTTCCAGTACCACGGTCTTGTGATTGGGCAAGGTATTCAGAAAATCCAGGACGACCTTGTCCCCGCGATAGACCAGAAAGGCGTGGTCCCACGCATCCACGACCTGCTCTTTGGCAATGCGCTTCACATCCGAAAAATCCATCACCATGCCCTGTTCCGAAACGCCTTCGACGGTGATGACATCGCCTGCCAGTGTGATGTCCATGATATAGCGATGGCCGTGCAAGTGTTTGCACTGGCTGTTGTGGTTGGGGATGCGGTGTCCGGCATCGAATTCCAGGCGGCGGGTGATCTGCATGATAGGCTGCTTGATTGTGTGAGGCGCGGATTATAACTTGAAGGCGCGCACCGCATTCCTGAAAGCGGCCAGGCCATCCTTTTCGGCTTCCCCGCCATAGCGCAGCGACGCATAGCGTGCCGCAAGGTCATAAATTTCTTCAGTCAGTTCCGGCCGCGCGGCAGCGATGCGTGTCGCGTAATCCATAGCACCTTCATGCGGCGCGCGCGGCAAGCCGGCTTTCTCCAGTTTGCGGCAGGCTTTCAGCCATAAGGCCTGTACCGCATCCGTCTGGCGCACGGAGAGGCGGCGCAGCATGAGGAGCGTGAAGATGCCCACCAGCAGCGCAACGCCGGACAACATGTTGATCGCCAGCTTTTTCCAGGTGATGTCTTCCATGCCCAGGCGCGTCAGGAAGGCGAACTGGCGTTCCGTGTTGTAGCCCAGGACCCACTGGTTCCACTGGTTGGTCAGTGCGTCGAGATTGAAGCGCAGCTTGAGCAGAAACGGCGACTGTGTGCGTGCAAAGAAAGGAAGGGTGGCGTTGTCCGGCAGGGCTGCGTTCAGGCCGCTTTGTATTCTCGCCGGGGAAATGGCTGCAGTCGGATCGATGCGAACCCAGCCACGATCCTGCAACCAGACTTCCGCCCAGGCATGTGCATCGTACTGGTGCAGGACGTAATAACCCCCCAGATCGTTATATTCGCCCCCTTGGTAACCTGTCACTACACGCGCCGGCAAGCCCGCCGCACGCATCAGGAACACGAAGCTGCCGGCGTAGTGTTCGCAGAATCCTTTTTTGGTGGTGAACATAAAATCGTCCACGCTGTTTGTACCGAGCAGCGGCGGTTCCAATGTGTACTCGAAACCGTTCCGGTTGAAATAGTCGAGTGCGGTCTGCACCAGTGCCATATCGCTGTCGCTGCGTGTGCGCCATTCCGCAGCGAGCTTCCTGGCTTGCGGGTTGTATCCCGGCGGCAAGGCGAGTGCGCGCTGGAGCTGTTGCGGCGGTTCGCCGAGGTTGGCGCGATAGGAAAGCAGCGAAGTGGCGCTATAGCGTGTGCGCGCATTCACCGGCGTTCTGCTGAGTACCTGGAAGTCCGGCGCGAGATCGGCCGGGATGGAAATCTTCGCCGGCATGTCGAGCACGAACAGCCAGGGTTTGTTGTGTGCTTCCAGCGTCACCGTGTAGTCGACCGGTGTGGTTGCATCGGTAAGCACAGGGCGTTGCAGCGTCGCATTGCGTCCGCGCTTCCAGCTTGTGCCGTCGAAATCCCACAGCACCGGCCCGCGCCAGTACATCTGATCGCGAGACGGTTCCTTGCCGTTGAAAACCACGCGGAACGCCACCGCATCGGACAGGGAAAGTTTGCTCAGGCTGCCAGGCGCCATCGAGTCGGACAGGCCGCTGCTGGCATAGGCGTCCTGCGGCATTCCCCACAACGGTCCCTGCACGCGCGGGAACAGTACGAATATGATGAGCGACAGCGGGATGGCCTGTAGCAGCAACACCCCGGCGACGCGCAGGCGCGGCTTGAACGCGAGAGTGCCTGTTTGCAGATGTACCCAGGTTGCCATGATGACCAGCAAAGTGACCAGCATGAACAGCGCGGTGGGGATGCTTTGCGAGTAGAAGAAATTGGTGATGATGACGAAGCAGGAAAGATAGATCAGTACCGTGACATCGCGCACTGCACGAATCTCAAGCAACTTGAGCGAAGCGAGCAGGATGAGCAGCGTGACGCCGACTTCGCGCCCGAACAGCGTGCGGAAGGTGGCGGCGATGGCAAGCACGCAGGCGAGGGTGACGACGAGCAAAAGCCAGCGTGGCGGAAGGGGGTTGCCGCTCCAGGTGAGGTAGGCGCGCCAGGCCAGCAACGCCGAACAGATCGCGCTGACCCACAACGGCAGATGTTCCGCATGGGGCGCGCTGACAAGCAGAATGCAGGCGATGAGTCCGTAGATGAGCGGGGCGGTGAGTTTCATGTTTCGCCCAGTCCGAACAACGCCAATCTGCGCAGACATTCGGCGCGATGCGCTGCACTATGCTGCGGCAGCAATTGCCCCGGCGCAGATCCCGCACCGGCAGACTCTGTCTCGCCGCGCCGGAGTGACACTTCTTTTTGCGGCAGGCGCAGGCCGTACATCAAGCCCAGTGCATCGGCGTCCAGCACCCAACGCGTGAGCAGTTCCAGCTTTGCTTCCGGCCCGATGTTCGGCAGCAGCGACCAGTCCAGCCATAACTCCCGCCCCTGAAAAGCCGAGAACTGCTTCACCTGCAAGCCCTGTTCGCGTGCCAGCGCTTTCCATGCGATGCGCGGCATGGCATCGCCCGCGACGTAGTTGCGCAAGCCGGAAAAATCCTCGTCGCCTGCTGCCTTTACCTTGCCGATTCCGTCCTGAGTGGACGCAGCGGGCAAAGGTTGCGGTGCGGCCGGCTTGGGATAGATCAGGCAGCGCACGTCGAAATGGATGTATGTCCAGGCATAAAACAGCCCGAGCGGGTAACGGGTGTACAGCGTCAGCCGTCCGCTATCCAGCCAGCCGCGCCGGGGTGCGGGGATAGCGAGCTCGACCCGGGTGGAATGCTGTGCGGGAAGATCGAACACCGTGCGGTGCCCGTCGTCGTCATGCAAATGGAGATGGTGGCGATCCAATCTGCCGGGGTTGTTGAAATGGAACACGAACTTTGCCTGTTCCCCGGCGAACACCGATTCGACGTAGCCTGCGTGTATCTCCAACTGTGCCATGTTGCGGAAGGCGTGCAACATGGACATGCCGGCAGTCGTGGCCAGCAGGAAGGTGAGGACGTAACCCAGGCTCAGGTTGTAATTGATGTCGCCCAGCAGCATCATCACCAGCACAAAGGCAAAGCCGAATCCCTGACTGGAAGGAACGATGTAGATGCGACGCTGGTTGAGTACCAGCGTGCCGGTCTCGACGCCGCGGCGGAACGCCCAGTTGCGGAATAGCTTTCTGAAAGTGGCAAGCACAGCTTTAACGAGAATCCCGCGCAGCGGTTCGATCGCCTCCTCGCCCGCAAGCGGGAGAGGATTGTGGTGAGGGGGCGGGCACGGCAATTTTCATATTGAAGGACGGCTAATTGTCGTGCCAGCTAGGGGATGGCTACCGCCTCGATCAACTCTCGTGCCAGCTTGTCGCCGTCGGAGGTTTGCACATCCTGCACGCTTTGCAGGCGGTGGCTGGCGACACCCGGCAATACCGCCTGGATATCCTCCGGGATGACGGCGTTGCGCCCGTCCAGCAAGGCCCAGGCACGGGCGGCGGCCAGCAGCGAAAGTCCGGCGCGCGGCGAGAGTCCGTGCACGAATCGCGCCGATTCGCGGGTGTGGCGCAGGATGGACTGCACGTAATCGAGCAGGGCGGGAGAGACGAACACCTGCCTGACCTGTTGCTGCAAGTTCATCAGCTCGGCGGTTTCCATTTGTGGCGCAAGCTTTGCGATGAGGTCGCGCCTCTCCACGCCGGCCAGCAGCCCGCGTTCCGCCTGGGCATCCGGATAACCCAGCTGGATGCGCATCAGGAAGCGGTCGAGCTGCGATTCGGGCAACGGAAAGGTGCCGATCTGGTTGGTCGGGTTCTGCGTGGCGATAACAAAAAACGGCACCGGCAGCGGGCGCGTCTCGCCCTCGCTGGTGACCTGGTGTTCTTCCATCGCTTCCAGCAGCGCGCTTTGCGTCTTGGGCGTGGCGCGGTTCACTTCGTCGGCCAGGATCATCTGGGCGAAGATCGGCCCCGCGTGGAACCTGAACTCGCCGCTGTCGCGCTGGTAGATCGAGACGCCGAGGATGTCGGCGGGCAGCATGTCGCTGGTGAACTGAATGCGCTGGAACTGCAGGCCGAGCGTCCTGGCCAGTGCATGCGCCAGCATGGTTTTGCCCACACCGGGCAGGTCCTCGATGAGCAAGTGCCCGCGCGCCAGCAGGCAGGTGAGCGCCAGCCTGATCTGGCGAGGTTTGCCGAGGATGACTTGTTCGGTTTGAGTGATGACGGCGTGCAGGGGGTGGGACATTCGATTTCCTTATAACAGCACCGCCGCAACCACTTTGCGGTCTTCGGCGACGAGGATGTTGTAGGTGCGGCAGGCGGCGGGGGTGTCCATGAATTCGACGCTGATGCGGGCTTTGATGAGCTCGCGGTACAGATTGGGATGGGCGAACTGCTGCTTCGCACCGGTGCCGAGCAGCAGCACTTCAGGCTTGAGTGCGAGAAAATACTCGAAATGTGTTGCAGTCAGCGCGGAAAAATCCGCGGCAGCCCAGTCGGTACGGACTTCTCCGGCCATCACGACCACGGGCTGCTGATAGTGGTGATTGTTGACCGCGACATAACCTTTGCCGTGCCCGGTGAACAGATAGAGATTGGTATTTGTGTCCAGATGCAGTGCCAAAGGGATCCCTCCATTTGCGGCGGGCAGCGGCGGCGCGGTAGAATCGCGGCCTTTGCAACGCCTTGTCCGTATGCCGGTGATTCTACCATCGGCACCAGCCTGGCAGATTAGGAAGCACTCAAGTGAAATCCGAAAAAGATATCCCCGTCATCAAACCGGTATTGAAATCCGCCAAGCTGGCCAACGTCTGCTACGACATCCGCGGCCCGGTGATGGCGCGTTCCAAGCAGATGGAGGAAGAGGGGCAGCGCATCATCAAGCTGAACATCGGGAATCTCGCCCCGTTCGGCTTCGATGCGCCGGAAGAGGTGCAGCAGGACGTGATCCTCAATCTGCCGAATTCGTCCGGCTATTCCGATTCCAAAGGCCTGTTCGCCGCGCGCAAGGCGATCATGCACTACACCCAGCTGAAGAAGATCGCGGGCGTCACGATCGACGACATCTATATCGGCAACGGCGCTTCCGAGCTCATCGTGATGTGCATGCAGGGACTGCTCAATCCCGGCGACGAAGTGCTGGTGCCCGCGCCCGACTATCCCTTGTGGACGGCGGCGGTGACGCTGGCGGGCGGCACGCCGCGCCATTACATCTGCGACGAGGCCAACGAGTGGAACCCCGACCTCAAGGACATGCGCAGCAAGATCACGCCGAATACCAGGGCCATCGTCGTGATCAACCCGAACAACCCGACGGGTGCCGTCTATTCCGACGAGATACTCAGGGAGATCATCCAGCTCGCGCGCGAGCATCAACTGATCATCTTCGCCGACGAGATCTACGACAAGGTTTTGTATGACGGCATCACGCACACATCCATCGCTTCGCTGGCGGACGATGTGTTGTTCGTCACGCTCAACGGGCTGTCCAAGAACTATCGCGCATGCGGTTACCGTTCGGGCTGGATGGTCGTCTCCGGTGCAAAGAAGACCGCGCAGGACTATCTGGACGGCCTGAACATCCTCGCCTCGATGCGTCTGTGCTCCAACGTGCCCGGGCAGTACGCGATCCAGACCGCACTGGGCGGCTACCAGAGCATCAACGACTTGGTCGCGCCCGGCGGCAGGCTGTACAAGCAGCGCGAGCTTGCCTACAAGCTGCTCACCGCCATTCCCGGCGTGACCTGCGTCAAGCCCAAGGCCGCGCTGTACCTGTTTCCGAAGCTCGATCCGAAGATGTACCCGATAGAGGACGACCAGAAATTCATCCTCGAACTGCTGGAGCAGGAAAAGGTGCTGATCGTGCAAGGCAGCGGCTTCAACTGGCCACACACCGACCACTTCCGCGTGGTGTTTCTGCCCAATTCCGATGATCTGACCGAAGCGATCGGGCGCATAGCACGTTTCCTGGAGAGCTATCGCAAGCGGCACGGGACATGAGGATCGTCGAGGTATTTGCGGAAGGCGGTGGGGTCGCCGGCGCTGAATGGTTGGCGCGAGCAGAACCCGTGCATCGCCAGTTGCGCCCGCATCTTCCGACCGACTATGCTGCAAAAATGGAACGCGTACTGAAAGGTGCGCGCATGGTGTTGGCGGTCGAGGGCGACACAGTTCTTGGATTGGCGGTCTATCGCTGGCACGAGAATACTTTCGATGGCTTGAAGTTCTACATCGACGATCTCGTTACCGACAGTGTTCGCCGATCGGAGGGTGTGGGTCATTTTTTGATCGCGCATCTGGAAGAGGTTGCCAGGAAACTGGGTGCAAGCGGCCTGGTGCTGGATTCCGGCACGCAACGCACGCAGGCGCACAAGTTCTATTTTCGCGAAGGTTTTGTCATTCCCGCTTTTAACTTTAAGAAATCATTCTCATGAAACCAATTAATGTAGGTCTACTCGGTATCGGCACAGTCGGCGGCGGCACCTTCACCGTATTGCAACGCAACGCGGAAGAGATCACCCGCCGTGCCGGCCGTCCCATCCGCATCACGGTGGTGGCGGACAAGAATGTGGAGCTGGCGAAAAGAGTCACGGGCGGAGCATGCCGCGTGACGGACGATGCGTTCTCGGTGGTGGCCGACCCGGAAGTGGATATCGTCATTGAACTGATCGGCGGCTACGGCGTCGCGAAGGAACTGGTACTGAAGGCGATCGCCAACGGCAAGCATGTGGTCACCGCGAACAAGGCCTTGCTGGCCACGCATGGCAACGAGATATTCAAGGCTGCGCAGGACAAGGGCGTGATGGTGGCGTTCGAGGCCGCCGTGGCGGGCGGCATCCCCATCATCAAGGCGCTGCGCGAAGGACTCACCGCGAACCGCATCGAGTGGATCGCGGGCATCATCAACGGCACTACCAACTTTATCCTGTCCGAGATGCGCGACAAAGGCCTCTCCTTTGATACCGTGCTGAAGGAAGCTCAGCGCTTGGGCTACGCCGAGGCCGACCCGACCTTCGACATCGAAGGTGTGGATGCTGCGCACAAGATCACCATTTTGTCCGCGCTGGCGTTCGGTATTCCGATGCAGTTCGACAAGGCCTACATCGAAGGCATCTCCAAACTGGATGCGACCGACATCAAGTACGCCGAACAACTAGGCTATCGCATCAAGCTGCTGGGCATCACCAAGCGCACAGCGGAAGGCGTGGAGCTGCGCGTGCATCCCACCCTGATCCCGACCAAGCGCCTGATTGCCAATGTGGAAGGCGCGATGAACGCGGTCGTGGTGCAGGGCGATGCCGTCGGCGCGACGCTGTATTACGGCAAGGGTGCAGGTGCTGAGCCGACGGCCAGTGCGGTAATCGCCGACCTGGTCGACGTGACGCGCATGGCAACCTCCGATCCGCTGAATCGCGTACCGCACCTCGCGTTCCAGCCGAACGCCATGGCCGACCTGAAGGTGCTGCCGATGGATGACGTGATCACCAGTTACTACCTGCGCCTGCGTGTGCAGGACAAACCCGGGGTGCTGGCCGACATCACCCGCATCCTGGCCGATGAGCAGATCTCCATCGACGCCGTGATCCAGAAGGAACCGGGCGAAGGCGAAGACCAGACCGACCTGATCATGCTTACCCACCAGACGCGCGAGAAGCGCATCAAGGCGGCCATTGCGAAGATCGAGGCATTGGGTGTGGTGGCGGGGAAGGTGACGAAGTTGCGGTTGGAAGAATTGGGCAAATAAAACCTACTGCGCAGCCGGATTGCTGCGTTGCGCGGTGCTCGAAATCCTCATGCACTCACATGTGCATTCCGGTTTCTGTGCTCCGTGCGCCTTGCACTCCAACTGCTCGCTACGGTTTTGGTAGAGACTATTTAACGTTCTGTGGAACGGATAGAAAGTAATACGATGAAATATATTTCGACACGAGGCAATGCGCCTGCCAAAACATTCACCGAAATCCTGCTGGGGGGCCTCGCGCCGGATGGCGGGCTGTACCTGCCCGAACAATACCCTCAGGTGACGCGCTCTGAACTGGATGCCTGGCGCAAACTGTCGTATGCCGACCTCGCATTTGCCGTGCTGTCCAAGTTCGCCACCGACATCCCGGCGGCAGACCTCAAGGCGATTATCAACAAGACATACACAGCGACTGTCTACAGCAACGGCCGCACCGACAGCAATGCCGCCGACATCACGCCCTTGCGCATGCTGGCCGATGGCGTGCATATCCTCGAGCTCTCCAATGGCCCGACGCTGGCGTTCAAGGACATGGCGATGCAGTTGCTCGGCAACCTGTTCGAGTACGCGCTGGCGAAGAAGCACGAGGAACTGAACATCCTCGGCGCAACTTCCGGCGACACCGGCTCCGCCGCAGAATACGCGATGCGCGGCAAGCGCGGCATCCGCGTGTTCATGCTGTCGCCGAACGGCAAGATGAGTGCGTTCCAGCGTGCGCAGATGTATTCGTTGCAGGACCCGAATATCCACAACATCGCCATCAACGGCATGTTCGACGATGCGCAGGATATGGTAAAGGCGGTGTCCAACGATCACGCGTTCAAGGCGAAATACAAGATAGGCACGGTCAATTCGATCAACTGGGCGCGCGTCTCTGCGCAGGTGGTTTACTACTTCAAGGGCTACTTCGCGGCGACCAAATCGAATGACGAGCAAGTGGCGTTCTCGGTTCCAAGCGGAAACTTCGGCAACATCTGCGCAGGGCACATCGCCCGCATGATGGGTCTGCCCATCGGCCAGCTGATCCTCGCCACCAACGAGAACGACGTGCTCGACGAGTTCTTCCGCACCGGCGTGTACCGCCCCCGTGGTACCGACCACACCTACGAGACCAGCAGTCCGTCGATGGACATCAGCAAGGCATCCAACTTCGAGCGCTTCGTGTTCGACCTGGTCGGCCGCGACGGAGCGAAAGTGCGCGAGTTCTGGAGCAAGGTCGATGCGGGCGGTGCGTTCGACATCAAGGGCACTGATTACTGGAATGCATTGCCGAAATTCGATTTCGCTTCCGGCAAGAGCACGCACCAGGACCGTCTCAAGACCATACGCGAAGTGTGGCAGGAATACGGCGTGATGATAGACACGCACACCGCCGATGGCCTGAAGGTAGGCCTTGAGCAGCGCCGCCCCAGCTTGCCGCTGATCTGTCTGGAGACCGCGCTCCCGGCTAAGTTCGCCGAGACCATCCAGGAAGCGTTGGGGCGCCAGCCGGAACGCCCCGTGGCAATGGAAGGGATCGAGAAGCTGCCGCAGCGCTGCGAAGTGATGGATGCGGATGTGACGAAATTGAAGGCGTACATTTCATCGAATATCCCGCAGTGATCTCGCGTTGCGCAAAGCAGCCGCATGAATAACCTCATCCTCCTCATTCTCTGCTTCGTCGCAGGCATGTTGCTGCACCGCTTCAAGCGCATGCCGGTCAATACGCCGGCCGTGCTCAACTCCTTCATTCTGCATGTCTCTCTCCCTGCGCTGACGCTGCTGTCCGTGCACGGGCTGAAGATCGGCGGCGACGTTGGCCTGATGGCGGCGATGGGATGGCTGGTCTTCGCGATGTCGGCCGGTTTCTTCTGGCTGGTCGGGCGCTGGCTGGATCTGCCGCGATCCACCGTAGGCGCACTGACACTGACCGGAGGCTTGGGGAATACCGCCTATTTCGGACTGCCGATGATCGAGGCTTATTACGGCCACGGGGGACTTGCCAGCGGCATCATCGTCGACCAGCTCGGCTCGTTTCTGGCACTGTCTACCCTGGGCATCACCTTTGCCGGCATCTATTCGTCCGGGCGTCCCGGTGTCGCTGAAATGGCGAGGCGCGTTTTCCGCTTCCCGTCATTCATCGCATTGCTGGTCGCGCTGGTGCTGATCCCCTTCGAATATCCGGAATGGCTCACGATCGTGCTCAAGCGCCTGAGCGATACGATGGCGCCGCTGGCCTTGCTCGCGGTCGGCTTCCAATTGCGGCTGGGCCACCTCGCCGGCAATGGCAGGAACCTGGCCATCGGCCTGGGCTTCAAGCTGGTGCTGGTACCGCTGGTCTTGTTCCTGCTGTATGTGCCGCTGCTGGGCGCGCATGGTCAGGCTATACAGATCACCTTGTTCCAGGCGGGCATGCCGCCGATGATCACTGCCGCGATCCTGGCGACCGAGCATGACCTTGATCCGCCGCTGGCGACACTGATGGTGACCGTGGGGCTGATGCTTTCATTTGTCACGCTGACCGGCTGGTGGTGGCTGATGCAGGGTGTGTAAGGCGGATAGCTTCCGGACGCGATTTCTGGTGCGGCAGAGTTTCCGATACGAGTTGATAATGACGGCACAGCGCAAGTCTTAGCTTTTCGGGTTCTTCGTTGCTGTACTTTGAGTTGATCGAGAATGAATAACGAACAAATTAATCCGCGCGAGTTGCTGCAACAGATGTTCGCCGCTGCGGTTGCCGCGGCCCAGCCCGGCATTTGCATTCCCCGCTACATGCCGCAGCCACCGAAGGGGCGTTTGATCGTGATCGGCGCCGGCAAGGCCTCGGCGGCGATGGCGCGCGCGGTGGAAGACTGCTGGCCGTCGCGTCTCGAAGGGCTGGTCGTTACCCGCTACGGTTACGCGGTGCCGTGCAAGCACATCGAGATCGTCGAAGCAGCGCATCCGGTGCCGGACCAAGCGGGAGAAACGGCCAGCAGACGCATGCTCGAACTTGTTTCGGGTCTCACGGCGGACGACCTGGTGCTATGCCTGATCTCCGGCGGCGGCTCGTCCCTGTTGCCGCTGCCTGCAGCCGGTTTGTCGCTGGAAGACAAGCAGGCGATCAATCGCAACCTGCTCAAGAGCGGCGCCACGATCTCGGAGATGAATTGCGTGCGCCGCCACCTGTCGGCGATCAAGGGCGGCCGTTTGGCCGCCGCCTGCCACCCGGCCAAGGTAGTGAACCTGATCATCTCGGATGTGCCCGGCGATAACCCCGCCGACATCGCCTCGGGGCCGACCGTCGCGGACAGGAGCACCTGCAGCGAGGCGCTTGCCATCCTGCGCCGCTACGCGATCGATGTCCCTCAGCGAGTGATCGACCTGCTGGAAAGCGGCGCGGGAGAGTCTGTCAAACCGGGGGATCCGCGCTTGCCGCAGATAAAGACGCACCTGATCGCCACGCCGCAGATGGCACTGGAGGCGGCCGCAAAGGTCGCTGGCAATCACGGTATCGCGTGCCATATCCTGGGCGATTCGATCGAAGGCGAAGCGCGCGACGTGGGCAAGGTCATGGCGGGGATTGCGCTGCAGGTAAGCCGGCGCGCGCAGCCGTTCCAACCGCCTTGCGTGCTGCTGTCCGGCGGCGAGACCACGGTGACCGTGCGCGGCGACGGCCGTGGCGGGAGGAATGTCGAATTCCTGCTGTCTCTCGGCATCGCTCTGCAGGGCGAACCGGGGATCTATGCTATTGCAGGTGATACCGACGGCGTCGATGGAAGCGAGGAGATCGCGGGTGCCTATCTCATGCCCGACACGCTCGCGCGTGCCTGGGATCAGGGCATCCGTCCGGCAGACAGTCTTGCCCGCAATGACGGGCACAGCTTCTTCAGGGCGCTGGGCGATTCGCTCATCACGGGGCCCACGCTGACCAATGTGAACGACTTTCGCGCCATCCTTATCACGAAGTAAATGTCGGCGGGAGGGCCTTGGTGCGCGCCGGTCGAATCAGGCAGCCAGGTACCGGTTCGCGGCATCCAGTGCGACGCCGCTCTGGATCGGCGCCTTCATGCGGCCGAGCACATCGTCCAGTGCGCTGAGGCAGAGCCGCACGTTGCGCGGGTTGCTGGCGTGTCCCATCAGGCCGATGCGCCACACCTTTCCGGCCATCGCCCCGAGGCCGGCGCCGATCTCCAGTTGATAGTCCGACAACAGTAGCGCACGCACCTCGGCTTCGTCCACGCCTTGCGGCACGGAGATCGCATTCAGTTGCGGCAGGCGTTCGTTTTCCGGGACGACGAATTCCAGTCCCATCGCTTCCAGCCCGGCGCGCAGCGCGAGATGGTTACGGTGATGACGTTCCCAGGCGTTTTCCAGTTCTTCTTCCTGCAGCATCACCAGTGCTTCATGCAGGCCATATAGCGCATTGATCGGCGCGGTGTGGTGGTAGGCGCGCTTGGTCGCGCCGCCCCAGTAACCCATTACCAGGTTGAGGTCCATGAACCAGCTCTGGATCTTGCTCTTGCGGTTCTTGATTCTTTCCTGTGCTTCGGGACTGAAGCTGACGGGCGAGAGGCCGGGGGTGCAAGACAGGCATTTCTGCGTGCCCGAATAGATGGCGTCGATGTTCCATTCGTCGACTTTGACCGGTGAGCCGCCCAGCGAAGTGATCGCGTCGACGATGACCAGGCAGCCGTGCCGGTGCGCGACCTCGACCAACGTCTTCGCATCGGACAGCGCGCCGGTGGAAGTCTCCGCGTGCACGAACGCGACCACTTTGGTGTCCGGGTTGGCTTTCAGCGCATCCTCCAGCTTTTGCGGATCGACCGCGCGTCCCCAGTCGTCCTGCACCATCACCGCGATGCCGCCGCAGCGTTCGACATTCTCTTTCATGCGCCCGCCGAACACACCGTTCTGGCACACGACGACTTTGTCGCCCGGCTCGACCAGATTCACGAAGCAGGTCTCCATGCCCGCGGAACCGGGCGCGGAAACCGGCATGGTCAGTTCGTTTTCGGTCTGGAACGCGTATTTCAGCAGGGATTTCATTTCATCCATCAGGTCCACGAACCTTGGGTCGAGATGGCCGATGGTGGGGCGAGCCATCGCAGCTAGCACGCGCGCGCTGACATCGGAAGGTCCGGGCCCCATCAGAACGCGTTGAGGAGGATGAAATGATTTTATTTTCATGCGACCGATCCTTTATGTTGTCAGGGTTAAGGGCAGACGGGTGTGATTTCGTTATACCGGATGATAACCGAGCAGCGTCGAAAGCCGCCCGGCGGTTTCCACGACATGTGCAATCCATTCATCCTTGCGGCGTTCTATAGGGGCAGATACGGAGATGCCTGCTACAACGTTGCCGCTGGCATCGCGCACCAGGGTACCGATGCAGCCCACGCCAAGCTCGGCTTCTTCATTGTCCAGAGCGTAGCCGCGATTCACGGCGGCGACGCAGTCCTGCAAGAGCTCGGTGACTTTGGTATGGGTATTGACTGTATAGGCGGGCAACTTGCTGCGCTTGGCATAACTGCGGCAGGCTGCCTCGCCCTGGTCGCCCAGCATCATCTTGCCCACCGCAGTCACATGCAGGGGGGGCGCGACTGCCGATCACCTGCTCCACCCGTATCATGCGCTTGGCCAGCGAGCGCTCGATGTACACCACTTCATCCTCCTCGCGCACGGTTAGGTTGACAGTCTCGTCCAGTTGGTCGCGCAGTTTTTCCATCAATGGCAGCGCGATCTTCCTGATGTCGACGCCGGTTCTGACGCGGCTGCCCAGCTGCATCAATTTGATGCCCAGCTGGTAGTTTCCCCTCGTGCTGCGTTCTACAAAGCCCTGTTCGGCCAGCGAAGAGAGGATGCGGAAGGCGGTGGAAGGGTGCAGCCCGGTTTCTGCCGAGAGCACCTTGAGACTCACCGGCTCGTCATGTGCAGCGATGACGTCCAGCAATTGCGCCAGTCGTTCGATGACCTGTATGGAATTGGAAGATTCTTTCATATTTCGTATTGTGAAATCGATTGTGTATTGCGAAATTATAGTACAGCAAGTATTCTGCGATCAAATAATTTAACTACCAGTCATCAAATCATGTGTGGCGGAGATTATTAATCGTCACCCGTTAATGCAGCACCCATTTCTCGGAATTAACTTTAAGGAACATAGTAATGACAACGAGCGCATCCGCTACGCCAGAATTTTGCAAGGGTATTCAACATTTCGGACCGGTTTGGGAGGGTTTTTCGCAACACGCCGGGTCTGCAGTCATCAAGGAAGGCAAGTCGGCGATCAGTGACCCGCATGCAGCAGATGCCGCGTACCAGACACTGTTGATGGCCGATGCCTTGCGCTATCTGACCCTGCAAACCTGCGGTTCCAAGGGTTCCGGCCATCCGGGCGGATTTGCCAGCAGCGCCGAGGCGTATGCCTCGCTGGTGATGCTGGGCCACACCAATATCGTGACCGAGGTGGGGCACCATGCCCCCGGATTCTACAGCGCGATGTTCCTCGACACTTCGCTGGAAGAAATGGGTATCGAGACGGTGACCGACATGATGGCACGTTTCCGCGAGAAGCACGGCCTGCTCGGCCACTTGTCGGGCGCCATTCCCGGGCTGCTGGCGCCCGCCGGTCCGCTGGGGCAGGGGCAGCACTTCGCGATGGCCGGTGCGCTGTTGCATCCCGGCAAGCTGTTCCCGGTCACCATTGGCGACGGCGGCATGGGCGAACCCTACGTGCTCAACTCCATGCTGCACTTCAACACCGCCTATCCCAAGGTGACCAACTTCCTGCCGACGCTGATCTGGAACGGTTACAGCCAGGAGCACCATTCCATGGTGTCGCGCTTTACCAACGAGCAGATGATCGCCTACTGGAAGGGGCACGGTTTCAAGGAAGTGGTGCTGGTCGATGCCAAGGAGTTCGACGACACCAACCAGACCAGCGCCTATGCGGACAGTTCCTATTTCTCGCACAAACAGCGCCTGGCCTTTGCCGGCGCCGTGCTCGCGGGCGTGGACAGGGCGGCCAAATCCGCGCTGGGCGGCACGCTGACCGCGTTCATCATCAAGCAGATGAAGGGTACGGGCGTGCATACGGTGGGCGCCAAGTCGCATAACCTGTATCCGGCCGACAGTCTGGACAAGCCGCACATGATAGACGGATTAAAGCGTCGCGCCTTGCCCCCCGAGGCGTGGTCCATCGTGCGCGAGAACTTTGTGCGTGCCGGCGGCGGCCCTGCAGCCAAAACGGCCGTGACCGAACATGTGCTGGAGATGGCGCCGCTGGGCAAGATGCCGATCCATGAATTCCCCAAGGGCGAGAAGGCGGTGCCGGCAACCGCGATGGGTGCGCTGGTGGCCTATGTGGGCACCCAGGACAAGCGTTTCGTCGTGACCAATGCCGACGGCAATGAAGCGTCGGCAATGAAGAACATCAACGATGCCCTGAAGATCCGCCATCCTACCATTGATCCGCTGTACAACCAGGAGCCGGAAGGCCAGGTGTATGAGCCGCTGAACGAAGATGCCTGTGCCGGTCTGGCCTCGGCCCTGACGCTGTTCGGTTCGCGTGCACTCTGGCTGTCGTACGAAAGCTTCGCGATCAACGGCTGGCCCATCGTGCAGACGGTGACGCAGGCGATGGCCGAACTGCGCCGCCCGACGCCTTCCATCGTGACCATGTTCACCGCGGGTGCGCTGGAGCAGGGACGCAACGGCTGGACGCACCAGCGTCCCGAGATCGAAAACTACTTTGCCGCCCAGATGCGCAACGGCAACACCTACCCGCTGTTCCCGTGCGATGCGAACGCGATCCAGGTGGCATACGAGTACGCCACCAACAGTTTCAACAAGTGCATGGTGATCATTGCGTCCAAGAGCCCGCTGCCGGTCTACATGAGTGTGGACGAGGCACGGCAAGCGATGGAAGCGGGTGCGTCGATCATTTACGAAAGCAAGAATGCGGGCAAGGCGACCGTGGTGTTCGGGGTGACCGGCGACATGGTTTTCCTGCCGGTGTTCGAGGCCAGGGACAGGCTCGAAGCCGAGGGTTACAAGGTGCGCATCGTGGCCGTCGTGAATCCGCGCCGCCTGTATCGCCCGACCGACATCGCGTGGGATACCGTGGCGGAGCCGGACAACAAGTTCATGGATGATGCCCATTTCAATGCCTTGTTTGACGGCGATGTGCTGCTGGCCGTGAGCGGCGGACCGAGCGCGGTGCTGGAGCCGATTCTGCTGCGTACCCGGGCCAACAAGCGCGACACGTTCGCCTGGAAGCGTGGTGAAACGACCGCAAGCCCGGGTGAGATCATGGAGTTCAACGGATTGACCGCCGAGGCAATGACCAAGCGCGTCAAGTCCATGGCGGGTTGAATATAACGATGATGCCAGGCTCTTGAGCCTGGCTTTTTTGGGTAACGATACATGTCAGAAACAAAGATCATCGTCCTGGATGACGACCCCACGGGGTCGCAGACAGTACACAGTTGTCTGCTCTTGACGCGCTGGGATGCGGCGACTTTGCGCGAGGCCATCCTGGATGAGTCTCCGCTGTTCTTCGTGCTGACCAACACCCGAGGCATGGCCGCCAAGCCCGCGGCTGACATCACGCGCGAGGTGTGCCGCAACCTGAAGCAGGTGCTGGCCGAGCTCAAGAAAAACGGGCGCGACATCAATCCCATCCTGGTCAGCCGTTCGGATTCGACGCTGCGCGGCCACTACCCGGTGGAAACCGATGTGATCGCGGAAGAACTGGGTCCGTTCGATGCGCATTTCCTGGTGCCCGCGTTCTTCGAGGGCGGTCGTTTCACCCGCGACAGCGTGCATTACCTGATGGTGCAGGGCCAGCCCGTGCCGGTGCATGAAACAGAATTCGCGCGCGATTCGGTGTTCGGTTATCGCCACAGTTACCTGCCCGATTACATCGGGGAAAAGACCGGTGGTCGCATCAAGCCGGAACAGGTCGAGCGTTTCCTGCTGGCGGACGTGCGCGGCGACAGCCTGCCGCGCCTGATGACACTGCATGGAAATGCCTGCTGTGTTGTGGATGCCGAAACGCAGAACGACCTGAATCATTTTGCCGGACAGTTGCGTTTGGCCGCCGGCCAGGGCAAGCGTTTCCTGTTCCGCAGTGCGGCCAGTCTGCTGACTGCGCTGGCGGGCCTGCCGGTACAGCCCGTGGCCGCGCAGGACATGGCGCGCTATGTGCGTGGCGGCAAACCGGGTGCAGTCATCGTCGGTTCGCACGTCAAGAAGACCACTGCGCAACTCGAACAATTGCTCAAGATGCCCGGCGTCACGCCTATCGAAGTGAACGTGGAGCAATTACCCGCCAGCCGCGATGCGCTGCTGGCGGAGGTCGTGCAGTCATGCGCGCAGAGCCATGCGGCAGGCAATACACCGGTGGTTTTTACTAGCCGCCTGGAAAAGGCATTTCCCGACCAGTCCACACGTCTGGCATTTGGCGAGATGGTTTCGGCCTTCCTGATGGATGTGGTGCGGAATCTGCCAACGACCCTCGGTTTCCTGATCAGCAAAGGCGGCATCACTTCCAATGACGTATTGAGCTCGGGGCTGGCGTTGAGGACATCGCGTGTAGTCGGGCAGATCCTGCCGGGATGTTCGGTGGTGTGTTGCCCGGCCGATCATCCGCGTTACCCGAACCTGCCCGTGGTCATTTTCCCGGGCAACGTCGGCGATGACCAGGCAGTCGCTACGGCCTATGCCAGGCTGACCGGACATGCGAATCAGCATTCGATATCGGAATCAGATTTTCGAACAATAAAGGCCTAGGCAATCAAGTCGACGGTCAATATCGGGGGAGAAAATATGGACGAAGTCGCTGCGGTGGGAGAAAGAACGATGTCGCAACAAAAGCACTCGCTGTTTGCTTCCGCATGGCCGCAACTCGTCATCGGCATCGTCTGCATGGTGATGATCGCCAACCTGCAATATGGCTGGACGTTCTTTGTGCCCGACATCCAGAAGCAATTTGGCTGGGATCGGGGTGCCATCCAGATCGCCTTCACGCTGTTTGTGCTGTTTGAGACCTGGCTGGTGCCGATCGAGGGATGGTTCGTGGATCGCTTCGGCCCGCAGATCGTCGTGTTCATCGGGGGGCTTGCCTGCGCATTCGGCTGGAGCATGAACTCCTACGCGACCACGCTTGGCCAGTTTTATTTCGCGCAAATCATCGCGGGGATCGGCGCCGGTGCGGTTTACGGAACCTGCATAGGCAATGCCCTAAAGTGGTTTCCGAGCCGCAGGGGGATCGCTGCAGGATTGACTGCCGCCGGATTCGGCGCCGGTTCTGCTTTGACTGTGATTCCCATTCAGGCAATGATCAAAAGCGAAGGATTTCAGAATACCTTTCTATACTTCGGATTGGGCCAGGGCGTTGTGATTTGCCTGTTCGCTTTCGCAATGGTGGCCCCAAGGGCAGGTCAGCTGGGTGCTGCCGTCGTCAAGCATGCTGCGTTCCACAGTCTCAGGGAAATCTCCGGCAGGGAGATCATCGGCGCCAACCGGTCGTGGATCATCGCCGCCGTGGTGGCGCTGGCCGGAGGGCTTGCCATGTGGTCCATGGGCCTCAATTTCTATATTCCATTGGCGCTGGCCGCGTACATTTTTACTGTCGGCGGAAGCATCGTCTGGAGCCAGGGGCAGCCCATTTTTACGCTGATGTATTTCATGTTCGTGATCGTCGGGGCGGGCGGCCTCATCGTTACAGCCAATCTGGCGCCGATATCGCTGGATCTGAAAGTGGGAACGGTGCCTGTTACCCTTGCCTGGTTGACGCTGCCCGCGCTGACTTTTGCTGCCACGCTCGATCGCACCCTGAACGGACTGACGCGACCGTTTTTCGGCTGGGTGTCCGATCACATCGGACGGGAGAACACCATGTTCATCGCCTTCTTTCTGGAAGGCATCGGCATCTTCATGCTCTATAAACTCGGCTCGGATCCGGTATGGTTCGTGATCCTCAGCGGTCTCGTATTCTTTGCCTGGGGCGAGATATACAGTCTTTTTCCGGCGACCTGCACGGACACTTTCGGGGCAAAGAACGCATCGTGCAACGCGGGCATCCTGTATACCGCAAAGGGCACCGCCGCCTTGCTGGTTCCCTATGCCAGCACTATCCAGAAAAGCACCGGAAGCTGGGACATGGTGTTCATCCTTGCTGCCGCTGCAAACATCCTGGCTGCCCTGCTTGCGATCGGGGTGCTCAAACCGTGGCGACGCAAAGTCATTGCAGGATTCAATGACGCGGCCCACAAGAACCAGATGTAAGCAAATTTTCCGGGAAAATTTATGACACAGTGGATAGCGTTTGCCCATCATGGAAAGTCCGGTTTCGGCCAGGTCGAGGGTGACCGTGTCGTTGTTTACGAGGGCGACATGTTTGCCGACCCGCGCAGGACAAGCACCGAACTCGCACTGGCCGATGTCCGCGTCGATCTGCCCTGCCGACCTGGCAAACTGATCGCATTGTGGAACAACTACCATGCGCAGGCGGCCAAGCAGAATCTCGCTATCCCTGCCGAGCCGCTTTACCTGATAAAGGCGCCCAACAGTTACTGCGCGCACGAACATGTGGTGCAGTCACCGGCGAGTTACGATGGCCGGGTGGTTTATGAAGGGGAATTGGGTATCGTGATAGGCCGCAAGAGCAAAGGCCTGAATGAGGAAGAGGCAAGGCAGGCCATCTTCGGTTTTACCTGTATCAACGATATCACCGCGCTGGACCTGATCAACAGGGATGCCGCGTTCGCGCAATGGACCCGGGCCAAGAGTTTCGACGGCTTCGGTGTCATCGGCCCGGTTATCGCGACCGGACTCGACTGGAGTGCTTTGAGTGTCAGGACCATGGTCAATGGACGGGAGCGCCAGAACTATCCGTGCAGCGACATGATCTTTTCTCCGGAAAAGATCGTGCAAGCCCTCAGCCGGGACATGACCCTGGAGCCGGGCGATGTGATCGCCTGCGGTACCTCGCTGGGCGTGATGCCAATGAAGCCAGGGACGGTGATCGAGGTCAGTATTGAAGGGATTGGTACATTGCGCAACCAGTTCGGGGCGGCAGTCCCGGTTTGATGTTTTGATTAATTAAACTCGATTAGAGATAGCCATGAAGATTTGTATCGTAGGAGCAGGAGCCATCGGCGGCATGTTGGGAGCCAGGTTTGCGCAGGCGGGACACGATGTGACTTTGATTCTGCGCGGAGCGAATCTGACTGCAGTGCAGCAAAACGGCCTGAAGCTGATTGAAGAAGACGGCAATGAACTGCTCGTCAAGCAGATCAAGGCCACTTCCGCCCTGGCTGAAGCGGGCGTTCAGGATGTGGTGATCCTGACGCTCAAGGCGCACCAGGTCGCCGCCGTTGCGGCGGAACTCCCGGCGCTGATGCATGCCGGGACCCGGATCATCACGATGCAGAACGGCATTCCCTGGTGGTACTTCCACAAGCTGCCCGGCGAGATGGGGAAGCGTTATCAGGGTATCAATGTCCAGACAGTCGATCCGGATGGCAACATTGCAAAATACATCGACGTCGATCGCGTGATCGGCAGCGTTGTCTATCCGGCGAGCGAAGTCATCAGCCCGGGCGTGATCAAGGTGATCGAAGGAAATCGATTCTCTCTGGGAGAGCTCGACGGGAGTGACACGCCGAGCATTCGCGCGATCAGCGAAGCCTTCAAGGGGGCAGGATTCAAATCGCCGATCTCGAGCGATATCCGTTCCGAGATATGGCTGAAGTTATGGGGCAACCTGAGCTTCAACCCGATCAGTGCGTTGACGCATGCCACCCTGGAAGATATCTGTGTGTTCCCCGCCACCCGTGAACTGGCCGCCAACATGATGCGGGAGGCGCAGATCATCGGCGAGAAACTGGGCGTCCAGTTCAAGGTGAGCCTGGAAAAACGCATCAATGGCGCGCAGGCGGTGGGCCAGCACAAGACCTCCATGCTGCAGGATGTGGAACTCGGCCGCCCGCTCGAATTCGAGGCTTTGATCGGCTCGGTCATGGAACTGGGGCGGATCACCGAAACCCCGACACCAAACATCAATGCCGTTTACGCGCTTGTGTCGCTGCTGGCGAATAAATTGCAGCAGCACAAAGGCACTTTGCGCATCTCCTGAACACACGACCTTTTCAACCCGGACAATCACTTCGCCAGCCATGAAAAAACTCACCACTCTCTCGGAAATGATCGCGATCCACGCAAAGGAAACTCCTTCCGCCATCGCGATCACGGCGCCCTCGGCGAAGCCCCTGACCTATCAGGCTTTGAACATGCTCGTGGACAATACCGTGAAGACACTCAATCGGCTGGGTGTGGGCAGGGGAGACCGGGTCGGGATCGTGATGCCCAATTGCCCGGAAATGGCAACGGCATTTGTCGCGGTGGCGAGCGGTTGCACGGCGGCACCCCTCAACATGGCTTACCGGGCGGACGAGTTCGAATTTTATCTCGGCGATTTGAAAGCCAAGGCGCTGGTGGTTGCCGAGGGAAGCGATACACCGGCCCGGGCCATCGCGGCAAAGCTGGGCATCGCGATCCTGGAACTGACGCCGACTCCCGAAAACGGTGCGGGCAGTTTCACCATTGCAGGTGCAGGTACTCTTGGTGCGCCCGGTGCAAAAACCGGGCTTGCACAAACCGACGATATCGCACTGATCCTGCATACCTCCGGCACGACTTCCCGGCCCAAGATCGTTCCCCTCACCCACAAGAACGTATGCGCTTCTGCGCGCAACATCAGCGCGACGCTCGATCTCCGGCCGGATGACCGCGAGTTGCATGTGATGCCGCTGTTCCATATTCACGGATTGATCGCGGGCGTACTCGCTCCGATGGCTGTCGGCAGCCAGATATTTTGCACGCCGGGTTTCAATGCATTGAAATTCTATGGCTGGATGAAAGAGTGCAAGCCAACCTGGTACACCGCCGTGCCGACCATGCACCAGACCATTCTGTCCCGCGCCGCTGGCAATCTGGATGTCATAGCAGGCAATCCGCTGCGATTTATCCGTTCTTCCTCTTCGTCCATGCCGACGCAGGTCATCGCCGAACTGGAAAAAACCTTCAATGCCCCGTTGATCGAATCGTATGGAATGACGGAAGCCGCCCACCAGATGGCAAGCAATCCTTTGCCGCCGGCCAAGCGCATTCCGGGCTCGGTGGGCATCGCTGCCGGTCCCGAGATCGCCATCATGGACAACGACGGCAACTTGCTCAAATCCGGCGTGATCGGGGAGGTCGTGATACGCGGGGAAAATGTGACGCTGGGTTACGAGAATAATCCCAAGGCCAATGCGGAAGCCTTTGTTAACGGGTGGTTCCGCACAGGCGATCAGGGATCCCTTACGGACGATGGGTATTTGACATTAACCGGCCGTTTGAAGGAAATCATCAACAGGGGAGGAGAAAAAATATCCCCGCTGGAGGTCGATGAAGTCCTGATGCATCACCCTGCTGTCATGCAGGTTGTTACGTTCGCCATGCCGCATGAAAAATTGGGCGAGGACGTGGCTGCGGCAGTGGTGTTGCGGGAAGGTTGCAGTCTGGACGAACATGAATTGCGCGAATTCGCGGCGACCAAGCTGGCGGCTTTCAAAGTACCCAGAAAAATCCTGTTCATGGCGGAAATCCCCAAGGGGGCCACGGGTAAATTGCAGCGTATCGGACTTGCCGCAAAATTGGGTTTGAACGCATAGTTTATATTTAACAATCAGCCTGATTTTTTGCCTTGTGTCAGCCCTCTGTCAGGTTCGAAAGGGATAATTTCGCATAGTGGTGGATATTTCGCGTAGATTGTCTGCAGTCATTTATAAGTTGTTTAGTCGTGTGCAGGTGTTTTTGTTACTGAGCGTTTTTTTTGATTGACTATTACCGGGAGAGAAATATGAACATCAAATTGAAAATCATAGTTGCCGCAATCGCTTTTGCGGCCTCATGTTCCGCATTTGCCGCGGACACGATCAAGATCGGTGTATCCGGCCCCTATACCGGAGGCTCCAGCCCGATGGGCGCTTCCATGCGAGATGGCGTAAGGCTGGCGACTGCCGAGATCAATGCCAAGGGCGGTGTTCTGGGACGCAAGATCGAGCTGGTAGAGCGCGACGACCAGGCTGACAACGGACGCGGCGTGCAAGTGGCGCAGGAACTGATCAACAAGGAAGGTGTGGTTGCCACGGTGGGTTACATCAATACCGGCGTTTCGCTGGCGTCGCAGCGTTTCTATCAGGAAGCCAGGATTCCGGTGATCAACAATGTCGCAACCGGCTCGCTGGTGACCAAGCAATTCCTGCCGCCGGAATTTGCGGACAACTACATATTCCGCAATGCTGCCAACGACTCCATCCAGTCGGCGATGATCGTCAGGCAAGCCATTGATGTGAACAAATATACCAAAGTGGCGATCCTTGCCGATTCCACCAACTACGGCCAGCTCGGGCGAGCCGACCTGGAGAAGGCACTGGCGGCCAAGAACATCACCCCGGTCGCGGTGGAAAAATTCAACATCAAGGATGTGGACATGACCGCACAGTTGCTCAAGGCCAAGGAAGCGGGCGCACAAGCCATCCTGACCTATGCGATCGGCCCGGAGCTGGCGCAGATCGCGAACGGCATGGAAAAGCTGGGCTGGAAAGTTCCGATGATCGGAAGCTGGACGCTGTCCATGGGTAACTTTATCGACAACGCGGGCAAAAACGGCGAAGGTGCACACATGCCGCAAACTTTTATCCAGGAACCGAATACGCCGAAGCGCAAAGCCTTCATTGACGCGTACCTGAAAGCCTACAACCCGGCCAATGGTCGTATCCCTTCGCCCGTTTCCGCAGCCCAGGGTTACGATTCCATGTATCTCCTGGCAGCAGCCATCAAGCAGGCTGGAAATACCGATGGCGTGAAGATTCGCCAGGCGCTGGAAAATTTGCAGGACAAGGTCGAAGGCGTCGTGACTACGTATGAGCATCCGTTTACACATGACGATCACGAAGCGATCACCATGAACATGGTGGTGATGGGCAAGGTTCAGGACGGCCATGTGGTTTACGCCAATGCTGCCGACAAGGCCAATGCGGTGCGTGAAAAAGATATGGGTAAAGCCAAGTATTGATTGGCCCGGACTGCAATGTCGTGGTAGTCGGAATTTGGGCCGGGCAGTCCCCGGCCCAAATTGCAAACAGAAGGAGTAATACATTATGGAAATCCTCGCGCAACTTATAGTCAGCGGCATCGCGCTCGGGATGATTTACGCTTTGATCGCGTTTGGTTATCAGCTGACTTTCGCAACATCGGGTACATTGAATTTCGGCCAGGGTGAAGCGCTGATGCTGGGCGCACTGGTCGGACTCACATTGGTCGGTCACATGAGCTACTGGCTGATGATTCCGCTGGTGCTGGTGTTCGGGGCACTGCAGGGCATATTTGTTGAACGTGTGGGTGTGCAGCCCGCAATCAAGACGAAATCCGAATTCGGATGGATCATGACCACGATCTCGCTGGCGATCATATTCAAGAACGTCGCCGAAAACGTCTGGGGTCATGACGACCTGACTTTCCCCTCGCCGCTGCCGACAGCGCCGCTGCAATTCATGGGTATTCGCGTGCTGCCGATGGAGATACTGGTGGTGGTGGGTGCGCTGGCGATCATGCTGGCCGTGGAGCTGTTCAACCGCAAATCCATCTACGGCAAAGCTGTCGTGGCGACCTCCAATGATCGCGATGCGGCGGGGTTGATGGGTATCAATACCGGCATGGTGATCACTTTTTCCTACGCGCTGAGCTCGATGACGGCCGCCTTTGCCGGTGTGCTGGTTGCCCCCCTGACGCTCACCGGTTCAACGATGGGTGTGGTACTCGGCCTCAAGGCCTTTTCGGTCGCCATCATCGGCGGACTGAACAGCGGCATGGGTGTGATCGTCGGCGGCCTGATCCTGGGCATCGCGGAGACCACCACCGGCTACTACATCTCGACCGGATACAAGGATGTGCCCGGGTTGTTGCTGCTGTTGCTGGTGTTGGCAATCAAGCCGTCCGGCATGTTCGGCAAGTCTGTCATCAAAAAGGTATAGCATGAGCGCGGTCAAAAATATTTCCATTGTTCTCGCCATTGCGGTTGCGGCATTGCTGCCCACGCTCTGGCCCAATCCCTATTATATTCATCTGATGGTGGTGATCGGTATCTACGCGATCCTGCTGCTGGGACTCGATATCGTGGTCGGCTATGTGGGCGAAGTTTCGCTCGGTCATGCCGCCTTGTTCGGTATCGGTTCCTATACCGCCGGTGTGCTGCATTTCCAGCTGGCTGTGCCGTTCCTGCTGGCGGTACCGGCAAGCATTGCCGTCACCGGCCTGTTCGGTGCGATACTCGCCTTGCCGGCGCTGCGCGTTAACGGTCCCTATCTGGCGATGGTGACCCTGGCATTCGGCACCATCATCCAGATATTGATCAACGAGATGACCTTCCTCACCAACGGACCGCTCGGCTTGTCTGTGCGCAAACCGATCTGGTTCGGTCATCAGATTACCGGCACCGACTATTACTACATCGTGCTGGTTGCCCTGGTGCTGGCCCTGATCGTCGTGCAGCGCGTGCTCAAATCGCATCTTGGACGCGCTTTCGAGGCCTTGCATGACAGCCCTATCGCATCGGACTGCATGGGTGTCAGCGTGTACGCCTACAAGGTGTACGCTTTTGTATTGAGTGCGGGCCTGGCGGGACTGGCGGGCAGCCTGTTCACGTATTCCGAGGAATATATCTCGCCCAATACCTATAACTTCGAGTTGACGATATTGTTCCTGCTGGCGGTCATCATGGGGGGGCGCAAAACCCGCAGCGGCCCGATCCTGGGGGCTATCATTATCGTGATGCTGCCGAATGTGCTGTCCGACATTGACCTGTTCCGCAAGATATCCGTCGGCATTGCAGTGATTGCGGTCGTGTACTCGGCTTACGCCTTGGCAGTCAGAATGCGCACGCTGAGGCAGGTGGCGATCCCGGTGCTTGTTACCGTCGCCCTCGCGATATCGGGCTATGTGATGGACAACATCACGGACCAGCGCCTGACGATATTCGGCGTGATGATCCTGTTCGTGGTGTATTACCTGCCCAACGGCATCATGGGTTTCGTGCGCAGCCTCGTCGTGAGATTCAGGCCGCAATGGGTACACCGGCATGTGGCGATCCTGGAGCAGGGCGACAAGCAGCATGTCTGGTCAGTACCGGATCATCCGGTCACGGCCAACGGATTCCTGCTGGAAGCGCACAAGCTGGTGATGCAATTCGGCGGACTGAAAGCGCTGAATGATGTCAATCTGCAGATCGCCAAAGGTTCCGTGCACGGCCTCATCGGGCCCAACGGCTCGGGCAAGAGCACGACCATGAACGTGCTGACCGGCATCTACAACCCAACGTCGGGCGAGATCGAATTCAACGGCAAGATCATCACCGGCGCGACGCCCTCGTCGATCGCCGGCGAAGGCATCGCGCGTACTTTCCAGAACGTGCAGTTGTTCGGCGAAATGACCGCCATCGAGAACGTGCTGGTCGGCCTGCATCACACTTACAAACACAGCCTGATCGATGTCGTGTTCCAGACCCCGCGCTGCCGCAGGGAAAAGAACGCGGCGGAAGTGCGTGCCGCCAGTCTGTTGCAGTTCGTCGGCCTGGCCGATCTCGCCAACGAGGAAGCGCGCAACCTGCCGTACGGAAAACAGCGTCTGCTGGAGATCGCCCGCGCACTGGCGCTGAATCCGAGCCTGCTGCTGCTGGACGAGCCGGCTGCCGGCCTGACTGCGCCGGACATCAAGGAGTTGATCGCGATGATCAACAAAATACGCGGCCATGGCATTACCGTGATACTCATCGAGCATCACATGGATGTGGTCATGAGCATTTGCGATACCGTGACGGTGCTCGATTTCGGCCAGAAGATCGCCGAGGGTACGCCGGCAAATATTCAATCCGATGAAAAAGTCATTGAAGCCTATCTTGGCGGCAGCGCCAAGGCAGCGTGAGGAGTTAACGATGTTACAGATCCGGAATTTACATGCCGCCTATGGCAAAGTGGAAGTGCTGCACGATATCTCGCTTGATGTGCCGAAAGGCAAAGTCGTGACCCTCATCGGTTCCAACGGTGCGGGCAAGACTACAACCATGCGCGCGGTATCCGGCATGATCAAGCCGACGGGCGGGAGCATCAGCCTCAACGGCAAAGCCATCACAGGCCTGACTTCGAACAGGATCGCCCGCGCCGGACTGGCCCATTCGCCGGAGGGAAGGCGTGTGTTCGCCACGCTGCCGGTGACCGACAACCTTTTGCTGGGCGCCTTTCCCCGCCTGACCTTTGGCCGTGAACGCGGCGATGTGCAGGGCGACCTGGAGCGGGTGTTCGAGTTGTTTCCGCGTCTCAAGGAACGCGCGACCCAGCAGGCGGGCACGCTTTCCGGCGGCGAGCAGCAGATGCTGGCAATGGGGCGTGCGCTGATGCTCAATCCCGATGTGCTGCTGCTGGATGAACCCTCGATGGGTCTGGCACCGCTGCTGGTGAAGGAAGTGTTTCGCATCATCGGTGAACTGAAGGGGCGGGGCATCACCATGCTGCTGGTCGAGCAATTTGCCGCCGCCGCGCTGGAGGTTGCCGACTACGGCTACGTGCTGGAAAACGGGCGTATCTCCTGTCACGGTCCGGCGCAGCAGCTGCAGAACGATCCGGCGGTGAAGGCGGCGTATCTGGGCACATCGCATTGATTCTCGATAGCCATCCGGATTTTTTCGGATGGCGGGTGTAGCTGCCGTGGAAATGCACTTTGGTTCCGGCGATGAATTTTTGATTTCCATTTAAAGCAACAAATACTCAAGCCACCATGAACACCAACAGGATTCACCCCCGTATGCGCAGCGTGCACTGCAGTTGCCGCAAGGAAAACATTCAATATTTCAGGAGAACCAAATGACCAAGCCGACCTTATCGTTGTGGATCAACGGCCAGCGCGCGCAGAGCGCAAGCAGCCGTTTCGCGGACGTGACCAACCCGGCGAGCGGCGAAGTGATCCGCCAGGTGCCATTGGCCAATCGTGCGGATGTCGACAGCGCGGTAGCCGCCGCCAAGGCGGCCTTCCCGGGCTGGCGCGATACACCGCCGCTGCGCCGCGCCCGCATTCTGAACAAATTCCGCGAGTTGCTCGAAACGCACCGTGCCGAACTTGCGCAACTGGCGAGTGAAGAGCACGGCAAGACACTGGAAGATGCGGCAGGTTCCGTACAGCGCGGCATCGAAGTGGTGGAATTCGCCGTTGGTGCACCGCACCTGCTCAAGGGCGAGCATGCCGAGAACGTCGGGCGCGGCGTCGACTGCCATTCCATGCTGCAGCCGATCGGCGTGTGCACCGGCATCACGCCGTTCAACTTCCCCGCGATGGTACCGATGTGGATGTTCCCCATCGCCATCGCCTGCGGCAACACTTTCATCCTCAAGCCTTCCGAGAAAGTGCCCTCCTGCAGCCTGCGCATGGCCGAGCTGTTCAAGGAAGCCGGTTTGCCCGACGGCGTGTTCAATGTCGTTCCCGGCGACAAGGAGGCGGTGGATGCCTTGCTCGTCCATCCCGATGTGCGTGCCGTGTCATTCGTCGGCTCGACCCCCATCGCAAAATACATCTACGAGACCGCGGCGCACAACGGCAAGCGCGTGCAGGCCCTGGGCGGCGCGAAGAACCACGCTGTGGTGCTGCCCGATGCGGCACTGGATTTCACGGCCGATGCCATCATGGGCGCGGCATACGGCTCGGCCGGCGAGCGTTGCATGGCGATCTCCACGGTGGTCGCGGTAGGCGATGTGGCCGATACGCTGGTGGCCAAACTCAAGGAACGGGCCGAGAAGCTGGTGGTTGGTCCCGGCAACCGAAAAGGCGTCGACATGGGGCCGGTGATCTCGGCCGCGCATCGCGACAAGATCGTGGGTTATATCGACAGCGGCGTGAAGCAGGGCGCGAAGCTGGTGACGGACGGGCGCGGCATCAGGGTGGAAGGGTACGAGCGCGGTTTCTTCGTCGGCCCGACCCTGTTCGACAACGTCAGCACCACGATGGATATCTACCGGGACGAGATATTCGGTCCGGTGCTGATCGTGCTGCGCGTCGCCAGCCTCGATGAGGCGATCCGCATGATCAACAGCAACCCCTATGCCAACGGCACTGCCATCTTCACCACCTCCGGCGGTGCGGCGCGCCGCTTCCAGAACGAGATCGAAGTCGGCATGGTTGGCATCAATGTGCCGATCCCCGTGCCGATGGCATTCTTCTCCTTCGGCGGATGGAAGGCATCGCTGTTCGGCGACCTGCACATGCACGGCATGGAAGGCGTGTATTTCTATACCCGCACCAAGGCGATCACGACGCGCTGGCCGGAAGTGGCGGAGCGCAGCGCATCCACGCTGACGATGCCGACACTGGGCTGAGCCGCGGCTGGATTGAGGGCGCCATGAACCTGAACCATTTGTCCAAGCTGGCGATCGAAGTGATGATGCCGATCTCCATCCTGGTCGGGGCCGGGGCGATCTGGCCGGTCTATTTCAGGGAGATCTCCGGCAAGACGCTGCGGATACAGCTCAACCGGCTGGTGCTGAACCTGTTCTACCCGGCCATCCTGTTCTCCATCGCCGCCACCACGCCGATCACACCGGAATTGTTGTCGGTGCCCTTGCTGGTCGGCATCGGCACACTGCTGTCGGGCGCCGTGCTCTATATCCTGCTCTATCGTTCGCCGCTGGGGAACGGAATGAACAACGGGACCCGCGCCGCGTTGACAGTGAGCGGCATGTTCGGCAACACGTTTTTCGTCGGCGTGCCGGTACTGGTCTATTTCTATGGCGGGGAGGCTTCGCGTTATGCTGCCTTCAACGACATGCTGATGACCATGCCCATTATGTGGAGCTTGGGAGTATGGATATGCACCAAGCTGGGGCCGCCCGAATCCGCCAGGCTGCACCCGCCGATCTGGCGATTGATGATGGGGATCCCGCCGATCTGGGCGTTCATCGCCGGTGCCCTGATGCAGATGAGCGGTTTCGTGTTCGAGCCACTCATCCACGCCGCGCGCCTGATCGGACAGGCGACCATCCCGGTGACGATGTTCGTGCTGGGACTGTCCATCCCGTGGCGCAACCTGAAGCCGCGCATGGCGATTCTGGGCGTGGCCGCGGTGAAGATCGGGCTGATGCCGCTGATGGTGGCCGTTGCCGCCTCGCTGCTGTACGTGCACACGACAGAACCCCAGCAAGCGGCTGTGATCGAAGCAGGCATGCCGACCATGATGTCGGCGCTGATTCTTTCCGACCGCTTCCATCTGGATACCGAGGCGGCGGCGCTGATGATAGGCTGGACCACGGTGTTGTACTGGTTTGCCTTGCCGGTGACGGCCTGGTTGATGCACTGAAGACTAAATAAAAATCACTCTGGAGGAGTTTATGACAATCAATATCGGATTCATCGGCCCCGGCATCATGGGCGGCCCCATGGCACTCAATCTCATGAAGGGCGGGCACAAGTTGTGGGTCTATGCGCGCCGCCCCGCCGCCGCGCAGACGCTGGTTGCGGCGGGTGCGACCGCCTGCGCCTCGCCGGCAGAAGTGGCAAAGCATTCCGACGTGATTTTCACCATCGTGGCAGACACGCCGGATGTCGAAAGTGTGATCTTCGGCGAGCAGGGCATCGCCATGCAGGCGCGCCCCGGCACCGTGATTGTCGACATGAGCACCATCTCGCCCACGGCCACCAAATCCATCGCCGAACGGCTCGCGAGGCAGCGCGTCGAGATGCTGGACGCGCCGGTTTCCGGCGGCGAGACCGGCGCGATCAACGGCACCCTGTCCATCATGGTGGGCGGCAAGCCCCTGATATTCGAACGCATCAAACCGCTGTTCGAATGCATGGGCAAGAACATCGTGCACATCGGCGACAACGGCGCGGGACAAGTGGCGAAAGCGTGCAACCAGATCGTGGTGGCGGTGACCATAGAGGCGGTGGCGGAAGCGCTGACCTTCGCGCGCAAGAACGGCGCCGACCCGGCCAAGGTGCGCGAGGCGCTGATGGGCGGATTCGCCGGCAGCAAGATCATGGAAGTGCACGGCAAACGCATGCTGGACAACGATTTCAAACCCGGCTTCAAGGTCGGCCTGCACCAGAAGGACATGCGCATCGTCATGGAAACGGCGCACCAGCTGGGCGTGGCGTTGCCCGCCGCCGCGCTGGTTACCCAGCACCTCAACGCACTGATGGGCACCGGCGACGCCAACCTGGATTCGGCAGCCGTGGTGAAGGTCATCGAACGCATGTCCGGCATGGGCGGTAAATAAGATCATGGAAAAAATCGTGTTCCTCGATTCGGCAACCATCATTGCAGACGTGCGTCCGCCTGCTTTTGCGCACACATGGAAATCATATCCGGCCACGACGGCCGAACAGGTCGTGGCGCGGCTGCAGGATGCGACCATCGCGATCACCAACAAGGTGCCGCTGCGCCGCGATTCGCTGGAACAGTTGCCGAAGCTGAAGATGGTCGCGATCTCCGCCACCGGCACCGACAATGTCGATATCGACTATTGCCGCGAGCGCGGCATCGTGGTGTCGAACATCCGCAACTATTCGGTACACACCGTGCCCGAGCACGTGTTCATGTTGCTGCTGGCGCTGCGCCGCAACCTGCTGGCGTTCCGTTCCGACGTGCGCAACGGGGCGTGGCAGAAATCTGCACAGTTCTGCCTGTTCACGCATCCGGTCTACGATCTGCACGGCACCACCCTCGGCATCATCGGTCGCGGCGCGATCGGCAATGCGGTGGGGCAGATCGCAACGGCATTCGGCATGAAGGTATTGTTCGCCGAGCATAAAAATGCCGCCGCAGTCAGGCCGGGTTACACCGCGTTCGACAGGGTGCTGTGCGAAAGCGACGCGATCACTTTGCACTTGCCGCTGAAAGAGCAGACCCGCCACTTGATTGGCACGGACGAGTTTGCCTGCATGAAACCCCAGGCCCTGCTGATCAATACGGCGCGGGGCGGCCTGGTGGATGAAGCCGCATTGCTGGAGGCGCTGCGCTCGGGCCGCATAGCAGGTGCCGGATTCGACGTACTGGGCAAGGAACCGCCGACAGCAGGGCATCCGCTGCTGGATCTGGATATGCCCAATTTCATCATGACCCCGCATATTGCCTGGTCGGGCCGGGCTGCGATGCAGGCCCTTGCCGACCAGCTCATCTCAAACATCGAAGCGTTCGTGGCCGGTACACCCGACAACCGTGTCGCTTGAAACATCGTTTTAAGGAGAACCATCATGACTTACCCTGCAGGAATAGAAATCAACACCAAGGCCGTTTCCGAGCAAAGCAGCATCCTGACTCCGGAAGCACTCACCTTCATCGCCGGACTGGCGCGCAAGTTCGGGCCGGTGCGGCAGTCGCTGCTGCAGAACCGGGTACGGCGTCAGGCCGAACTCGATGCAGGCAAGAACCCCGACTTTCTGGCCGGGACCGCCGCCGTGCGCAGCGGTGATTGGACCATTGCGCCCGTGCCGGACGAGTTGCAGGACAGGCGCGTCGAGATCACCGGCCCGGCCGAGCGCAAGATGCTCATCAACGGCCTCAACGCCGGTGCGAATGTGTACATGGCGGACCTGGAAGATTCCATGACTCCGACCTGGAGCAACGTGATCGAGGCGCAGATCAATCTGCGCGATGCGGTCACCCGCACCATCAAGCACGTCAATCCGGACGGCAAGACATACCAGCTGAACGAAAAAACGGCGGTGCTGTTTCTGCGTCCGCGCGGCTGGCACATGATCGAGAAGCATGTGACGGTGGATGGGCATCCCGTGTCCGCCAGCCTGTTCGACTTCGGTCTGTATTTCTTCCACAACGCAAAAGCGCTGCTGGCCCGCGGCAGCGCGCCTTACTTCTACCTGCCCAAGATGGAAAGCCATCTCGAAGCACGTTTGTGGAACGATGTCTTCGTCCATGCGCAGGAACAACTGGGCATCCCGCGCGGCACGGTCAAGGCGACTGCATTGATCGAGACGATACTCGCCGCTTTCGAGATGGACGAGTTCCTCTATGAATTGCGCGAGCATTCCGCCGGCCTCAATTGCGGCCGCTGGGATTACATCTTCAGTTGCATCAAGAAATTCGGGGCGCGACCGGACTTCATTCTTGCCGATCGCGGCCTCGTGGGCATGACCTCTCCCTTCATGCGCGCCTATTCGCTGCTTTTGATCAAGACCTGCCATCGCCGCGGCGCACACGCTATGGGAGGCATGGCGGCGCAGATACCGATCAAGTCCGACCCCGATGCGAATGCGATTGCGCTCGCCAAGGTGCGCGCCGACAAGGAACGCGAAGCGAGCGACGGCCACGACGGCACCTGGGTCGCGCATCCGGGCCTGGTGCCGGTGGCGAAGGAGGTATTCGACCGCTTGATGCCCACGCCGAACCAGTTGCACAAGGAGCGCCCCGACGTGCACACGACGGCGGCAGACCTGTTGCGCTTCGAGCCGCAAGGCCCGATCACCGAGGCTGGCGTGCGCATCAACATCGAGGTGGCGCTGTGCTATCTCGGCGCCTGGCTCGCCGGCACCGGCTGTGTGCCGATACACAACCTGATGGAAGATGCGGCCACCGCCGAAATCTCGCGCTCGCAAGTGTGGCAGTGGATACACAGCCCGCACGGTGTGCTGGACGACGGGCGCAAGGTGACGCTGGACATGGTGCGCCTGATGATGCCGGGCGTATTTTCCGGGATCATTGCCGGTGTGAAGGAGAAGCGCTTCATCCCGGGTGACTATCAACAGGCTGTGACAGTGTTCGATCAGTTGATCGCGAAGCAACCCATCGTCGAATTCCTGACCAACCATTGCTACGAAGTCATGGAATGAACCCGGCGGCAACGAGAAAATGAAAAAACCAGAACTGATAAGACAGTTGCAGGACATCCTGCCGGCGGATTCGGTATTGTTCGAACTGGAAGACCTCAAGCCCTTCGAGTGCGACGGGTTGTCGGCCTATCGCGAGATACCGCTGGCGGTTGTACTGCCCGAGACTGAAGAACAGGTGCGCAAGATATTGCTGCTGTGCCGCCGCGAAAACGTGCCGGTGGTCGCGCGCGGTTCCGGCACCGGACTGTCGGGCGGTGCGTTGCCGCTCGTGGACGGTGTGCTGCTCAGTCTGTCGAAATTCAAGCGCATCCTGGCCGTCGATCCCGTCGCGCGTATCGCACGGGTCCAGCCCGGTGTGCGCAACCTTGCGATCTCCGAAGCGGCCGCGCCGCATGGCCTGTATTACGCACCCGACCCGTCCAGCCAGATCGCCTGTTCCATCGGCGGCAACGTGGCGGAGAACGCGGGCGGCGTGCACTGCCTGAAATACGGCCTCACCGTGCACAACGTGCTCAAGGTGCGTGCCTACACCATGGACGGCGAATTGCTGGAACTCGGCTCGGAAGGGCTGGACTCTTCCGGCTACGATTTGCTGGCGCTGTTTACCGGCAGCGAAGGCATGCTGGGCGTGATCACCGAGGTGACGGTCAAGCTGCTGCCCAAACCCGAACTCGCGCGCGTGGTGATGGCGGCGTTCGCCACCGTGGCGGAAGCGGGTGTCGCCGTGGGCGAAATCATCGCGGCCGGCATCATCCCGGCCGGCCTGGAAATGATGGACAAACTCATGACCAGGGCCGTGGAGGACTTCGTCCACGCCGGCTACCCGCTCGACGCCGAAGCCATCCTGCTGTGCGAATCGGACGGCACGCCCGAAGAGGTCGCCGAGGAAATCGCCAGGATGGAGGCGATATTCACGCGCTGCGGCGCGATCTCGTTGCGCACCTCGGAGAATGAGGCGGACAGGCTCAGGTTGTGGGCCGGGCGCAAGGCCGCATTCCCGGCCGCCGGCCGCATCTCGCCCGATTACTACTGCATGGACGGCACCATCCCGCGCCGCGAACTGACGCATGTGCTGAACAGCATCGAGGACTTGTCGCGCGAATACGGTCTGCGCGTAGGCAATGTGTTCCATGCCGGAGACGGCAACCTGCATCCGCTGATCCTCTACGATGCCAACCAGCCCGGCGAACTCCACCGCGCCGAGGAACTCGGAGGCAAGATACTGGAACTGTGCGTGGAAGTGGGCGGCACGATTACCGGCGAGCACGGCGTGGGCATCGAGAAGATCAACCAGATGTGCGCGCAATTTACACCGGATGAGTTGCAGCGGTTCCGCGAGGTGAAGCTGGCATTCGACCCGTCCGGCCTGCTCAATCCGGGCAAGCTGATCCCCACCGCGCACCGCTGTGCCGAATTCGGCGCGCAGCATGTGCATCACGGCCAGGTCCCGTTCCCCGACCTGCCGCGTTTTTGAGCAGCCGTTTTTGTGAAGACAGATAAAACCATGCAGAACATCATCGAGCAATTGAGGCAGACCGTGCTGGCTGCCGGTCGCGATCGCCGCCCGCTGCGCATCGCCGGTTCGGGCAGCAAAACATTCTACGGTCGCACCACGCAGGGCGATGTACTGGACGCGACGCAATATCGCGGCATCGTCTCCTACGAACCCACCGAGCTGGTCATCACGGCACGCGCCGGTACGCCGCTGGCGGAAGTCGAGGCAGTGCTGGCGGCCAAACGGCAGATGCTGGCGTTCGAAGCGCCACATTTCGGGCCGGGTGCGACGCTGGGCGGTTGCATTGCCGCCGGTCTGTCCGGACCGCGCCGTCCCTATACCGGCGCGGTGCGCGACTACGTGCTGGGCGTGCGCATGATAGACGGCAAGGGCGAAGTGCTGAACTTCGGCGGCCAGGTCATGAAGAACGTCGCGGGTTACGACGTGTCGCGCCTGATGCCCGGTTCGTTCGGCACGCTGGGCCTGTTGCTGGACGTTTCGCTGAAAGTCCTGCCGATACCGGTCGAGGAACTGAGCCTGCGGTTCCAGATGACAGAGCACGAGGCGATCGAGGCGATGAACCGCTGGGCGGCACAACCGCTTTCGCTGTCCGCGACCTGCCATCACGACGGCGTGCTCAGCGTGCGCCTGTCGGGTGCCGCCGCTGCGATACGCTCGGTGCGGCAGAAACTCGGCGGCGAAGTCGTGGCGGATGCCGACGATTTCTGGCGCAGCGTGCGCGAACAGCAGCATGCATTCTTTCAGGCCGACACCGGCAAGCAAGGATACGCGTTGTGGCGTTTGTCGTTGCCATCCACCGCAGCGGTTACGAACCTGCCGGGACGGCAACTGATCGAGTGGGGCGGCGCACTACGCTGGCTGGCGAGCGATGCTCCTGCTGCGGACATCCGTCAGGCAGCGGCCGCGCTCGGCGGGCAGGCCGCCGTGTTCCGCGGCGCCGTACCCGGTGTCGAACCGTTCCATCCCTTGTCGCCTTCCTTGTTGCAGTTGCACCAGCGTTTGAAGCAATCCTTCGATCCGCACGGCATCTTCAATCCCGGTCGCATGTACTCGGAGTTCTAAGCGCCATGCAAACCAATCTTCTCGACGCATTCAAACACACTGCCGACGGACAGGAGGCGGAGTCCATCCTGCGTGCCTGCGTGCATTGCGGATTCTGCACAGCTACCTGTCCCACTTACCAACTGCTGGGCAACGAGCTGGACAGTCCGCGCGGACGCATCTACCTGATCAAGGAAATGCTCGAAGGTGCGGCAGTGACGGAAAAGACCATGCTGCATCTGGACCGCTGTCTCACCTGCCGCTCCTGCGAAACGACCTGCCCATCCGGTGTGCAGTATGGTCGCCTGGTGGACATCGGCCGCGCCTACGCCGAAGAAAAGACGGAGCGCAGCATCGGGCAACGCATCCAGCGCGGGTTGCTGCGCAGGGTGTTGCCGCGCACGGCCGTTTTCAATTCCCTGCTGGCAGTCGGACGACTGATGCGCCCAATGCTGCCGGGCGGCGTGGCCAGGAGCATTCCCGTTGCACAGAAGGCGACAGCGCGTCCGACGGCGCGCCATGCCCGCACCATGCTGGTACTGGAAGGTTGCGTGCAACCCGGGCTGGCGCCCAACACCAATGCCGCGGCAGCGCGCGTGCTCGACAGGCTGGGCATCTCGCTGGTCAGCGCCGAAAAAGCCGGTTGCTGCGGTGCGGTCAGCTATCACCTGAATGCGCATGAGGACGGCCTGGACTATATGCGCCGCAACATCGACGCGTGGTATCCCCTTGTGGAACAGGGCGCGGAAGCGATCGTCATGACCGCCAGCGGCTGCGGCGCGATGGTCAAGGAATACGGGCACCTGCTGCGCAACGACCCGGCGTATGCCGCGAACGCGGAACGCGTCTCGGGACTGACGCGCGACCTGAGCGAGATACTCGCCGCCGAGAAGGACGGTCTGTTGAACCTGCTCACACCGGGCCAGCGCGGCAAGGTGGCGTTCCATGCACCCTGTACCCTGCAGCACGGACAACGCATCGTCGGCGTGATTGAGCAATTGCTGACCAGGGCCGGTTATGAGCTGACTGCGGTGCCGGACAAGCACCTGTGCTGCGGCTCGGCGGGAACCTATTCGATCCTGCAGAAAGAGCTGTCGCAGCAATTGCTGCACAACAAGCTGGATGCGCTACAAAGCGGAAAGCCCGCGCAGATAGCCAGTGCCAACATCGGCTGCCAGACCCATCTGCAAAGTGGCACCGACATGCCGGTGCGTCACTGGATAGAGTTGCTGGACGATGCGCTGGCATCTGCTGCAAGATGAATTAAAACAAAATGACTTAAAGTTGGAGGTTGCTCATGTCCAGTATCTGGAACGAACGATATGCCGGTGATGATTATCATTTTGGTACCGAGCCGAATGCCTTCCTGGTCTCTCAGCAAAGTCTGCTGAAGCCGGGAATGTCCTGTCTCGCCGTGGCCGACGGCGAAGGGCGCAACGGCGTGTGGCTGGCGGGGCACGGGCTGGATGTGCTGTCGGTGGACTCTTCGTCTGTTGCACAGGAAAAGGCCGCGAAGCTCGCGCGAGAACGCGGTGTCACGGTGAAGTTCGAGCAGGTCGACCTGGCGCAATGGGCCTGGGGCGAGAACCGCTTCGACATGGTCGCGGCGATCTTCATCCAGTTCGCCCCGCCCGACCTGCGCGAGCAGATGTTCGCGCACATCAAGCGCTGCCTCAAACCGGGAGGGCTGCTATTGCTGCAGGGCTATACGCCGCGCCAGTTGCACTACCGCACCGGCGGGCCGTCGCAAGCCGAGAACCTCTATACCGAAGCCCTGTTGCGCAGCGCTTTCGACGACATGCAGATACTGCACCTGCGCGAGCACGACGACATCATCAGCGAAGGCTCGGGACACAGCGGCATGTCGGCATTGATCGACCTGGTGGCACGCAAGCACCGCTGATCAGTCTGCCCGGCCCGCATGCATGAACAGCGGCCACTCGATCTGGTATGTTTGTCCCTCTTGCCAGTGCCGACCGATCTCTTCGGCAAGTACGCTGACCGGGTCGAAGCCGTTTGCGGTCTGGAACCTTCCCACCGCCGACCAGCTGCGCAGGTAGCCGAGCAAGTGTTCGTGCGTCCACTCCTTGTGCAAGGAAAATGCCGGAGCGGCAATGCGTGAAAACGGGAATGAAAGATCGCGGTATCCATTCTCCACATGTTTGCGCTCGGGCGGCCAGTAAGCGCCTATTGTTTCGTCGTAGAAGCGATCCAGCACCTGTTGCAGTCCGGGATGATCGACCCGCAAGCGGTTATAGCCCCAGGCCGCGATGATGCCGAGCGGTTTCAATACGCGTTGTGTCTCGCCATAGAACCCGGGCAGGTCGAACCAGTGCAATGCTTGCGCGACGGTGACGATATCTACGGAGTGATCGGGCAAACCGCTGGCCTCGGCCGACGTTGCGCGATACTCGACGTTGGCGAGTGCAGGGGCGGAAGCCAATTGCGCGCTGCTGATGTCGGTCGCCAACACTTGTGCGAAACGCGAGGCCAGCGCGACAGTCGCCTGCCCGCTACCGGCACCGCAATCCCATGCCATCTTGCGTTGCGGCGCGATGCCCGCGAGCCAGTCGAACAATTCATCCGGATATGACGGCCTGAACGCGGCATATTGTCCGGCAACCGGAGTGAAATGGTCCCGACTCATCGTTCTCGATTCAGGACTTTGATTTTATCCACGACTCGATCAGTGCCGCGTCCATCGCTCCGGACTTGCGTGCGATCTCTTTTCCACCCCTGAACAGCGCCAGTGTCGGAATGCTCTGGATATTGTATTGCGCTGCGATCTGCTGCGCTTCTTCCGTGTTCAGTTTGGCGACGCGCAGTTCCGGCTCCAGGCGTTGTGCAGCCTTTTCATAGGCAGGCGCCATCATGCGGCAGGGGCCGCACCACGGCGCCCAGAAGTCCACCAGCACCGGAATATCGTTGCGCGAGATGTGCAGCATGAAATTTTGCTCGGTCAGTTCAAGCGGGTGTGCGGTGAACAAGGCCTGTTTGCATTTGCCGCAGGTGGGTTGTTCGGAAAGCTTTTCGGCAGGAACGCGGTTCACTGCGTCGCAATGCGGGCAGACAATATGTTTGGAGTCGCTCATGATGATCTCAGTAAATTAGAAAGTTCTAATATACGGAGTGTGTCGCGAAATTTCAACCCGGCCGATCCATTAGCCACAAAATAATTATGGTGAACGTGCAGGGCGGTATCAAGAATACGGACTCAGGGCAGCGCTATCCGCATCGACAGATCGATCGCTTTGACGTCCTTGGTCAGCGCGCCGATCGAGATGCGATCCACCCCGGTTTCCGCTACCAGGTGTACGTTCTCCAGCGTGATGCCGCCGGAAGCTTCCAGCTCGGCTCGCTTCGCGGCATGGTTCACCGCGAGGCGCATGTCGGCCATCGAGAAATTGTCGAGCAAAACAAGTCGTGCCCCCGCGTTCAGCGCCTCATCCAGCTGTGCCAACGTTTCCACCTCGATCTGGATAGACACGCCGGGCGGGATGATCCGGAACGCGTGCTCCAGTACTTCGCCGACACCGCCAGCTGCCGCGATGTGGTTCTCCTTGATCAGCACGCCGTCGAATAAACCGATGCGCTGGTTATGCCCGCCACCCACTCTCACCGCATGTTTCTGTGCCAGTCGCAGGCCGGGCAGCGTCTTGCGCGTATCCATGATCCTGGCCTGCGTGTTGCTTGTCGCTTCGACGTAGCGTCGAGTCAGCGTGGCGACGGCCGACAGGGTCTGCAGGAAATTCAGTGCCGGTCGCTCGGCGGTGAGCATCGCCCGCGCATTGCCGTGAATCTCGCACAGGACCTGGTTCGCCTCAATGTTGGCGCCTTCTTGTGCCTTCCAGCCGATCTTGCAGTCCGGATCGAGAGTGAGGAAGCACTCCTCGAACCACAACGTGCCGCACAGCACGGCTGCTTCGCGCGTGATGACGGTAGCGTGCGCCTGCATGTGTTCCGGGATCAGTTGCGCGGTGAGGTCGTTGTCATAGCCGTCCTCAGTCAAGGCTGCGATGACGTTGGCGCGGATGGTGTGTGCGAGTGGTGTGTGGGGCATGGTACATATCCGTGAATGGGGGCGTAGTATAAGGGAAGGAGCAGGGGGTTGAAATTGCCGCGGCATACCCCATTTATCCGCTAGTCAGATATTCCAAAAGACCTTCGCACAACGTTACGAGCGCAGGTCAGACGAGGCGGAGAGTGGTGAGAAACCGGAATGTATGCCTTATACATGAGGATTTTGAGCCATTCTCCGACGAAGTATCACCAAGCGCATAACCAATGACTTGGTTGGCGTAGTTTGCCAACTTAGTCAGATGGCTAGTAGTTCGATCAGTAGTTATGCGAAGGTCTTTTTGAGGAGTGCACCATGCGTTTTGAAAAATTCACCACCAAACTGCAACAGGCCCTGTCCGATGCCCAGAGCCTGGCCGTGGGCGGCGACAACCAGTTCATCGAGCCGCAGCACCTGCTGCTGGCCTTGCTCAACGACGCCGACAGCGGGGCAGCTTCGCTGCTGGCCCGCGCGGGCGGCAACGTCAACGCGCTGAAAACCGCGCTCAACGATGCTGTGTCGCGTCTGCCCAAGGTGGAGGGCACCGGCGGCGAGGTGCAGGTCGGGCGAGATCTGAGCAACCTGTTCAACCTCACCGACAAGGAAGCGCAGAAGCGCGGTGACCAGTTCATCGCTTCCGAGATGTTTCTGCTGGCTCTCACCGGCGACAAAGGCGAGTGCGGGCGCTTGCTCAAGCAGCACGGCGTGACGCGCGGACCGCTGGAAACGGCCATTAACGCGGTGCGCGGGGGTGAGTCCGTCGGTTCGCAAGAGGCCGAAGGCCAGCGCGAGTCGCTGAAAAAATACTGCGTAGACCTGACCGAACGCGCCCGCCAGGGCAAGCTCGACCCCGTGATCGGACGCGACGACGAGATCCGTCGCGCCATCCAGGTGCTGCAGCGCCGCACCAAGAACAACCCCGTACTGATCGGCGAACCCGGTGTGGGCAAAACCGCCATCGTCGAAGGTCTGGCGCAGCGCATCATTAACGGTGAAGTGCCGGATTCGCTCAGAAACAAAAAAGTGTTGAGCCTGGATATGGCCGCTTTGCTGGCCGGAGCGAAATATCGGGGCGAATTCGAAGAGCGCCTGAAGAACGTGCTGAAAGAGATTGCCCAGGAAGAAGGGAAGATCATTGTCTTCATCGACGAGTTGCACACCATGGTCGGCGCAGGCAAGGCGGAGGGCGCGATGGATGCGGGCAATATGCTCAAGCCCGCCTTGGCGCGCGGCGAGTTGCATTGCGTTGGCGCAACCACGCTGGACGAATACCGCAAATACATCGAAAAGGATGCCGCACTGGAACGCCGTTTCCAGAAGGTGCTGGTGGACGAACCTTCCGTCGAATCGACCATCGCCATCCTGCGCGGATTGAAAGAGAAATATGAAGTGCACCACGGTGTGGTGATCACCGACCCCGCCATCGTTGCCGCGGCGGAATTGTCGCACCGCTACATCACCGACCGCTTCCTGCCGGACAAGGCCATTGACCTCATCGATGAAGCCGCATCGCGCATGAAAATGGAAATCGATTCCAAGCCGGAGGTGATGGACAAGCTCGAACGCCGCATGATCCAGTTGAAGATCGAGCGCGAGGCGGTGAAAAAGGAAAAGGACGAAGGCTCGAAAAAGCGTTTCGCCCTGATCGAGAACGAGATCAAATTGCTGGAGCGCGAGTATGCCGACCTCGAAGAAATCTGGAAGGCGGAAAAGGGCGCAGCCCAAGGTGCGGCCAACGTGAAGGAAGAGATCGAGAACGCGCGTGCCGAGATCGTCAGGTTGCAGCGCGAAGGCAAGCTGGAAAAAGTGGCCGAGATCCAATACGGCAAGTTGCCGCAACTGGAAGCGAAACTGAAGGAAGCCGCACAGCGCGAAGCCGAAGGTGGCGCGAGCAAGAACCGGTTGCTGCGCACCCAGGTTGGTGCGGAAGAGATCGCGGAAGTGGTGAGCCGTGCCACCGGCATTCCCGTGAGCAAGATGATGACGGGCGAGCGCGACAAGCTGCTGCAAATGGAAGACAAGCTGCACGAGCGCGTCGTGGGTCAGGACGAGGCAGTGCGCCTCGTGTCAGATGCGATCCGCCGTTCGCGTTCCGGTCTGTCCGATCCGAACCGTCCGTATGGCTCATTCCTGTTCCTGGGTCCCACCGGCGTGGGCAAGACCGAGCTGTGCAAGGCGCTGGCCGGTTTCATGTTCGACTCCGAGGATCATCTGATCCGCATCGACATGAGCGAATACATGGAGAAGCATTCCGTCGCGCGCCTGATCGGTGCGCCGCCCGGCTATGTCGGCTATGAGGAAGGCGGCGGCTTGACCGAGGCGGTGCGCCGCAAACCGTACAGCGTCATCCTGCTGGATGAGGTGGAGAAGGCGCACCCGGATGTGTTCAATGTCCTGCTGCAGGCGCTGGACGACGGACGCATGACCGACGGCCAGGGCCGTACCGTGGACTTCAAGAACACCGTGATCGTGATGACTTCCAACCTGGGTTCGCAGATGATCCAGCAGATGTCCGGCGACGACTACCAAGTGATCAAGTTGGCGGTGATGTCCGAGGTGAAGAACTACTTCCGCCCGGAGTTCATCAACCGTATCGACGAGGTCGTGGTGTTCCACGCGCTGGACGAGACGAACATCAAGTCCATCGCGCGCATCCAGCTGCAGTATCTGGAAAAACGCCTGGCCGCGATGGAGATGAAGCTGACCATCAGCGATGCCGCACTGGCGGAGATCGCCAATGCGGGCTTCGACCCGGTGTACGGTGCGCGTCCGTTGAAGCGCGCCATCCAGGCGCAACTGGAAAACCCGCTGGCCAAGCAGATACTGGAAGGCCGTTTTGCCGCCAAGGACACCATCAAGGTGGACTGCAAGGGCGGGGTGATGAAGTTCGATAAGGGTTAAGCCGTTCGCCCCATTCGTCATTTTGGCGAAGGCCGGAATCCAGTGTATTTATATCGCTGGACACCGGCCTTCGCCGGTGCGACGAGTTGTGGGGTGCGCCAGCGCACCCCGTTTTATTTTCTAATTGCAAACACCCGGATTAACAAAAATGCAGATCAAATACGTATTGAACCCACCGTCAAATTCCCGCAGCCCGTTGCGCAAACTGGTGGCATTGATCCTGACGGTGGCAACGGTTGTTTTTGCGTTGATGTTTTCGGCTGTGTTGCTTGCGGTTATCGCGATCATCGGCACGATGGTCTGGGCATATGTGTGGTGGAAAACGCGTGAGCTGCGGAAACACATGCGCGATTTTTCCCGGCCCGAGGTTGCGCGCGAGGCAAAGGCCAGCAATGACGAGGTATTCGAGGGGGAAGTAATACGTGTGGTCGAGCCGCGGGATGTGAAATGACGATGAAGGTCGGCAAATCTTTCAGTTCAGCCGGGAACCCGCACCCACCCTTCCGTTAGCCGTCTGGCGCTCCGGCTAATCACCGCTCTGGTGATAGTTCATTCGCCGTTCTTGATTGCCGCAGTTTCCCGACCAGTCGATGACGGGCGATTCGACGCGTATACACGGTGGGGATTTTCAATTGAGTCATGGGCAGTCACCAGTGGATATTCGGCCAACCCCTGTTCAGGTAGACTGCAACGGCAGGGGATGCGCTTTGTCCCTGAGATGGAATGGAGAGATGTGATGGGATCGCCGGTCGTGATCAAGATGCCGAAGTATCCGGAATGCTGGACCGCCTGCGGAAACTGCGCCAACGGCGATATCGTCGTGCAAAGCGTGCTGGTATCACCGGGGGACAAAGTGAAGCGGGACGACACCATCATCGTTCTGGAAACCGGCAAGGTCGCGATCGACATCCCGTCGCCTTACGAAGGAACCATCACCGAGGTGTGCGTGCAGGAATTCGACCCCATAGACCAAGGCGAAGTTATCGCCCTGATCGAAGTCGCCTGAATAATGATCAGGCGGTGACTATTTTGCTTTCACCGCCCTGGCACGCAACTGCCCGCAAGCCCCCTCGATTTCCTGTCCCGCCGAATCTCTTACTCTCGAATAGATGCCTTGGCCGTTCAGCCGTTGCGCCATCGCCGCAATCCGTGCGGTCGAAGGGCGGCGATAAGTCAGTCCGTCGACTTCGTTGAAGGGAATGAAATTCATGATGGCGTATTTGCCCGAAAGGAGCTCGGCGATGCGCTGCAGTTCCGCATCGTTGTCGTTCATCCCTTCGATCAATGTCCATTGATATTGCACCGGATACCCGGTCGCGCGTGCATACACCTCGGCGCGTTCCACCAACTCTTCGATCGCAATCTGCGGTGCCTGTGGCAGCAGTTTTGCGCGCAGAGCAGCATCGGTGGTGTGCAGCGACAGGGCGAGTGCAGGTTTTACTTTCTCCACAGGCAACCGCTCAAACACCCGCAGATCCCCCACCGTGGAGAACACCAGATTCTTGTGCCCGATATTGCCCTGCGTGCCCAGCAGCTGAATAGCCTCCAGCACATTGTCGAGATTGTGGGCCGGTTCGCCCATGCCCATGAATACCACCTTGCTTACCGCGCGGCGTTTGCGCGCGAGCACCACCTGGGCGACGATCTCGGCACTGCCGAGCTGCCGCAGCAAGCCGTTGCGACCGCTCATGCAGAAGACACAGCCCACAGCGCAACCCACCTGCGTCGAAATGCACAGACCGCCGCGCGGCAGCAACACGCTTTCCACCATCTGGCCATCGGCCAGTTCCACCAGCAATCGTGCGACGCCTTCGTTATGGGAAGATGCGCGTAGCGCGACGTTTGCCCCCTCTCCCGCATTGCGGGGGAGGGTTGGGGAGGGGGAACTGTCATGGCTACCATGACAGTTGGCAGGATGTTCGCTGCGCAGGTGAGCAAGCCCATTCAACTCCGCCTCGATGGCGGGCAACTCATTTCGCAGCGCGAGCGGAAAGAAAGATTCTGCTGGGCTGTGCGTTCTGTCGTACGAGCACACCTGGCTCCAACCGCGCAGCAAACGATCCTCGTGGCACGGCTTGGCGCCGAGATCGTGCAGACGCTGGCGGAGGTGGGAGATGCGCATCGGGGAGTGAGAGGCGGGGATCAAGATGGGTTCTGAATAATTGCGAAGAAGCAGGCCGAATTTTAACCCAAGCCTGATTCATGCGTATGGCAGGCGCGCCATGCTCACGCAAGAAACTGCCGCAGAGAGATTGGCAATATATCTAGGCCATTACATCTATTGACAGCCTGTAGATGGATACGTACTGTGCGTGTCGGGTTCGTGACCGTGGTTTAATAGTCAGTCATGTGCGCTCGCCGAATGGAACGAACTACCGCGCACGATAAACGACAAAGGGGATATCGTGTCAGATACACATCGCATGCAATTCAGATACACCGCAAAATTGCCCGCCGCTTTATGCTTGGCGCTGCTTCTTGTCAGCGGCTATGCGCAAGCAGACGACAGTTCCTTGGCAAAGGAAGCAAATGCCGCTCTGGTCCAAAAAGATTACACCACCGCATTTTCCAAATTCTCTGTCTTGGCAGAACATGGAAACGCAACAGCCCAATTCAACCTGGGTGCTTTCTATTTGAATGGACAAGGCGTTCTGAAAGACGAAAAACAGGCCTATGAATGGTTCGCAAAATCGGCGGCACAGGGGAATGCCCGTGCTCTGCAGATCCTGCAAAACGCAGCGGCAAAAGGAAACGAGAGCGCGAAAAACGAACTGAACAAGATTCAGCCCAAACCGGCATCCGCACCGGCCCAAGCACAGGTACCTTCGCAGCAGGCACCGGCGGCTCCAGATGAGAAGACTCTTATGACGGAAGCAAACGCGGCATTGGCCCAAAAGGATTACAACGCTGCATTTTCGAAATTCCTCGCCCTGGCCCAGCAGGGCAATGACATGGCCCAATTCAACGTGGGTGCTTTCTATAACAATGGGCAAGGCGTCCAGAAAGACGAAAAGCAGGCGTATGAGTGGTTCGCAAAATCAGCGGCACAGGGAAATGCCCGTGCTGTAGAGGTGATGCAAAACGCAGCGGCAAAGCAGAACGAGAAAGCGAATGCAAAAAATGCCCCTGAGGCGCCGGCACCATCCACTGCAGCTGCCGCAAGCAAGCCTGAGATCAAGGCAAAGGACAAGGCCGAAGCAAGCTCGACCACCGTTGCGCCATCTGCGACGTCGCAGCGACAGGGCGAATCTTCCTGGTCCAGGTTTTCACTTGGCGTAAGCATGGGAGAGACAGGAAAAATTACCGACATAAACAACTCGTCTTCTTTTGGCTTGCTGGCGGGGTACAAACTCAATTCGAGTTGGGGCGTAGAGCTTGCTTATAACTCGCTTTACCGGAATGCCAATGCCAATACCTTGTTATCTGCGACCTATCCCGGAACCACCGGAACTTTTGACCTGTCTTCCGTCAGTGTTGCTGGGCAATATACCTATAGCTTGAGCAGCGATTTGTCGCTCCTCGGGAATCTTGGAGTGCACTCGTCCAGCTACAAGATCAACAGCTTGGGCGCTGGCGCGAAGTCGGGGAGCTCCAGTGGCTTGGTCGTGGGGGGCAAGGTTCAGTATGATCTGACCAGAAGCATAGGCATACGCGGCGGGTTTGATACCTATACCGAAAGCGGCGGGATGACCGGCAATGTCACTGAAGTCGGGTTGGCTGCGATTTACAAGTTTTGATTGCAGCTTGGCATGAGTAAAGCTTGAATCCGTTTGTGGTAAATGCCTTGCGCAGCAAGGTGCATCGAACCATGAATGGAAGACGACAAACTGAAAAAGCCCGGCACTGCCGGGCTTTTTCAATGGCAATTTTTCTCTACCTGCTATCGCGCCGTTCAACGGGTGCATTGAACTTGCGGATGTTTTCCTCTGCCTGTTTGAGTGCGGTGAGGTCGTGGACGATGGCGAGCAGTCTTCCGATGCCATCTTCAGCCGTGAGCAATTGCAGGGTGACTTCCACCGGATAGGTGCTGCCATTCACGCGAGCCTGGACGGTCTGGTAGGTGATCGACTCCCGTTCGCCACGGCGCAATTGTTCGAGCATCGTCCCGAAGGTTTCGATGCCCGGTTCCGGCTGCAATCCGGGCAAGGTCGTCTTCTGGAGTTGCTCCAGCGTGTAGCCGAGCTTTTCCCGCGCAGCATCGTTTGCGTAGGTGACCTGCAATGTATCGGTATCGAACATGAATATCTCGTTCTGGCTCCGTTCGCGCAAGGCGTGTTCGTAGTGGTGACGCAGTTCCTCGCGGCGCTTTTCCACGGACCATGCGCGGCGCTGGAACCTCATGCTGTAAAAAGCGAAGGTGCATGCCAGCACCAGCGCCATCAGGAAGTAGGGTGCATGCATATCGTGCCACCATGCAGCCCTGATCTCTGTCACGGGCATCTCGACAAACAGCGTGAGCGGATAGTGCTGCAGGCGGCGCATCACCAGCAAGCCCGTTGTCTTGCCGTCGCTGTTGCGTATTTCGACCAGCCCTTGCTGCGGGTGGTTGTGTGCGCGCAGATAGTCAGCCATTGCCCCCTCGACCGGCTTGCCATACATCTTGTCCCGGCTGGAGGCATCCGGTTCTGGATAGCTGCTCACCAGATACCCGTCATCGCGCACCAGACCCAGCGCGGTGATCCTGGGCGTGATCGAATCTATCCAGTAGCGTTGCATCATGTCGACGGGCAGGTTGGCACTGATGATATAGGCCAGTTTTCCGGCCTCGTCAGTCACGGCATAGCGCGCAGAAACAACCCAGCTTGTGTCTATGTGCCCTGTCACGGGTTGGCTGATGACGAAGGGTGAGCCTTGTAGCAGCTCGTCGCGAATCTGCTTGAATACCGGATCACCGGCGAGCGTAGGTAGATCCGGCCCGTTAGGCGTTGTCCCGGTCAACAATATCTGGCCATCACCACGGATCAGCATGACGTTGTCCAGTTCGGTGTGCAGATTCTGAAATCGCCTGACCAATGCAAATGCGCGGTCGAGATCGGGCTTCTTGTGCGTGACGGCCAGATCCGCGCCCAGGTTCTGCATGCCGATTTGCAGTTGGGTAAAGTAGATATCGATCGAGTTCCCGCTCAGGGCGGCAATCGTCGACAACTGGCTGGCCTGCCCGGATTTGGCTACTCGCCAGGACTGCGAGACAAGGAAGGCGGCGTAAGCAAGCAGCACCAATACAAGCGCTGTTGCCGAATATTTCAGAACCCGCCCTGGGCGATGTTCGCTGCTGGTGTTTACCATTTGTGTCCTTCATAAAACACAGATCAAGTTGCCGTTCACGCAAAAGTGCGAACCCGGTTGCAGGGCGCGCCTGCGCATCCTACTTGGCTCAAAAAGCAAAGCCAAGCTATCCCGCTCATTTGCACGCCAAATAGGTTCGACAACGCACAGAACATGGAAGCCATGTCTTCCAGAATCCGAGTCTGACCGGTGCAAAGCATCCGCCGTGGCAAGTGCTACCGAATTACATGCCCATTGCATCACGAAGAGAGAGAGGCGACAAAATGCTTCAAAAGGAACTGAACGAGGACAACAAGGAAATCGAGAACGTGGCCTATGAGCTCTACAAAAAACACGGCTTCAAGGACGGCAACGATTATGTCGATTGGCTCGAAGCGGAACGGCTGACGAGGAAGCATCCGCCGCTGGTTTTCAAGAAGCGCGGACCGAACTTGCTTGCGCTCATCGCGGGTTTGATCTGCGTCATTATCGCGATCCTTCTGGTCATGCTGTTCAGACCGGCGCCCAAAATGGAGCTGTCGCAAAAGAGCCTGTCCGAACTGAAGCTCGTCATGCTCGTGCTTGATCCCAAAGCGGACGAAAAATTGGTCGCATTGGGAGACACGCATTTCGCGTTCGATCAATCCACGCTTACCCCTGAAGCCAAGGCGCTCCTGGACAAGGATATCCAGTTCCTGAAGGACAACCCGAAAATGGACGTCCGCATGGCGGGCTATACCTCCGCTGAAGGCACGGAAGAGGTCAATCAGAAACTGAGCGAAGACAGGGCCAACGCGGTCAGGGCCTATCTGGTTGAAAAAGGTCTCAAGGCCGAAAGGATCTCGGTCATCGGATACGGCAGAACAAAACCGGCCTTGTATGAAGTGTCGCCCGGCAACATCAACTCGCCGGAAGCAAAGGCCAACATGCGCGTGCTTTTTGAGATCGTGGCGAAGCAATAGCGGTCTGAACGACTGGATCATGGCGATATCAAAATCCGTAAAGATCCTTCTTTTATCCAGTGGCGGCTTCGTTGCGTTGCTCGCCTGCATCGCCGTTGCCATGATTTTCTTTGTGGATGCCAATGCCTACAAGCTCCGCCTGCAAGCGGCAGCATCGGAAGCGTTGGGCATGGAAGTCAGCATTGGCGGCCGGCTCGGCATCGGCTTCTTTCCGGGCATGCTGCTCACGATGGATGATGTACACATCCATAACCGCGGCAAAGAGATTCTCGTCGCGGAAAAAGTCAGGCTCGGGCTCGAACTGCTTCCGTTGCTCCGGGATGAATTCCGCATTACGAATATCTCGCTGATACGTCCCAAACTCACCATCGAGCTGGGCGCCGACGGCAGATACGACTTCGAAAGCCCGCAGGCAGCCGGTGCAACGTTGCCGGCCGTGGCCTTGCCGAAGTTATCACTTTCGGGCGGGACGATCTTCTATGCGGACAAACGATCCGGAGGGGGATTCGATGCCGGAGATTGCAGCCTGGATCTGCGCGATCTGCTGCTCGCGGGCGGCGGCACAGACATCAGGAAGGATATCTCCTTCACGGCAGATATTCACTGCGGCAAGACTCGGTCCAGGGACTACACCGTATCCGACCTGAAACTTTCGGCCGATGCGAAGAACGGCGTCTTCGATCTCAAGCCGGTCACGCTGGGAATCTTTGGCGGGCAAGGTTCCGGGAGCATGCGTGCGGACTATTCCGGCGCATACCCGCTCTACCACGTTCGCTTTGCGCTGGCGCAGTTCCGCATCGAAGAACTGCTCAAGACCCAGTCACCGGAAAAGATCGCGGATGGGCCGATGGATTTCTCGATGAATCTGTCGCTGCAGGGCAAGACCGCACAGCAGATGAAGCAGAGCGCGAGCGGGGAGGTCGTACTCCGGGGCGAGAACCTCACGCTTGTCGGCCACGATCTCGAGTTGGAGTTCACCCGGTTCGAGTCCAGCCAGAACTTTAACCTCGTGGACGTGGGCGCCTTTTTCTTTGCCGGGCCTGTCGGTCTGGCGGTCACCAAAGGGTACAACTTTGCGAACGTCCTTAAAGGCTCGGGAGGCACCAGCGCCATTCGCACCTTCGTCTCCCATTGGAAAGTCGAACACGGCGTGATGCATGCGCAGGATGTGGCGATGGCAACCAGCGGGCACCGCATGGCGCTGTTGGGCGGGCTCGACATCGCCAATGCGCGTTTTGTTGATGTGACCCTGGCGCTGATCGATTCCGGGGGCTGCGCCGAAGTGCGGCAAAAAATCAGCGGTCCCTTTGTGAAGCCGGTGGTGGAGCAACCGAACATATTCAGATCCCTTGCCGGACCGGCGATCAAGCTGCTCAAAAAGGGCAGGGATCTCTTGCCCGGTGGGGCGTGCGATGTGATCTACGCCGGCTCGGTTGCGGCGCCGCATTGATTGGCGGCCTCATTTCGCATGTGCACCACGTCTTTGATATGGGTACCCAAAGTGCAGGGAAGCCGCACGTCCGGAATCGAGGCGATCCCCCTTGCGTGACAATGTTATGCAGCTGACTCCATCGGGGCAGTGCATCCCGGGCCGAAGGCGTGAGTGTGTTCATCCGTCGGCGAATTGGCGCTATCATCCAACCATTCCACTCGGGAACTCTGCTCATGCAAACGCGCAAACCTATCAACATCCCCGTCATTGCCGCCCCCATACAGGAAAACGGCATGACCGACAGCAGTTGTTCAGGCAGCGAGATCGTTGCGCTGATGGTGCTGGGCTACGCCATGGCGCCGGAGTTCATCGAGGGCGAGATTTTGGTCATCGAAACGGGCGCGCCCGCAACGGATGGCATGTTCGTGATCGGATCGGCAGACGGGGAATTCATCTTTCGTCAGCTCAAGCGCGACGACCGGGGCGGCTGGTGGCTGCATGCGCTCAACCCTGCCTATCCCGATATTGCGATCGCAGGTCCGGAGACGATCAAAGGCGTGGTCACCCACAAGAAGAAGCCCGGTTCGCGCAAGTCAGTCAAATATTACGTGCCGCATTATTGATCCGGCATTCATTATCCAAGAATCCGTTCGCATTGACCCTTCGACTGGGCTCAGGACTAAAGGCCTTGTCGAAATGTGAACGGATTCTTGTGCTTCGACAGGCTCAGCACGAACGGTAATGAGGTTCAAAGCGGGCCGGATCAATAGACCCTCTGAGAATTCAAACGGGATGGGGCCGGTTTTTCATTTCCGAAGCAGTCGTGGCCCTTGCCTGAAACGGGCGCACAACGCATCACAACTTCGTGCTTGGCCTGCGACGGCCCAAGATTTTTCGCGGAGAAGAGGGTGGATCAGGTCAATATATTTAACCTATCAACAAGATATCTATAATAAATTGGATCTATCGGCACTCGCGCCGTATGCTGGCCGTGCAGTTATCTCAAACAACCAAAGGAGATGATCATGACAACCGAATCCAAGTGCCCATTCCCCGGCCATGCGCGCACAAGCGCGGTCGCCGGAGCCAGATCGAACACAGACTGGTGGCCCGATCAACTGAAGGTGAACATGCTGCACCAGCACTCCCCGCTGTCCGATCCCATGGGCGAGAAGTTCAACTACGCCGAGGAGTTCAAGAGCCTCGACCTGAAGGCCGTGAAGAAGGATCTGCTGGCGCTGATGACCGATTCGCAGGACTGGTGGCCGGCCGACTTCGGCCATTACGGCCCTTTGTTCATACGCATGGCTTGGCATAGCGCGGGCACCTACCGCACCGGCGACGGTCGCGGCGGCGCGGGGAGAGGCAACCAGCGTTTTGCTCCCCTCAACAGCTGGCCCGACAACGTCAACCTCGACAAGGCGCGCAGGCTGCTGTGGCCGATCAAGCAGAAGTATGGCCGCAAGATCTCCTGGGCCGACCTGATGATCCTCACCGGTAACGTCGCGCTGGAATCGATGGGGTTCAAGACTTTCGGTTTCGCCGGCGGGCGCGAGGACATCTGGGAACCGGAAGAAGACATCTACTGGGGAGCCGAGGGCAAGTGGCTGGCCGACGAGCGCTACAGCGGCGACCGCAACCTGGAAAATCCGCTCGCCGCGGTGCAGATGGGCCTGATCTACGTGAACCCGGAAGGCCCGAACGGCAACCCCGATCCGCTCGCTGCCGCGCGGGATATCCGCGAGACCTTCGCCCGCATGGCGATGGACGACGAAGAGACAGTTGCGCTCATCGCCGGCGGCCACACCTTCGGCAAAACCCACGGCGCAGGCGATGCGGCACTGGTTGGCCCTGTGCCGGAAGCGGCCGGCATCGAGGAACAAGGCATGGGCTGGAAGAGCAGCTTTGGCACAGGCAAAGGCGGCGACACGATCTCCAGCGGCCTGGAAGTCACCTGGACCAGCACGCCGACGAAATGGAGCAACAACTTCTTCTGGAACCTGTTCGGCTACGAATGGGAGCTGACGAAGAGCCCGGCCGGTGCGCACCAGTGGCGGCCCAAGGGTGGCGTGGGCGCCGATACGATCCCCGATGCCCACGACCCCGCCAAGCGTCACGCGCCCGCCATGTTGACCACCGACCTCGCATTGCGATTCGACCCTGCCTACGAAAAGATCTCGCGGCGCTTCTACGAGAACCCGGATCAGTTCGCGGACGTGTTTGCACGGGCATGGTTCAAGCTCACGCACCGCGACATGGGGCCTCGTGCGCGCTATCTCGGCCCGGAAGTGCCTGCGGAACAACTCCTCTGGCAAGACCCCATCCCCGCCGTCGACCATGCGTTGATCGATGCACAGGACATCGCCGCCCTCAAGGGCAAGATACTGGCCTCGGGCCTGTCCGTTCCGGAACTGGTTTCCACCGCCTGGGCATCGGCGTCCACGTTCCGCGGCTCCGACAAGCGCGGCGGTGCGAACGGCGCGCGCATACGCCTGGCACCGCAGAAAGATTGGGAAGCCAACCAGCCTGCCCAGCTGGCAAAGGTGCTCAAGACGCTGGAAGGTATCCAGGGCGCGTTCAACAGTGCCCAGTCCGGCGGCAAGAAAGTTTCGCTTGCAGACCTGATCGTGCTGGGCGGCTGCGCAGCCGTCGAGGCGGCTGCGAAGAAGGCCGGCCACGACGTGAAGGTTCCCTTCGCACCGGGGCGCATGGATGCCTCGCAGGAGCAGACCGATGTGCACTCGTTCGCCGTGCTGGAGCCGATCGCAGACGGATTCCGCAATTACGTCCGCAAGGGACTCGAAGCATCGGCGGCCGAGCTGCTGCTGGACAAGGCACAGCTGCTGACGCTGACCGCCCCCGAGATGACCGTCCTGATCGGCGGCCTGCGCGCCCTGAATGCGAACGTCGGCCAATCCAAACACGGCGTATTTACCAAGCGCCCCGAAACACTGACCAATGATTTCTTCGTGAACCTGCTCGACATGAAAACGGCATGGCAGAAATCCGCCACAGCCGAAGGCGTGCTGGAGGGACGCGACAGGGCGACGGGCGAACTCAAATGGACAGGCACCATCGTCGATCTCGTCTTCGGTTCGAACTCGCAGCTAAGGGCACTCGCGGAAGTCTATGCCTGCAGCGATTCGCAACAGGCGTTCGTGCGCGACTTCGTGGCGGCGTGGAGCAAGGTGATGAACCTGGATCGGTTCGACATTGCGTGAACTCAATGGGTAGGGTTGCGCAGCTTCTACTTGCATCGGGGTATCCCGGAATCCGTAGGTCGGGTTAGCGATAGCGGTGCGTGTGTTGTAGGGGCTTTAGCCCCTTAGTGGATTGCCTGCCTTTGGTACAACCACGGCCTACCCCTTGCGGGCGTAACCCGACGCTATCGCTGCTCCTGTCTATGATGTCGGGTTACGCTACGCTAACCCGACCTACAGTGCTATAAATACCGGCTGGCATTTGTGGTCGCGGGCGAATGTGTGCTGCGCTATGACAACGAAGCAGGCAAGGGCGATCACAAGCATGTGCGCGGCAAGGAAATGAAATACCGTTTCGTCTCGGTCGACAAACTGGTGGCGGATTTTTTCGAGGAAGTCAAAAGGTGGCGCGATGAAAACAGTAACGATTGATATCCGGCCATTGGCCGACACGCTGGGCGATTTCACCCAGACCTGGAAGAGCGGCAAATCTTCCGCGCCGCGCGTCAGCTTCGAATCGCCCGAATTGCTGTTCAAAGTGCTGTCGGGCAAGCGTTGGGAACTGCTGAACGTAATGACCGGCGCCGGAGCCATGTCCATCCGCGAAGCGGCACGGCGTGTGGAGCGTGACGTCAAAGCGGTTCATGGCGATGTGACCGCATTGCTTAACGCCGGGCTGCTGTCAAAAACAGACGATGGAATGATCATCTTTCCCTACGATGCCATCCATGTGGACTTCATGCTCAAGGCGGCTTGAAACAATTTAAGGGGAGTCGCTGTTCGCCCCGGCCCTTCAATTCCGTTCGTCCTGAGCTTGTCGAAGGAACGAGCGGCGCGCAGCACACGCTTGCCCCACTAACTTGGGTGCGTCATGCCGATTGCGGAACGCTCCGGCGATCCTCAACCAAAATGCCGCGCACCGCCGCCTCATACTGCTCTTCACGCCAAGGTTCCTTCAGCGCCGCCGCGTACCATTCCCTCATAGCCTCCAGTTCCAGCAGGCGCGCTACATACTGCATCGCAGCCGGCTTCAATTGCAGGCCATAGGTCTGCACGCGGAAGGCGACCGGGGCATAGAAGGCATCAACCGCCGTGAATTGCGGCCCGGCCAAAAACGGGCCGCCAAACTTTTCCAGCCCTTTCAGCCACAGCGCATTCAGGCGCTCCAGCTCAAGCGCAAGCGGCGCGGCAATATCGACCAGCGGGGCGCAGATGCCGCAATTCATGCCGCAGCGTTGCCTCAGCTCAAAGAAGCCGGAGTGCATCTCCGCGGCAGCGCTACGCGCGTATGCGCGCGTAGCCGCACTCGAAGGCCACACATGCTCGTGCCGTTCGGCCAGATATTCAACGATGGAAAGCGAATCCCACACGCGCAGCTGCCCGTCTTTCAGGCAGGGAACCCTGCCCGACGGCGACACATCGGCGATGGTCGTCCCATCTGGCAAATTGCCAAAAGGAATAAGCGTCTCGGTGAACGGAATGGAAAGCTCACGCATCAGCACCCACGGGCGCAACGACCACGAGGAATAATTTTTGTTGGCGATGAAGAGTTCGTACATATTGCTATGCCTTTCCATATATCCCGAAGAATCTATTATTGGGGTTTCCATATTTGGCGACAACAAGAAACCTGTTGCCTCGTCATTCCGGCCCTTCGACAAGCTCTGGGCAGGCTGACCTTCGGTCAGGCCGGAATCCAGTCAGCTCCGTAGGTCGGGTTAGCGACAGCGTAACCCGACGTTGCTGCTGCGTGCGTCTCATGCTGTCGGGTTACACCCGCAAGGGGTAGGCCGTGGTTGTACCAAAGGCAGGCAATCCACTACGCAGCAAGCTGCGTGTGGAATTGACACTACGGGGCTAAAGCCCCAACAACACACGCACCGCTACGCTAACCCGACCTACGGGGCTCCTCCGTTCGTGGTGAGCTTGTCGAACCATGAACGGTGGACGCCTAACATTCAGCGTGTTACCCATCGAACCCTTCGACAGGCTCAGGGCGAACGGACTTAATCGGCGTTTCCTTAGCTAAGAAATAAATCCGTCCCCAATTTTTACTTGCAGACTTACGGTTTGCGGCGTTTGGAGGGAAGGTGCTGTTTGCCCTGCACCAGATCCTTGGTCGGAATCCAGCTGCGCTTCGACTTGGGCTTGTCGGTCTGTATGTTCTTCCCCTGATGGCTGTGTTGAGCCGCCTTGTAGCTCTGAATCGCCGCCAGCAACTGCTCCTGGGTGACCTGAATGCTTGGGTGCTTTTCCTTGGGATCAAAGTTGGAGAGCTGTTGCTTGATGTGGGCCAGCCGCGTGGCGCTGTCGTCCTTGGCGCGCTGCCCCGTCATCATCGCCTGCCCCTCGGCAGAGAGGGTATAGCCACCCTCTGCCTCGACGATCAGGCCACAAACACCCATGCGCGCAAACGCGTCCACCAGTTTGGACTTGGCCGGAATCTCGCCGTGTTGGGCCATGGCCAGCGCGGTGATGATCTCGTCCAGCGCGGCCGGGCGACGCTTGGCCGCAATGGTGAGGGACAACAGCAGGGCGGCATCGTCGTCGTAAACGGGGTACATGGTGAACCTTTGCAGAGTTAGCGTGCGTCCGGACTTGAGGGCGAGAGTGTAATGGATGCGGGCTGGTTAAGGCGGGTAACCGGTAGCCTTTGCCACAGTTTCCAAGCTCCGTAGGTCGGGTTAGCGCAGCCTAACCCGACGCTGCCGGCACTCCTCAATGCTGTCGGGTTACGCTGTTGCTAACCCGACCTACAGTGCTAATTATTTCCGATGCAGACCCCTCTGATTCCTCATATCAGCACTACCGCCCTGTTGCAGGATACTCGATGTGTTTTAGCGGACACTTGATAGGTGGGAAATTGCAAGATCGGGCCTTGGGGGCTGTGTTGTGGCTCGGTCGAAGCGGCAGCACCAATATATCGCACGCCAGTGATACGACGATCCTCCGACATATGCAGATGTCCGTGTAACAGCAGCCGAACCTTGTGCGTGACGCAAAGCAGATTGAGCATCCGCCTTTGCGACTCCGGCACCTGATGCCCAATACGATCGAGCTGCGAAAAAGGGCGCTGCCCACGTTTGATCGCCGTTTCCTCTTCAGGGATATTCGGGCTGTGGTGCATGGCAATGATTTTCACAGGCACATCCCGATGCTTGTGTAACATGCTCGCCAAGTCCTTTAGTTGATAGTATCCAATATCACCCATGGCATTGGTGGCTGCGGTGAAATTTCCCAGATTATTCGAGTTAAGTCCAAACACCACGACGCGAGGATCAGGACTATAGGCCCACGGAAACCTGGTCGGCTGGCCACCCATCAGCAGCCCCTTGTGAACCTTTGCCATGTCCTCTTCTCGGTACTGTGTACCTGTTTTTGGAAGACGCGCACCCAAACAGCAGACATCGTGGTTGCCAGGCACCACGTGCACCCGATCTTTGATATTGGCCTTTTCTACTGTGTCCCAGAAAAATTTCCATGTATCAATATCGCCACGATCGGTGACATCGCCCGTCACCAGTACCAGATCAGATTCCTGGATCACCTTTGATGCGACAATCTTTCGGAAGTTGGCATTCATGCCGGTGAGTGCATCGAAGAGCTTGGGTTCTGAGCGTGCAGCGTTGTCCTTCGCCGTTAGATGCAAGTCAGAAAGATGGGAAATTCTAAAGCTGTTCACTGCGCTCCCAATTTTCCCTTGTACATAAGAAAAGGATTAAAGGACCCAAGCTCGAATTGTTTTTCGTTCTAATCATCTTTTCCCATATCATCTCTCTCCGCATCTTTTCCTGAAAACTAATTCGAGCCTAGCCCGTTTAAATCCATTTGCTCAGTTTTGCAGTAGCCCATTACGTCCGCTTCCGGTATTGCCGTAAAAGACCTCGACATGGGCAATTGTTTCAATTCCGGCAGGTGGGTCGATATTTTCAAGAATGATGAATTGACCCCAGTGGCTAATGGAAGACAGATGTTCAAAAAACGATTGCTTAAGAGGACTTGCGGCAATTCTCTTTTCATCCTCCGCGAGTGCGCCGGCTTTGGGATTTTTTATCGGGTCGCGATACGTAATTAAGGGTGAATCCAAGATAATGAAGCCAGGATGAGGGAGACTATTTTCTCGACAATAAATGAGAAGGGCTACTTTGAAGGCAGCATGTGTAATGGCTCTCACACCCTTGCCGTTGTTGCTTCGTAACTTCCCATCAATTTTGATGTCATGCGCTTTGTCATCGAAACTCACATGGCAGTCTCCCGGGAATTTCCAAGCCTTAAGTACTTTGCTTATAGTTAAAGCAAGTTGATGAGTTGCTGTGTCAGGTGTTTTTAGATTTGGCTTGTCATCTTTGGAAGGTTTTTTAAGGCTGTTAAACTCTTCTATCTTCGCTAATAGGTTGTTCTTGTGTTCCAGAAGAGAGAGTCCATTTTTTACTTGATCGCGTGTGTCAATGATTTCCCTAATCGTAAGTCTGCTATCGTTGGCTCGCGGGTTTAGCTGGTTGATTTCTCGTTCAACCTCGTCGAGTCGCTGGCTTAGTTGAGGGTATTGTTCTTTAAGCGCCCGTTCTTCTGCAAGCAAGTTTGTAATGACTAATTTGATTTCCTGTCGCTGCTTTTCAATTTTAGCTATTTCAATATCTGCGCCATTACGAATTGCGGAAATATCTTCGTGGTCATTCTTATGCTTCTGCGCGCTGGCTGGCGCGCCGCATAATGAGCAATCTTTTTCATTATCTAGTGAAAGCAAAAAGCTTGCTTCTTCAAGCGCAAGAAGGCGAGCAATGTCAGACTGATAAACGCTTTCTAGTTGAGCAAAACGACCAAGGTGGATATTAATCTCTTCTGTTCTCTGCCCAATTCTTGGAAGTTCAGTAGATAGAAATCTTCGTTCATCTAGTAGGTTGCGAACGGTGCCCTGTACGTTGTCGAATTCCGATTCGAGTTTATCTAATGTTGAAGAGAGCCTTTCATACTGTGACGGCAAATCAGTAACATCAGGATAGTCTGCAAGTTTTGATTCGATGCCGTTAAGCATTTCATTTATAACTTCAATGCGAACGGCCTTTGAAGTATTAAATGTTTTACCGTCTTGTAGAGGCACTATGGCGCTATCGTCCAAGCCTGTTAAAAGCAGCTTAAACACGCTCCTCTCCTTAGTCCTAGTGATATGTTGCCCGCTTTCTACGGGTGACTGTTCGCTTTGAATTGTTGTCTCGTCAGTTAGGGAAATCGCTGCAATGTCTCGGAAGCTTATCGGGTCCGTGTTGCCATTGGCATCTTTGGCTAGTCGCTTATCCGAGAAGCTGAGTTTCTCGAGTAGGAAGTGAGGGAGGCTTTTTGCACTTTTTGTTTGCTGTGTTGGAGCCAATAATTCTGGATCCTTTGCTTCATCTGTTGATTTGATAAGTCCTTTATAGAGTTTGAATCCACCTCCACTCACTGATCTTGATAGAGTGAAATTCTCTGAGTTGTTGAAGGTGAATCCAAACCAAACTTGGTCATAACCTTCACGTTCTGGAATCTCTGGCAGTTCTTTTGCTGCTCCCAGCATAAAGTCGATGGCTTTCACAGTAAATGACTTGCCAGTGTTTGACGCTCCATAAACCAGATTTAGACCGTTGCTAAAATTGAGTGTTGCAGGAGCTACATTAGGACCAGTGAAGGTTAGGTGTCGAATGGTTAGGCTGGGCGTGTTCATTATTGTCTCCCCATCATTGCTTGTTCATCTTGGAACTCAATATTCCAACGCCCTAGCTTATCTGCGATCAGGTCATGCAATGCCTTATCTCCTCGTGGTAGTACATGGTCGGCAAGCCAAGTGGCGCGCACCTTCAGCTTTGCTGCATACTCTGTTTTCATCAAATCAACGAGCGGGTAGGCCTCATCCGTAGCAAAGTATGTAACACCACGTTCATTTACTTCGGTAGATACCAGATGCAGTCTGCGCATGAGTGTAATCCCCTGCTCTACAAGACTTCGTCGGACAAGTATTTCTCCATTTCTTTGAGGTAGATTTGGGTGGAGACTCTCAGGCCCGTCAATATCCCCTGTATGGACAACAAGGTGATCGAGCCAAGTCAATTGAGTCAGATCAAGGGAAATAGGGTATGAAGCGTTCAAAATTACTAGTGTGCGAATGCCGGTTTCAATGGGACTGTTAAACAGTGGCATATGGGGCAACATGTCGCGAGAGTTTATTTTTTCCATTTGACTTTCCCATCGTTGGCAAAGTGATGACAAATCCCTTGTTTTACCGGAATGCGCGCATGTTGGGCTAAAGGACCAGAAGGCGCTAATTGCGCTGCTTGGCTCATTACGGCATTTACGCAACCCAGCGCATCAGTATGTTTCGCCTCGCATGTATCAATAATTCCGTGGTAGATATCGCTCTCGAAGTTCTCTAGCGTAACGTGGTCAGTGTTGTCTCGATAAAAACGTTTGAATGCGTCAGCATCGTAAAAACGCTCTCTCTGCATAGATAGATGCTGGCTATGCTTACCATGTTTTGTGACATCCTCGTGATTCGCAAATGGGAAACCTTCTCGTTGGCCATAGGCATCAATAAGCTGGTTAATATAGGGTAACTCTCGGTTATCAATGCTGCTTGGGGTGGCGCCTTTGGGCGCGGGGCCGGGATCGGCACCAAACCATTTATAAAGCACGGGTTTCGCTGCTGGATCAGACAGAATGTCATCTAACTTGAGCCTATGGATGGATGAGAAGTCATAGCTCCCAATAAATTTATTCAATTGTTGGTCAAGCACGATCTTTGTATTTTCTACGATGTTATCTGCGCAATATTGATCCCACTCGGAAATGAGTTTTGTTTTGAATTTGTTTGGATTGAATATAAGAGTCTCTAAGTTGCGGTTTACACCACGTGGTACGACAAAATAGTACCGCTCTGGCGCAGTAAATTCTTTAAGGTAAGCGTAATAGAGAATTTTCCCAATTTCGCAAACCGCAGTGTCAGTTGGAAGGGGCTTTGCATATTGCTTGCACTGGTAGTTGTCCCAATTGCCCTCGTGCCTCTCTTTTGTACGAAACCCAACGATATCGCGCCCCATATCGCCTGCACCTGAAAAACGAGTTGTTTCAAAATAGCCAGAGGTTTTCGCTTTGACCCAATCAAGTACAAACAGCTCCAACTGCGTATCGTCAAGAGCCAATACATCTCGATCATAGTTTTTCTTTGCCATGTTTATTTCACCCCCATCCCCAACCAAGCATCCGAAGTCAGCGGCCTCTTCAGCGTAGGCAGTGTCTCTTCCAGCCAAGCCAGCGCAAGCTTCTCCTTCTCGCGCCATAGAGCTTCGCTCATGTTTTCGGAATGTGGTTCGACAGGCTCACCACGAACGGACATGATTGATTTCTTCATCATCTGAATCGGTGCGCTGCCCCTGACCATGTTGTCCCAGAAGTCGCCAGTGCTGCCGACGGGGAATGCTTTTGTGACGCCGCGTTGCGGTTTCGGCAGGTCGGGCTTGATGGCGCGCAGTGCGCCGAACTTGGTTTGCGTGGCGGGCGATTGGTCTACGGGTGTCCAAGTGGTGATGGCGATGCTGCCGCCCGGTTTGAGGGGGCTAGCGTTGTGATTGAGCGCAGGTTGTTCGCTGGATGCGTGAGACAAGTCTTCCCCTTCAATTCGAATGCCGGTCGCCCGTCGTGCGGGTGCTTGTCTTGCGCCAGCCTCGCTTCTGGGGATTCTGCTGTGAGCCTCGCTCCGTACGTGCGGCGCGATGTGCGTGGTGCAGATTCACCCGCAAGGGGTACGCCGGTGGGTACCCGGCGGCTGCGCCGCCACCCTTCCGCAGTGCAAGTGGGGCAGACTTTATTTGAGCGAGGCGGGGTGTGTCAATGCGAACGGAAGGGAAATAGATAAGCGCTTGCTGGCGCACTGTTTCTTCTATGTAAAATTAATGTGAAGCTCTATCAAGCCGCCATCTTCAACTCAACTTTCTTTCCCGCTCTGGTCGCCAGCGTGATCAGCATGTCCAGACTGAATTTCTCAAACTGGCCGCGTATCAGGTCGGAGACGCGCGATTGCGAAATGCCTAGCACTTGAGCGGCGTCAGCCTGTGCACATATTTCATCGTTTCATCCCCATTGATTTGGCACGCTTCGAAGCTCATAGCCTTTCGTGCCGGGCCCGTCAAAGCACAAGAGTCCATTCACATTTCGACAAGCTCAATGCGAACGGATTTTTGGATAATGAGTGCCGAATCAGTAATCACTCATCCGAAGTCAACCCATTCTCAATGGGTGTCAGAATCGTCGGTCTTTTTCGCTTTAGGCGGCAGCAAGAATTCTCCCGGCCTCTGCCGGAATCGCCTGCCCAGGCTTTGCAGCAAGGCTCGCCTTTGCGTAAAAGTGACCTTGCGCGCTTTCATCGCCACGCTGAGCGCCAGGGTGAAGCTGACCACCAGATTGGTCAAGCCGATCAGCGCGATGCCCAGCACGCCGAGCCACAGTTCTTGCGGTTGCATCGCGAAATCCAGCCCGATCAGCGAGAAGCCCAGATAAGCGGAAGAGAATGTGATGTGCCGGATGTCCACCGGCAGGCCGAACAGTACGCCGATCGCAGTCATGCCGCCCAGCATGCAGCCGAAGTAGAAGTTTCCCGCCAATGCGCCCAGGTTGTTTTCCACATAGTCGGCGACCCTCGACAAGCGTGCCTTGCCCAGTAGTCGCTCCAGCCAGCGCAGTTGCTTCAGTCGCTGCGGGATGCGGTTGTACATGGCGAGGTTGTCGTGGTGGCCCGCGATCAGCCCGGACAGGAACAGGCATACACCGGCGATCGCGGCATAAAAGACCGCCAGGCTGTGGATCGGGTCGATATCTTCCATCAGGTGATGGGCTTTTTCGGGCGAGATGAAATGCACACCTGTCGCTTGCATCACCCCCCAGGCGATCAGCATGGCCATCGGTATCACAACCAGCACGTTGCCGAGGATCGCTGCCAACTGGCTGCGCAATGTCTGCGCGATGATGCTGGTCAGGCTCTCCATGTCGCGGCTGTTGCCGCCGTGCTCGCCGATGCTGGCGGCGATGGCCGAGGCCGTCATCGCGGGCTGCTTGGTGGCGACGGTGAAGTGCAGGATGTGGATCAGCATGAAGCCCAGGCCGTAATTCAGGCTGAACAGCAGCGCCTCGGTCAGCGGTGGCAGGTGTTCCTTTGAGAGTTGCAGCTTGAGCACCGCCATGAAAGCGATGATCAGCCCCGCACCCATGGCCGATTTCAGCAGCGCAAAATATTCCGATCGCGTGCTGGTGATGTAATGCTCGCCGGTGCGGCTGGCGTTTTCCGTCACGCGCAAGGCAAGCAGCTCCAGACTTTCCCGCCAGTGTTGCCTCACGTCGTTCTTGTGGCATTCGCCGCTGACCAGGGTCTTGAACAAGCCCACCAACAGGGGGAGTGCTCGCTCACCGCTTTTGTCCTCGCGCAGTGCGGCGAGAATCGCAAGCAGCCGTTCCATGCGCTCCAGCTGCTGGGTCAGCCGCTGCAACAGGAATGTCAGGCTGATGCTGGTGCCGGAACGGGATGCGGTGCGCCGGATCTTCTGGATGATCTGCGCGCACTGGTCCAGCAATACCAGGATGTGCCGTTCGTCCTGAAACTCAAGCGAAGCGTCCGCCCATGCAAGCGAGAACTGCTCCAGATATTCGCCGACTTCATCGTTCTGGGTGAGGAAGGGCGAAGCGAATTCCTCAAGCGAGGGTTCGTTGCGTATCAGCTCCGGCTCCAGGCCGATGGAAGAGATCCGATAGGACAGCACCAGCACCGCATCCACGATGCCGCGAACCGGTGAGGGTAGGCTAGTCTCTGCAGCTATTGATCCGGCACTCTGTATCCGAGAATCCGTTCGCATTGAGCTTGTCGAAATGTGAATGGATTCTCGTGCTTCGACATAACCAGCCACTTGGTTGTCGTCTTTTGACAACCTAGTGGAATGGCTAGTAGTTCCTTCAGGCTCAGCACGAACGGCAATTAGGTTCAAAGCGTGCCCGATCAATAGCTCGTCGAAGCGCAGCGCCGCCAGCAGTTCCAGCCAGCGGGCATCCGGCACCGCGTTGACCCAGACTTCGTCGTCATCGCGGGTGAAGACTAGCGCGAAGAGGTCTTTCAGGTATTGGGAGTCGATCGCCTCCGGCAGTATCTTGTGGCTCACCCGCCGGTACAGCTCCGTGAAGAATCCGGTACTGGGGAGTATTCCCGATTCCACATACAGCGAGACCGGTTTGTGGGCGCCCAGCAACTTGAGCACCGCACCGCGCAGCGAGGCGCGCAAGTCCGGCCGCCGCCCGAGTATGTGGCAAAGCGCGCCTATCATGTGTTCCGCATAAGACGCGTCTGCGGATTTTCTGGGGCGGATCTTTGATACGAGTCCGGCGATCAGCGTGATCTCATCGACATCGTCTTGAAGATGGCGTTGCAGCAATGCTTCCATAAGTATTTTTACTTTACGTGATGAGGAATGGGCCACTCCGGCTCGGCGGCCAGTATCGAATACGTGCATGTGATATGACCGAAGCGGATGGTGGACAGCCCTCGCTTCACGAAGTTGCAAGAGCAGTCTTTATTTGCCCCAGACAGATTTCCGGCGCGCACCAGCATCGGAGGCATGGCGGAAGATGACCGGCACGGCGTGGAGAGACAGGTGACGGGGGCGCTGTTGAGAGGGCGATGGAATACGTTCTGCATTTTCAAATCCCCCTTAGTCCTCCTTTTCTAAAGGGGGATCACAGCAAATCCATGCATCACTTGGATAGCTTCTTCCTTATCCAGCTTGGATTTCTGCGGCAATCAAGCACAGCGAATACAATGACTTCATCGTTAGCGACACGATAATAAACAGCGAATGGGAAACGTTTGGAGAGAAGCCGGTGGTAGCCCAGCACTACGCGGTGTATTCCCGCAAAGTAGGCCAGTGAGTCAATATCGGAGTAGAGCGTGTCCAGAAAATAAGCGCCGAGGCCGTCTGCTTGTGCTTCGTAGAAGTGGTGACCTTCTACGAGATCGTTCTCTGCGGCACTGAGGACTTTTATCCTCATGCGACGTTTTTCTTGATTCTTTCTTTGGCTTCTTCCCAATTTGAAACGGTTACCTTGCCTGCATTCAGGGCAGCTTCGCGATCATTAAGGATCGCTCCATGCCATGCCGGAGACTCCAGATTCTTTTCGTTGCCGGCCATGTCTGACCACAGCATTTCCATTAAATCCAATTTTTGGGTGAATGAAAGCTGTGCAATAGGAACGTCGATTCTGTTCATCATGTTTCCTTTCATATGGCTGTCCAAAATTATTGGGGACAGACTCCGGTTATTCTAGGGCCAATTATTACTTGCGATGACCTGATGCCTGGACACGGTGCTGTTCCATCAGGGCTTGCGCCTGCTTTTTGACCACATCGGATTGTACCGGCTTGCAGCCTTCGATCTGCATTGAGGTCCGGACAGCTTGGGAGATTTTCTGGTTCAGGTTGGCGCTGACTTTCATCGTTTACTCCCCAAAGCATCTCGCCTGTTTGGCGAGTTTCGTTGCTGCGAATTATATCAGTTTCGGGTGCTCAGAGCCCGTGCGGGGTAAGGATTCTTCCAGGTTGAATTAAGGCAACACAGCCTCAAAGCCCGCGCATATAAACCGGCCGCAGCGGCCGATGTCCGGCCATCGCTTCGCGCAGTTGCAGCAGCAGTTTTTCCTTGTCCTTCGGCAGATTTCCGGCGAGCGCCAGCGCATTGGAGGCATGGTTGGAACGGAAGATGACCGGTTGCGGCGGGTTGAGGCCGCTGATGAGTCTTTCCTGTTCCTTCAATATCGCCAGGTCGTCCGGCATCTCGAACGGCTCGCCGTATTTGCGGCGGAATTCTTCCGCGATACTTTCGTCCAGATACAGTTGCAGCGTGGAAAGGTAAGTCACGGGCGCGCTGTTGAGCAGGGCGATGGTGCCGTCTATGTGTTCGTCGCTGTGCTGCGTGCCGCCCAGCCCGAGGATGACGGTGGCGGAGACTTTCATGCCGCTGGCGTGTGCCTTGTGCAGCACTTCGGCCATGCGCCGTTGCGTGGCGCCCTTGGTGATCTTTTTCAGGACGAGGTCGGAGCCGGATTCGAGACCGAAGTAGAGCAGGCTCAGTTTGTGTTCGCGCAACAGGGCCAGTTCTTCGGCGCACTTGCGCTGGATGTTGCCGGGCGTGGCATAGCAGGAAACGCGCGTCAGCCGAGGCAGCGCTGCCGCCAGTTCGCGCAGGATGGCGAGCAGGTGTTCGGTCGGGAGAGCGAGCGCATCGCCATCGGCCAGAAACACGCGCTGCGCATCGGGCCAGTCGGCGGCGGCACGGCGGATATCGGCAAACACGGCATGCAGCGGGCGTTCGACATAATCCTTGCTGCGATACATGGCACAGAAACTGCACTGGTTGAAGCTGCAGCCCAGCGTGGCCTGGATGATCAGGTTGTCGCCTTCGGAGGGCGGGCGGTACAGCGGCATGTCGTAGTGGAGGTTCATGCTGAATTGTAACGGGGTTATTCCCTTTTAATGCAATGCCGACAAGGCCGATTCATGCTGGAAATTATCTCTTTGCAAAAATAGGGGTATTAACAAAACCAATTGCGTATGTGTCGAGTGGCAGGCACATTTGACGCGTACCAGTCACCGGATAAATATGAGTCTAAGGAAACGCAGATTAAGTCCTCCGTTCGTGGTGAGCTTGTCGAACCATGAATGGAGGACGATTAACATTCAATATGTTATCTGGTCGACCCTTCGACAGGCTCAGGGCGAACGGACTTAATCTGCGTTTCCCTAATAAGCCTGCGGCGCTTTGCCCTTTGCAAATATAATCCATAGGCACCATACATGTTATTAGAGCATCCAAAACCAAAACGGTGTGCGCAATGAATATCATTAGCGATCTCGGCAGCAGTTGCTCACGGCAATTTTTCATGGTCGCGTTGTTGTTCTGCGCACTCGCGGTTCGCGCATCGGCCGACACTGCACCGGCACCGGCTGCCGGCGCTTTTGAACCCATTCCGGTTTTCTCCATTTACCCTCCTGTCAAACCCGATGGCACGGCGGACGAGGCACTGGCGAGCGGGCGCGTGGTAGACGACCGCTATGCAATGACTGACAGGGCAAACAAACCCTGGCGTATCGCCTTCCTGTTTCCGCACATCAAGGATCCGTACTGGGTGGGTTGCGATTATGGCGTGATCAGTGAAGCCAGACGGCTGGGTGTCGCGGTGGATATTTTTCCGGCAAACGGCTACGACGACATGATTGGACAGTTGCGCAAGATGGACGATGTCATCGCGGCGAAATACGACGCCATTGTCATTTCTCCGCTCAGCCTGACGGCGAATAACGCCTCAATTGCCAAAGCGCGCAGACTGGGCATTCCGGTGTTCGAGCTGGCGAACGACAGCACCAGCGACGACCTGACGATCAAGGTGACCACCTCGCTGAAGAGTATGGGTGTCGACGCCACGGAATGGGTCGTTCGCGACGCACAACGGCGCGGGCTGAAGGAGATCAATATCGCCTTGCTGCCCGGTCCGTCGGATGCGGGATGGGTCAAGGGTGAAGTTGCAGGTACGCGCGACGCGGCAGCCAAAGCTGCGATCAAGGTCAATATCGTCGATATCAAGTACGGTGACAGCGACAGGATCGAGCAATCGCGATTGGCGGAACAGCTGCTTGCCGAACACGGCAAAAAACTCGATTACATTCTTGGCTGCACCGGCTGCGCACCCGCGGCGATTCTGCCGCTGAAGCTCGCGGGCCTTAATAAGAGGATACGGATCGTTGCCTATGACCTGACCCGTGAGATCGCCGGACTTATCCGCAACAAGGAAATCGTCGCCTCTGTCGATACCAAGGGTGTCAGCCAGGCACGCGTAGTCACCAATGCTGTGGTGAGCTTCCTGGAGGGAAGAAGCAAAGAGCGGCCGCATACCATCCTGGTAAAACTGGGACTGGTCGACTATGGCAACCAGGCGACATACCCGTTCGATACGACCACCGCTCCCGCGGGTTTCAGGCCCGTCCTTTCCTATGCTCCGCGGAAAGGCAAGTAGCAGACGATGAAATTCAAACGGCTAAAAGACAAGCTGCTGCTCAGCGCAGTGGCCGTCAGCGTCGCGGTGGCGCTGGTTACCTTGCTGACTGTTTCGTTGGTGGTCCGCCAGCAGAATATGGATCAGTCCTATGCTCATCTGCGCAAGGCATCCAGCGTGATAGAAGAAGAGCTGGCCAATCGCAAAGAGAATCTCTTGACTGCGTCGCGCCAACTGGCGAACCAGAAAAATCTCGGGTCGACCATCTGGTACCTCGCGCAATATGCACAGTTGGGCATCGATCGCGAGACGCTGTTCAGCACTTACCAGCAACTGGTGAAGGATACTTACAAGATAGGGCGGGTCGCGCAGCTTTCGCGCATCGCGATTTACGACTCATCAGGCCGTCTGATCTCGTTTGCCCTGTTCGACCGCAACAGCAAGCAGGTAGGCTTTGTCGAGCACTCGCGTGCGACTGTGATTCAGGCAGCCACCTTGAGGGATGGCGAAGAGCTGAGCAGGCAGAATCTGCGCGCAACAACGTCCACGCCCAAGATCGGTCTTCAATTTGAAGGGCCGCTGCCACGGCAGGAGAGCATGCATTACGCCGTCAAGAACGGAATGCTGGTGATAGAGAGCTACGTTCCTGTCATGGGTGAGGCGTTCGATGCCTCCAGCGGGAAGCAGAGGTTGAAGCAACTTGGCCTGGTTGTCATGGAGCATCCGTTCGACCAGTCCTTCGTCGACCAGCTCTCCCGGTTGACCGATACCCGCATCAATGTGTTTATTCCGCAGGGTTTCAGTGTTGGCAGCTTGCCCGTGTACCGGAATCCGGACTGGAGCAATGCAAAGCAAGGTTCCGCAGCACCCGGGAAATTGTTGAACGAGATAACGGTAGATGGCGAGGGCTATTACCAGAGTCTGATGTCGCTTTACGAGGATGACAAAATCGTCGGGTCCATTGCCGCGCTTTATTCCAAAAGCATCGTCGAGAAAAACACCTGGGAGATGGTCAAGACACTGGGCTTGATCGCAGCGATCAGCCTGCTGTTCATTTTTGCAGTTGCCTGGTACTTCGCCACCTCCATTTCGAAGCCGCTGACGACGCTGAGCCGGATTTTCCGGAGCGTGGCCGGGGACGCGTCCGGAAATTTGAGCAACGAGCTCGGGCAGTTGGAAAAGGAGAAGGCGAGGGGGGATGAGTTGGGCGACCTCACGCAGAGCTTTATTGCGATGAACGACGCCATCAACCAGAAGATTCAGCAGATCAACGAAATCAACGCATCTCTTGAGCGCACGGTGGAGGAAAGGACTGCGGCGCTGGCAAGCAGCGAGCAGGACCTGCGCTCGATGATAGAGAACTCTCCCGATACCATTGCCCGCTACAACAGAGACTGCCGTCGCGTCTATGTCAACCCTGCTTTCGGACGTATCACCGAGGGAGGTGCGGCATCACTGTTGAACAAGAGGCCCTCGGAGGTTCCGGGTGGGGAAAATTTCGAGATCTATGAAGCCAGGATCAGGGAGGTTTTTTCGACGGGAAACAATGCGCAGTTCGAATTGAAGTGGCCGCGCAAGGATGGGAAGGTGATTTATAGCCACATCCGGCTGACAGCGGAACGGGATATTTCAGGCAATGTGACTTCGGTGCTGGGTGTGGGGCGGGATATCACCGAGTTAAATAATTCCCGGGCGGAACTGAAACATGCAAATGACCAGCTGGAGGAACTGAATCAGCAATTGCAGTCACTGGCAACCAACGATCCGCTCACGCAGTTGCCCAACAGGCGTCTGCTCATGGACAGGCTCAAACATGCCTTGGCTGCCAGCGCGCGGAATAGCAAGGCCGGTGCACTGCTGTTCATCGACCTTGATAATTTCAAGGCCATCAATGACACACTCGGGCACGATAGCGGCGACTTGCTGCTGCAACAGGTTGCGCGACGTCTGGAGGGTTGCGTGAGGAATGGCGATACGGTCGCGCGCATCGGGGGCGATGAATTTGTGGTCATGCTGGAAGACCTGAGCATGGATGCAATGGAGGCTGCAGCGCATGCGGAGACAGTCGGTAACAAGATTCTCGCCGCTCTCAACGTGCCATATGATGCTTCCTTGCGCGGTAGCAGCTGCACACCCAGTATCGGCATCACGCTATTTGATGACAGGCCGCAATCGATAGACGAGTTGCTCAGGCAAGCCGACATCGCCATGTATGAATCCAAGAAGTTCGGGCGCAACACCCTGCACTTCTTTGATCCGCAGATGCAGAGAACGATAGATGCCCGCGCGGCTATCGAATCACAGTTGCGGCTCGCGCTGAAGAACGGACAATTCCGCTTGTATTACCAGATACAGGTCGACAGCCTGCATCGGACATTGGGCGCCGAGGCATTGATCCGCTGGGCGCACCCGGAGCGCGGATTGGTCGCTCCTGCCGAATTCATTCCGCTGGCTGAAGAAATCGGGCTGATTCTGCCCATAGGGCAATGGGTGCTGGATACCGCTTGCATCCAGCTCAAGGCGTGGGAGGGGGATGCGCTCACTCGCAGCCTCATTCTTGCAGTGAACGTGAGCGCCAAACAATTTCGCCAGCCTGATTTCGTTGCGCAGATCCGATCCCTGGTGCAACGCCATGCCGTCGATCCGAGGTTGCTCAAGCTGGAGCTGACGGAAAGCCTGTTGCTGGAGAACATCGAGGACACCATTGTCACCATGAGCGAAATAAAGAAAATCGGTGTCCGCTTGTCGCTCGACGACTTCGGTACCGGATATTCATCCTTGCAGTACCTGAAAAGGCTGCCGCTCGATCAACTCAAGATCGATCGTTCATTCGTGCGCGACATCACCGTGGACAGTAACGACAAGATCATCGTCAGCACCATCATTGCCATGGCGCAAAATCTGAATCTGAACGTCATCGCCGAGGGCGTTGAAACCGAAGAGCAGAGGCAATTGCTCATGAAAATCGGTTGCTCCAATTTTCAGGGGTGCCTGTTTGGCAAGGCAGAACCTGTCGATCAATTTGAAGTCTTGCTGAAGCAGATTGCCGTACCTGAGGTAGGGGTTTGAAGGCGGCGGTATCGACACCGCCGTTCTTCTTCCCATGGGTACAGGTATAGAGCGGCACCTTCTCCTTGGGCTTTGCCCCGCCTCCTTGTGCACCGTTTCATCAGCGTAAGTTGCAACCGTAAACGGCGGTGCGGGGCAGTTTGCCCGCGCCATGGTCGTCCCGTTACGCCGGCGTGGCAGTGAGCGCACCGCGATAGCCGAAATTTTCGAGCGCCTGCCACACGCCGAGGTAACGGCTGCCGTTCTTGTCGGGCTCGACGCCGATGACGGTGAAGTCATCGATGTCGTGCTCGATGGCCGCTGCGCTTTCCTCGGCACCCAGCCAGACGCCGAGCGGCCAGCCATGGTCGTACTCGCGGCGGATCAGCTCGGCGCGGCGTGCGCGCCATACCGCCAGCGGCACCAGCACCGGCCCGACCGGCAGCTTGACGCCGTGCGGTGTGTCTCCCGCCGCGAGGCGCAGAACCTTCCAGTTATCGGGTACATTTTCGAATCTGTCTTTCAGCGTGGACATATGACACCTTCCTTTTTGTGGTTGAGCAGTTGAGTCATTCAACTTGCTGCAAAGTCTAGCCATGTGTCATATGTCGTGGAAATACTTGTTTGTTACATCAAAATAACTAATTGATATAAGGGGAGCGAAAGCGCAGGAATGCTGAGGCTCGCCATGCCGTTTGCTGTGATACGGGGCGCGGAAGCTGACTGGTTGAAGTTGCAGCCAGGCGTCCCACACCCGGCCCTCTGATGAAACTACTGATGAAACTATTAGCCATCTGACTATTGATCCGGCACTCTTTATCCGAGAATCCGTACGCATTGACCCTTCGACTGAGCTCAGGACTAAAGGCCTTGTCGAAATGTGAATGGATTCTTGTGCTTCGACAGGCTGTGCGTGTGCTGTTGGGGCGAATGCCCCTTACAGCCACGGCCTACCCCTTGCGGGTGCAGCACGAACGGCAATTAGGTTCAAAGCGTGCCGGATCAATAAGGCAGCAGGCTGCCAAGTCATTGGTTATAACCATACGACTAGTTTGCAAACAACTGCAGCCTGGTCGCTGGTTATCCCGCCTGCGGGAGAGGAAACGAAATTTGACCTACTCTTTGGATGGTTTCACGAAGCTGATGACGTTCGAGTTCGGTTGCTCGCCATCCGCGTAGTAGGGTTTGGCCTGGTCGAAGTTGAGTTTCTCGGCCAGTTCTTTTTCCCGTTCCGAGATCAGGCCGAAACAATCCTTGATGTCCTGGATGGTGCTATCCGTCAGCGGGTTGGCACGTCCGCCGAGCGGTGTGACGTCTCTGACAACATTGCCCAGTGTCTTCCGCATCAGGCGCAGGATCTGTTGTTCTTTGCTTAACTCTTCTGTGTTCATGGATATATACCGGAGTGAATTGCAGGAAATAACTTTACTGGAATTGACGGGGTTGGGTCCAAATTATTTTTTCGGGCAATTGTCGTCGTGTGGATTGACGCTTGGAGTGCACAGAGGCAGATCGATGCGTCATTTGATGCTTGCGGTTTCAACTTTCGAATTGAGTTTCCTGAAATCGTCGATGTAGGACGCTATTTCTTCAGACAGGTGTTGCTTCTGCCGCGTTGTGAGCGTTGCCGCTATCCGGACTGTCATTTCATTCATGGCGTTTTCGTAAGCGGCGATGGCTTGCTGCTGTTGCGGTGTTCTGGACGTTTCAGGCGTGACGAGCCATTGCCGGAACAATGCGGCGATCCTGTCTTCGCCGGCCTTGTCTCTTAACAGGGCAATCAAACTGGCCTGTTTGGCTTCCCGCTGCTCGATGTAGGCTCTTGAGGCAAACGGTATGTGCAGGCTCATCTCGGTGATCGCCTTTTCCTGCGCGGAGCTCAGGTTGCCGACCATTTTCTCCACGAGTTCCACATGTCTCTCCGCACGGTCATTTAGCATCTCCTGGTCGCTGCCATCAAGCATCTTTTGTCTTTGTTTGCGGCTTCGTTCTGCAAGCGTGTACGCAAGCTCCGTTATCTGGTCTCTGTCCAATGTGCTCAGGATGTGTGCGGCGGGCCGGATCATCGGTTCCATGGTCAATTGATATAGCCTTCCGCTTTCGGCTCTCAGGCGCATGACGTCGGCGACCGTCATGCCTGATTCCCGATTGACCGTCGCATCCACATCCTGCAGGAACGCGATGTATCCCGGCAGTGCGTTCTTGCGATGCCAGCGCAAGTAGTTGTCGACCTCGAGATGGATCTGTTCTTTCTGTGAAGTGCTGAACGAGGTGTAACCGTTGATCCAGTAGCGCAGTATCCAGTCGGCGTGATTGTAGCCAAGGGTAACCATGCTGCAACCGCTGCAGCAGAGCAGGACGAGAATGATGAATATTGATCCGGCACGGTAAAGTCTGAAGTCCGTTCGCCTTGAGCTTGTCGAAAGGTGAATGGGCTTCGACAGGCTCAGCCCGAACGGTGTTAATACTTCACAGTGCCCGATCAATAATTTGCAGATATTCATTTTCGAATTGGACGGGTGAGCGTTGGTCTGTTTTAGGGCAGCATGCCGCAGATCGTGCGTGGTCGCGATTCCATCTTGCTGGTAACACTGTACTCCTGTCGCCGACACCGCGGCGAAACCGGCAGCCCTAACGGGCGCAATGTTTTCTGGAAGTGGAATTCAGGTAAAGCGCCATCATGCCGCCGACCAGCCAGATGCTGGCTATCGCGGCGAGCCAGAATCCGGGTGCACCGCGGGCGGGGCCGAAGAAATTCGTGAGCCCCAGCGCGATGCCGCCGCCCAGACCCGGCACCCAGAGCGTGATGGTGTAGATCACCATCGGCACCACTGACTTCTTATAGCCGCGCAGGGCATTAACGGTGATGGCTTGCATCGCGTCGCCCAGATGGTAGAGGCCGACCATCACGATCAGCGGGATCGCGATCGCCTGTACCTGAAGGTCGTTGGTGTAGAACGCGGCGATGTACGGCGCGCCCAGCCAGAGTGTCAGGCACAGCACGATCGCGATCGACATGCCGAAGCGTATCGCTTCCCAGCAGATGTGGCGGGCGCGCTGCGGTTGTCCGGCGCCGAGTGCCTGGCCGACCAGCACCGAGGTGGCATTGCCCAGCGAGAGCGGGATCATGAATGCCAGTGCCGCGAGATTCGCGGCGATCTGGTGCGCGCCGGAAACGACGGGGCCCAGGCGCGCGATGAACAGCGCCATGAAGGTGAACGCGGTCACATCCGCGATGAACGTCAGGCCGATGGGGAGGCCGAGCTTGAGGAATTCGCGTATGGCGGCGAAGTCCGGTGCGGTGATGCGTCTGCGCAACCCGAACTCCGCGTATCGCGGGTTGTTCAGGCACCAGCCCCAAGCGAAGGCGGCCATCAGCCAGGCATCCAGCGCCGTCGCCACCGCGCAACCCGTTGAGCCCATCTCCGGAAAGCCGAACAGGCCGAACATGAACAGCGCGTTCAGCGGCACCTTGATCGCCAGCGACAGCAGGTTGAAGAACATCACCGGACGCGGGCGCTTGATTCCCGTCGAAAGGCCGAAGAACAAGCGCAGGGCGAAGGCAGCGGGCACGCCCCAGGCCGACGCGGCCAGATAGGCGCGCACTTTGGTTTCCACTGCGGGCTGCAAATGCGAGATGGCAATGATCGGCCCGGGAAAACGCAGTAGCAGGATCGCCACGAGTGCGAGCGCTAGCGATATCCAGATGCCCTGGTGTATCTCGCGCCCGATCTCGGCGCGCTGTCCCGCACCGTGCAAGTGGGCGATGATGGGCGGCACGGCAAGCAGCACGCTGATCAGCGACATCAGGATGGTGGCCATGATGGATGCGGCGATGCCGACTGCGGCCAGGTCGATGACGGTCAGTCGCCCGGCCATCGCAGTGTCGATGACGGCATTGGCCATCATCGCCAGCTGCGCGACCAGCATGGGCCAGCCGAGGTGGATCAGTTCGCGGGTCGAGGAGGCGGGGTGCATGTCGGGGTTATTGGTTATGGAGAGAACTATGGCGATAGGGTGAGTATTCAAGGAGTCATCCCTCACCCTACCCCTCTCCCACTGGGAGAGGGAACTTGCCCGGCGTTTTCATGGATGTCGCGGTGCAGGATTAAACCCCTCAGCATCGATTTATCATTACAGCTTATCGTTTCTTCAGCGTCAGCGCATCGCCCTGAAAAACTATCCCTTCCCAGCCGGTCTTGATGAAATTGCGGATGTTCTGATGGTCGGTGCCTTGCGGATGCTTGAGCACATCTTCGCGGTAATAGGCGCCGAAGCAATGCAGGGTCTGCTCTGCCGTCAGGCGATGCAGCCTGGCGAAAGAGAAGACCTTGCAGGAACCGTTGTTCTGTCCGGCTTCATTTTGCAGGTCGCCATTGCGGAACGCGGTGGGGGTGAAATCGTAATGCGCATCGATCACCGAGATGGTGGCGTTGAAATTGATGCCGTCGGGTGCGGTTTCAAGAGTCTGCAGGAATTGTTTCATGAGCGGTAACGGGATAATTGAAAGGAAACAGGTATTCTATTGTCAGTATACCGTCATGCGCTATCTTCCTGATTGTTCCGGGCGCACGTACCGGTATCCGGCATGGCAGCTGAAGTTTGAGATAATGCGATGACCTTCAATCCGGACGCTCGATCACCATGTGGCTGCAAAGAGAGATACACCTGAAACCGAAGCCGCGCGGCTTCCATCTGGTCACCGATGAGGTGCTGCGCGAACTGCCCGAACTGGGTAATGTCAGGATCGGCCTGATGAACGTTTTCATCCTGCACACCTCCGCATCGCTGACCATCAACGAGAACGCCGACCCCACAGTGCGTCAGGATTTCGAGAGCTACTTCAACCGCGCGGTGCCGGAGGATGAACACTATTACCGTCACCAGGACGAGGGTACGGACGACCTGCCCGCGCATATCAAGTCCAGCTTGCTGGGCAGCAGTCTGAACATCCCGGTCAGCGACGGGCGGCTAAAACTGGGGACATGGCAAGGGATATACCTGTGCGAACACAGGAACCACGGCGGCAGTCGGCGTATCATAGTCACTGTGCAAGGTGAATAACTTAAGGATCAGCCATGTCCCCTACGCCCCCAGATGCCCTGCTTTTTATCACTCCGGTCTGCACGCATTGTCCTTCCGTGTTGCAGGCGTTGAGCGAACTGGTGAAGCAGTCGCAGGTTGGAAAACTGACGGTAGTCAATATCGCGGCGCATCCCGAGCAGGCTGCGGAATATGACGTGCGCGGCGCCCCGTGGTTGCGCCTGGGTTCTTTCACGCTCACCGGCGCGCAAAGCATGGCCGAACTCAGGCAATGGGCCGAGTGGGCGAGCGGGGACGAAGGGACTGCGCATTACGTCGAGCATCTGCTGAAAGAAGGCGGCTACAAGCAGGCCGTGGCATTCATCTCCGGGGATACGCAGCGCCTGAAGCCGCTGCTCGCTATCGTTACCAACCCCGAAGCCAATATCTCGGTGCGTCTCGGCGTCAGCGCACTGCTGGAAGCCTATGCCAATATGCCTGAACTGCAGGCACTGTTGCCGCAACTGGCCGAATTGACTTTCCACTCCGACCATCGCGTGCGTGCCGATGCGTGCTATCTGCTCGGCCTCACCGGCAGCGTTACCGCCCGCCCTTATGTTGAAGCCTGCCTCAAGGATGCCCATGAAGAAGTGCAGGAAATAGCCGAAGAGGCGATGGAAAAGCTGGCGAAGAAACACGCGAAATCGTAATGCAAACCCTGAACCGGGGATAACCAGAACTCATGGACGAGAGTGCTTTCCGACAGAAGCTGGCCGAGGCGATTGAGCGGCCCTGTACGTTCGGGAAGTCTGTGCTGACCCGCTGCGTTGGCTGCGAGCGCTCGGATCGGGTGCAGATCGCCGAGCGTGAAGTCGTCACTTGCCAGAATGCGGCCAGCCTTTCGCGCTGTACGGAATTGCACGTCCATTTGCGGCATAGCTTTGCCTTTGCGCTGGGAAAGGTGCATGACGACGATGTTTTGTCGCATGCACAGGAAATGCGCGTTCAATGCGGCGGATTGAAAGGATTGCAGTTCGTCCTGAATGACAACGACGAGGTAGCCAATGTGGACGCGTTGTTGGAAAGCGCGATCCGGAACTGGGATGACCTGGCGGAGATTCCGTATTCGCAAGTCGTTCATGCCGCGGCACTATGCTACAAGGGGCGGCATAGCTGATTATTGTGTCTGGCTGATCTGTGCAAATTCAAAATTAAGGGTATCCGTAATTTGCGGTTGATTTAGATTTGTGATGAGCATCTCAAATCGCAACCCACACCTGACCTTTGAGGTGGAGAATCTGAGGGGCCGCTTCACGTCAAGTAGGGGACGTTCAATTCGATGAAAATTGGTGAGTTTGAAAGACTCTTCCTAACCCAATGCAGTCTGTGACGACAGAGTCTATCGGGCAGTGAAAATGCAATGCTGATATTCACTTCTACGACCCGAAGCAGACCGTCAGGGGATTTCAATGTCATCAAATTATTAGATCACACTCAATGCGATTTCGACCATTCTGCTTTGCCGTGTAAAGAAGCTTGTCTACCCGCTTGTAGACGTCCTCGAACTTTTCATTTCTATTCACTTCAGTGAGTCCGATGCTGATAGTGATTGATATTCTTGATTCGCCATCATTAGCCAACTCAGCTTCCTCAATTATGGAAAGAAGATTGCTTGCCATGCTAAGGCATTTCGAGTGAGAAGTATCGCTAAGCAATAATGATGAATTCTTCCCCTCCGAAGCGACCAAAATAATCTTTGTGCTTAATGTTATCTTGTACAAGATTTGCAAGCGCAGTTAATATCTGATCGTGCTACATATATATCTTGCATGAATAACTCCTTTATACAGTTGCTTTTAGAAAGAAGTACGCCACTCATTTTCATGATCAGAAACTTCTATTCCCCTATTTTAAAAAAACAAAAATGTATTCAACAATATCAGCCAAAGAGTCGCTTTCCCGTTGTCTTTGATACAGGAATTGATGATGATCTCCGCAGTTTGGCTGATATTTCTATCATCCCTTTCCGGGAATTTTTTCAAGTAAATGTTCAATCGGCGCAAGTCGAAGATTCAACAACATGGTTTGTAGTTTAGTTGTTTCACCGATCATTCGCGCCTCGGGCGTTTCAGCATTCTTAATCAGCTCGTCAAAACGACTCCAAATGTCTTGTATCTGACTACTCATGGCGTTTTCCTTCAGAATAAAAAAATACAACCGGCACAGATAATTCAATCTTCCCCTTGTGAACCCAATAGCGCAATCAATACGAAAAAGGACAATACCAATTCACTGAATAATTCCAGCCAGCAAAAGTGAACGATACGCTACTGGCAGGCATAAAAATCTAGCCCTGGTTTGTTACATCTTTACGATGGATATATATACCGTCTTTTGATGGCTAGATCACGCGCGGCCTTAATTTTGCCTACCATAGGATTCTCCTATTGAGGGCACATAATTGCGAATAACTGCGGATTACGTAATTCAAGGAGGTACGTGAATCTAAGGGTTTATCTGCATATTCTGCCCTTTGCGCATTTCTTCATAATCTAAACCTTGATTCACCGCGTGAATAAGGATTGAGAACATAACAGATGCATCGGGAGTTTCCTTGCATCTTATTTCCATGCACGCTTTGTCAAAAGACTGTCCAATAAGTCCAATATATTATTGCCGAATCAATAGTGTCCGCACCTTAATTCCAAAGTGCTTTGCCGGATGTGTCTTTTACTTGAGATTTCCATGCGCTGTAGATCATGGTCTTAAGTTTGGCTGGCAGTGGCACGTAATTCAGCTCGGAAGCCAGCTTGTCGCCGTTGGCAAATGCCCAGTCGAAGAATTTCAACACTTCCTTCGTTCTTTCAGCTTTTTCCGCAGATTTGTAGACTAGGATAAAGGTGGCGCCAGTGATAGGCCAGCTATCGGTGCCCGGTTCGTTGGTCAGAATTTCATAGAACCCTTTGTTGGCATCCCATTGGGCATTAGCAGCGGCAGCCTTGAAACTTGCATCGGTAGGCGAAACGAAATAACCGTCGCGATTCCTCAGTTGGGTGTAAGCCATCTTATTCTGTAAAACGTAGGCATATTCCACATATCCGATAGAATTTTTAATGCGGCCCACATAAGAAGCGACGATATCGTTCCCCATGCCACCGGTGCCGACGGGCCATTTCACGGCCTTGCCTGCTCCTACGCTATTCTTCCAGTCCGGGCTGATTTGGGAGAGATAGGTGGTAAAGATGAATGTTGTGCCGGAACCATCTTGGCGGTACATCACGTTGATAGTTTCATTCGGTAAAGCGAGACTTGGATTATCTGCAATGATACGCCTGTCATTCCATTTAGTGATTTTGCCTTGGAAGATGTCGGCCAGTATTTTGTCGTCCAGCTTCAATTGGCCGGGGTCGACGCCATCAATATTGACGACTGGAACTACGCCGCCGATCACGGTTGGGAATTGGGTCAGTCCTGAGACCGTTAATTCACTCGGGTTCATCGGTGCATCGCTTGCACCGAAGTCCACGATTTTGGCCTGGATCTGTTTGATACCGCCACCGGATCCGATGGATTGGTAATTCAAGCCGGTTCCGCTTTGTTTCGAGTAGCCTTCTGCCCACTTGGAGTAGATCGGAGAGGGGAAGGTTGCACCTGCGCCGTTGATGTCGATTGCGTATGCAACGACAGCAGACAATAGAGTGGAGTACAGACCGATGCTGACAAGGATACGTTTCAGGATGCTCATTTTGGGTTTCTCTAGCAGTGATGGTTCGTTTGGATGCTCTTTGTTAACGAAGTACATCCTATTGCAATTTCATTGCAGAATTACTACTCATTGAATAGCAAGAATATATTGGACTTATTGGACAGTGTTCTGCCAGGGTGTGGAGAAATATGACGCAAGGAAAGTCTCTATACGGTCGGAATGTTCGATTTCTGGAAAGCCGAATTAACCATTGTGGGTTAAAAGCGTGAGTACAACAAAATGAATAGCGCGCCTTCCGGCAGATTCAACCGAGGACCGTTTCGGAAATTATCAGCGTCTCCTTGTCTGGCCGAGAAGTGACTCGTTGTAACCTGACAGAAATACCTTCTCAATATAATTCAAACAATCTAACCGAGATATTTCCTGCGTCCCGTTCCATTTTGTCCAGTCATGTACTGGCAACCTACGAAGAGCGTACCTTTGAATTCTGATCTTTACGCTATGAAAACAATTACCAAACTGTTTGAAGCCAGTGTTGCAAAATTTTCAAACAACATTTACCTGTGGGAAAAGCAAAACGGTAAATATGAGGGAACTACGTATAAGCAAACATATGATTTCGTATATAAGTTTGGTGCGGGATTAACGGCTCTTGGTCTTCAGAAAGGTGATCGTGTAGGATTGATTTCAGAGGGCCGCAATGCGTGGATTATTTCAGAACTAGGAATTCTTTATGCCGGCGGTATTAATGTTCCATTGTCGGTTAAGCTCGATTCAATTGCTGAATTCAAATTCAGATTGCTGCATTCAGGATGCAAAATAATTATCGTTTCAAAAGGTCAGACTGCAAAAGTAGAAGAAATCCGGAGCGAGTTGCCTGATCTCGAGATAGTAATTTACTTGGACGGAAAAGAATCTTCAGGCTTGAATGACTATTCTTACGATCAGGTTTTGGATTTAGGCGTTGAATTCCTAAAGACAAGCAAAGAAAAGTTTGAGGCCATTTGCCAAAATATTCAACCCAACGATGTTGCCAATATTTCATACACCTCAGGAACGACATCCGATCCAAAAGGAATAATGCTCTCGCACCTGAATTATGTGGCGAATGTGTTACAGGCAGACACCTTAATGAGCGTTCAGGAAGACTGTAAAACACTGGCATTTCTCCCCTGGGATCACGCGTTTGCACATACCGTCTGTTTGTATTGTTTCATGTACAACGGGGCAAGTGTTGCATCGCTTGAAATAGGTAAGACATCTGCGGAAACCCTGAAAAACATCCCAAAAAATATAAAGGAAATTCAGCCAAATATTCTGATGAGCGTTCCAGCTGTTGCAAGAAATTTCAGGAAAGGTATTGAGGCCGAAATCAGGAAGAAAGGACCGGCTGTAGAAATACTCTTCAAACACGCCCTGAAAATAGCCTACGAATACCACGGGTCAGGATGGAAGCGGAACCCCGGTGCAGTGGCCGTTTATAAACCACTATTGTGGCTATACGATAAAATCCTGTTCAGTAAAATTCGCGAAAGCTTTGGAAACAAACTCGAATTGTTTATTGGTGGCGGCGCCTTACTTGATGTTGAATTGCAACGGTTTTTCTATGCCCTTGGAATCCCGATGTGCCAAGGTTATGGCTTATCCGAAGCGGCCCCCTGCATTTCCTCCAATGTGCCCGATGCGATCAAATTCGGCACGTCCGGGCGATTGGTCAAAAATCTTGACCTGAAAATCTGCGATCCGGATAACAATCAGCTACCACAAGGCGAGATAGGAGAAATCGTTGTAAGAGGCGATAACGTGATGCTTGGATACTGGAATAACCCTAAATCGACAGCTGAAACACTTAGGGATGGGTGGCTATACACCGGCGACAGGGGTTTTATGGATAGCGACGGTTTCCTGCATGTTCTGGGCCGGTTTAAAAGTCTGCTGATAGGAAGCGACGGCGAAAAATACAGTCCTGAAGGAATCGAAGAAGCCTTGATTGAACAATCGCCGTACATTGATCAATGTATGCTTTTCAATAACCAGAATGCATACACCTCCGGAATGATTGTACCCAACATGCCTGCAATTAATCGTGAAATTGAAAAACGCGGTTTGCAACCCGGAACGGATGAAGCATTGAATGAAGCCCTAAGAATTATCCAGCATGAAGTGGATGCCTATAAATCAGGGGGTAAGTTTGCATATTCATTTCCAGAGCGCTGGCTTCCCTCCACCATTGTCATCTTGCCTGAAGCATTCACGCCGCAAAATCAATTGCTTAACTCGACCATGAAAATGGTGCGCGGAAAAATTACTGAGTACTTTAAGTCTGAACTGGAATTTTTATACACATCTGAAGCAAAAAGCATTATTAACAAAATGAATGTGGAAGCTTTGAAAAAATGGCAAGTGAAAGACAATGACTAAAGTTTAATTGTAGTAGTCGCGACTTAATCTGACAGTCACTTCGTCAAATCGGGTAGCCACACTTAAACTCAACCATGAACCAATAAGCTGCATCACTATGGACAAGCAAGCGCGATTTACAAATGCTGCTGCAGTTCGAAAAATTTTCGAGGGATGCGAAAAAAGAGTCTTTCAACACAATCGGCCACAGCGACCTTTGCCTATCTTAGCAGCGAACGGTTGCAGTTCTACTCATAGGAGATATGACTACTTCACGAAAAGCGTTCTTCCTTTTTTGTGGAAAGCAAGATACACAACAGTTGTTAACGAGGCACATTTTTAAAATGTCGAAGCAGCATGTTTGTCCATATCAGGGCGCTAATCACGAAGACAACGATCCCGCCGATAACCCATGAGGCCGGCATTCGCGGTGGCACTAGGGTGTTGGCTCGAATAACCAGCCAATGTATATAGCAGAGAAATACAACCAACATAGAACCGAACCGGGCCATGTGCTGCCGCAGAAACTCTATAGTTTCTGCCTGTCTTTCAGGAGCTAACCAGTACTCTTTGTTTGGTAGCCTGATACCGGCTTTAGGGTTGTTTAAACTGATGGTTGGAACAAAGACAAGCACCAGGGGAAGGACAACGACAAACAGCAGCATGAAACTCTCGTAAGAACCCCGCGTCATAAATCCGTTCGCAGCACCAGAGCCCACAAAATGTGATGCCGCAACCTCCGGCAATCCAAGGCTCGTAAACCAAACGAACAAGGCTGCGCATGCCACTAAGACAAGGAAAACCGTTCTAGCACTACCTTGTTGTATTGCATGCATCGCGATTTGTTGACTACCTGTTTAGACTGGATTACTGAAGGGCCGAAATTGGCCGATTTTTGCCTTGCGACCATCATACGTGCGAGCGTCTCTTGTACTGCGGGAAGCGGGGCCATATGTTAGGCAGCAATAAAGCCTGGCAAATGAGAAGCCTTTACGTCGAAGGTCGCTGTTGATCGACATCCTAGATGTCGATTCTTTGCGCCAATCAGGCAATCAGCAAAGTCGGCATTTGTATCTTTCCACATGAAAAGAGCCTTCTCAACGGTCGGCTCATTTTCAAATTGAATATCGGTCGCATCGAGCAAGCCGGAAATGGCTTCGATGATCTGATTCTTGGGTACGGTATATCGGCTACGTAACACCCATTCGGTTTCCATGAGAACAAATTGGTTTACGAAAACGCTGCGACCTGCCGCAACTTCACGCCTGATCAGCTTGCGAGCCTTCTCAAACTGGGTTTCGTCGTCTCGAACCAAAAAACGAACGAGGACGTTGGTGTCAATTCCAAGCATTAGCGTGACAATTGCTCAATAGGAACAGGCTTCCGTCCCTTCTTGTGCAGCATGCCTGCCAGGTCGGCAGCGCTTTTGCTTTTCACTCGCATGACGACGGTAGAATCAGGCATCAACGTGAAGGTCATTCGGTCTCCGGCCTTCATGTGAAGCCTATCCCGGATTTCCTTTGGAATTGTCGTTTGGCCCTTGCTGGTAAGTGTTGCATCGGTTGTCATCTCAAACTCCTTTAATCCTTACATATCGAATTCTAGTAAGGATGCAATAAAAATGCAATTGGCAAGAAATGCCGTATCTGAACGTCTGCAATGGAGAAGATTCGCGACCGGTTGTTTCTGGCCGACTACGGGATGTCCAACATGTTACTCGGCTATGTCCGTTGCGCAATCAATACCGCTCGTTCAATTTGATATATGTGAAGTTACGATGGCACAACTGAGACGATTCATAATCGTAGCAAATCAACACGAACGCAAAATTGCATGCTGAATGGCTCTTGACCAAACTCAACCGCAGATTACGGATACCTGAAATTGAAAAGGCCAGCACCGGATTTAATCTCGGTGGCGGTTAACTGCCGAAACTATTGCGATGCCGACCCTTCAACGTTGTTGTCTTACGCCAAACTCTGACGATCAATGCGTGGTAACGGGAGTGATTAGAGGCTGCGTATCGTGGCTATGCTTTTTCGCATTTTTGGCCATTCTTTTTTCCTTTGGCGATAACAAAGGCTTCTTCTTGATGTCCCTGCTGGAATGATGTGTCTTGGGCATGATTCGACTCCTTATTAGTGGTTAAGGAAGAAACTGCACTTTTATGCTACTCCAATGCCTGGGCGTTGTCTGGATAATGGTTGATTATTAGAATACGCTTATATTATGATGTTCTCTGTAAGAGAAATACAGCATCAGCGCGGTGGGTCTACGGACAGTTTTTTGTTGGTCATCCTCTGGATAAAAACAATCACGGTTGCGGCTATTGCCAAACAGTTCGGCTGTAGGGCATCAGCTTGGTCTTTTCAGCGGCCACGGTGATTGTGATCTTGCGTCGGATGGGCTGCATGTTTTTGAATTCCTTGACCCGTAACACAACATCTTAAAGTTACAAATTCAAGTAGTTGCTTGTTTGAATTTGGAGAATTGCAGAAGGAGAGAAAATGTCGCGAATCGTAATTCTGGGCGCGGGTATAGCCGGGCATACCGCCGCCAGATACCTCAATAAATGGGTAGGCAAGCAGCACGAAATCGTTGTGGTTTCGCCAAATTCAAAGTGGAACTGGATACCCTCCAATATCTGGGTGGGTGTGGGCCAGATGACCGAGAAAGATGTCACTTTTGACCTCGCCGAGTTGTACGGCAAAACCAATGTGGATTTTCGCCAAGCCAAGGCGCTGTCGATCCATCCGGAAGGCAATGCGGAAAATGCCATGCCTTTTGTCACGGTTGAGTACACCAATCCGGCCAAGACCGGTGTGCAGGAAAAGATCACTTACGATTTTCTGGTGAACGCCACCGGACCCAAGCTGAATTTTGGCGCTACCGAAGGTCTGGGGCCCGACCACGGGCACACTGTTTCCGTTTGCACGGTTGGCCATGCACAGGAAGCCAACCATAAACTGCAGGCCTGCATCGATGCGATGCGCAAGGGTGAACGCAAAACCATCGTAATCGGCACCGGACACGGGATGTGCACCTGCCAGGGCGCCGCGTTCGAGTATATCTACAACGTGGACCATGTACTGCGCGAGGCCGGCGTTCGCGACAAGGCGCGCATCGTCTGGCTCAGCAACGAATATGAGCTGGGCGATTTCGGTATGGGCGGCGTGCATATCAAGCGCGGCGGATACATCACCAACGGCAAGACCTTCGCCGAATCGCTGATGGTTGAGCGCGGCATCGAATGGATCACCCGCGCGCACGTCAAGAAAGTCGAAGCAGGGAAGATTCATTATGAAACGATGGACGGCCAGTTCCATGAACTGGGATTCGACTTCTCCATGCTGATCCCTCCCTTTGCAGGCGTGGGATTGAAAGCGTTCAACAAGGCTGACGAAGACATCACCAGCCAGGTGTTCGCGCCCAACGGTTTCATGAAGGTGGATGCCGACTACACCCAGCGCCCGTTCATGGAATGGAGTGCAAAGGATTGGCCCAGGACTTACCAGACACCGGCATATCGCAATATCTTCGCGGTCGGTATCGCTTTCGCGCCACCCCACCTGATCAGCAAGCCGATGCAAAGTGCCAATGGAACCGCAATCAATCCTACGGCGCCGCGAACCGGCATGCCCTCGGCCGCCATGGCCAAAGCCGTGGCCATGAGTATTCGAGACATGCTGAATGGTGCCGAGAAGCCCACCCACACCGCCTCAATGGCTGAAATGGGCGCAGCGTGCGTTGCTTCCACCGGATCGCACATTTTCAAGGGAACCGCGGCAGCCATGACCGTATTTCCGGTTGTACCGGACTACGAGAAATATCCGGAATTCGGTCGCGACATCAACCTGACCTTCGGCGAAATCGGCCTGGCAGGCCACTGGATGAAGTACCTGCTGCATCATGCCTTCATCTATCAAGCCAAGCTGCGTCCGGGCTGGTCGTTTATACCGGATTGATCTACCATACATTTACAAGGAATCGAACATGGGCAACATCACCAACAGAGAACCTTACCAACAGGCCTACTATCCGCCGGCGCCAACCGGATTTACCCGTTTTATGCGGACGTGCCTGATCTGGCAGCTATACCGGTTTGTGGCCATCAACATCAAGATGCTCAAGCTGATTGCCAAATCGCATCATTAAGGACAGTCGCAATATTCTGGAATCAGTTTTGGCAGCCGACCTGGATAGAGCAGAGGTCTGCACGATCTGTTGATTTCGGAAAGCAGCAAAGTGAAAGCCCGGTTCGCCGGGCTTTTTTCATCAATCAGACTCAGCCCGCAAACCCATGATGGGCAAATCCTCGCGGGGCAGGTTGAGTGCCGCCAGCACTTTGAGCGCCGCGTAGGCATCGTTTGCCGCGTAGAGCATTTGCTGCGGGGTGAGTTGAGGCTGCGACCAATTGGAGGTCGTGGCCTTCTTCGACTTGGCAAAGCGCTGATTGAAGACCAATCCCACTGCGGTACGGACGCCGATTTCTTTCTGGTAGCCGTTCATGCGGAACACCGTATTGAGATCCACCACCCCGCCAAACTTGACGCCCAGTTTTGAAAAGATCTGTCCGCTATCCGATTTAAGTCCGAAGCCAACCTTGATGATCTGAGCCGATTGCAACAGCTCGATCAGGTACGGCAGTCCCTCGGTTCGGTGCACCTGAAACAGGTAGGCCTTGTTGTGCAGGGAAAACTGCACAACGTGCGGCCCTTCACTGATATCGCCCGTGACAAACGTTGGCCTGGATTCCGTATCGAAGCCAACGATGCCCGCAGCCTTGATTTCGGCAGTGGCTGCGGCAAACTCTTCAGCGCTCATCGGGACATGGATGCGTTCCAGCGTGAGACCGTCAAACGGTTCCAGCAGCGAGATCTCGGGCTTGGTCGGGGCGACTTTTTTCATAGGGAGAGAGCGGGGTATTTGAATTGCGAAACTGCTTTCTTTCGCTCAGTTAGGGCATCCCTGCCACATGGCGTGTCTCATTGAGTTTTGCCAGTTTCGCCTTCAGTTCCGGCAAGATGGCCGCGACCGCTTTTTCGCCCTCGAGTACGGCCTTGTTGCGGCCACTTATGTCGGTCGAGGGCAGGCCGGAGGTAACGGGCCAGATGACGATATCCGCGCTGGATTGCTCGTGGCGATTGATGGTCTGCACAAAAATGGAAAAGGTTTGCCACAGAATATCGGTGATGCCTGACGTGCTTTTGTCTTCTGGACGATCTGAAATGTCGACGGCGATGACAAAATCCGCACCCAATGAACGAGCTACACTTGCCGGTACGGGCGCGACCAGTCCGCCGTCCACGTATTCCTGTCCGTTGATGGTGACGGGCTCGAAAAACACCGGCACTGAAGACGAGGCGCGGACTGCCATGCCGGTATTGCCGGAGCGGAACACGACCATCTCACCGGTGCGCAGGTTGGTGGCAACAGCAGCAAAGGTCTTGCCGAGCTTTTCCATAGGCAGGCCGTGTACGTTCCTGTTGATGTAGTCCTGCAGCGCTTGCCCCTTGATGCATCCCCTTTTATTGGAGATCACCGTTTCGACAACGCATTGATACATGCCCGAACCGTCGAGAACCTGGTCTTCATTCATGTTCATCGACAGTTCCTGAATTTGAAAGCCGTTGAGTCCTCCCGCATAGAGTGCACCGACGACAGAGCCGGCACTGGTGCCCACGACGATGTCGGCGGAGATGCCCTGTGCCTCCAGCGCCTTGATCACGCCGATGTGGGCGAAACCCCGTGCCGCGCCGCCGCCCAATGCGATCGCGATCCTGGCGGGCTGGCGCTCCACCACGGGCGGAGGTGGCGTTATTTTGGGGCTGGTACAAGCTGTTGTGACGAGCAACAAAAGGACTGCGAATGCATTTATCTTCATGGTTTCAATTTAAGGGTAGGTATTCGGCCAAAAAAGCTGATGCTACCGGTTCAAACAAGTTCCGGTACATCAGGCGCATGTCATTTGGGGACCATTTTGAAGCGGTCCCTTCAGTCAGGAAAGAGCGCCTGCCAGGCATCTTCAGCACCGACAAGCAAACTCAGTCCGTCCCGCGAGGGCCTTGCACAAGGATCGGCATCCACCGCTTTCGCCAATGCAACCGCGTCGGGCGAGAAGTAGACTTTGACCTCGCAATGGAGGTGCCCTTCCGATTCGTGCCGCATGAAAATCGCAATTTTGCCCGAGCTGCCGGATTTTTCGTATGTTGACAAGAAGAGCGCTTCGAGTTGTGACGACGCTTCTCCAGCCAACATCGCATCGCCGAGATTTTTGGTGAACCATGCGCTCGTCACGATTTCATTGCTCCGCTACTCCGTGCATATCGATCAGTTGTTTGAACAAGCAACCTTTGCACTATGCGCAAGTTAGTAGAGAACCTCCAGCCAGCGGCCTTCGGTGGCCAACTCGTTGCGTTTTGTCATCCACGCCTCGGAACCGACGATGCCGGTCATTGCATTGTCGATCATGCCGAGCATCTGCGTCATGCCTGCCACATAGACGCGGCTGTCCGGGCTGTTCACTATTTCCCAAACTTCGGCTGCATTTTGTTCGATAGCCTGATTCAAGGCGATCGGCGCATTGAAGGCGGGGCGAGGGCTCACCGCCTGGAAGGCCTTGAACGTCGGCTGGTCGAAATAGTTGCCCAGATCGTTGTTGGCATCATTCAGGTAAAGCATTTCCAGTCCGGTACGCGCGCCATGAAACAAGCGCACTTTGCCTTTCCAGCCTCCGTACTGTTCGTAGATCATGCGGATCAGCCCCCTGAACGGCGCGATGCCGGTACCCATGCCGATCATCAGCAGGTTGGCATCCATATTCTTCGGGACGACGAAAGGATAGCCGACCGGGCCGGAAAATTTGATGTCGCTTCCGGGTTGCATGTTGCACAGGTAGTTTGAAGCGACCCCCCCATACTCTTCGCCACTGGCGTCGTCCATGTAGAAACAGCGGCGAACGCAAATCTCGAATTGCGCTCCGGCGTCGGACTGGTCTGTGTCGGCAATCGAATAAAGCCGCGTGTGATAGGGGTTGCCGTATTGGCCTGGGGCGAGGACGCGGATGCAACTGCCCACCCTGCTGTCGAAGTAAGGATCATTCGTTTTGAACACCATTTGCCTGACTTCTTCCCGCGAAGCTTCCGGCGTGATGCGCTTTGAGCTCACTAGCTTTGCGGTATAGATCATTGAGTCGCCCGCCCCGTCTGTAACTGGATTCAACATTGCTTTCTCCTTCAAGTGATTGAACATTGCCGGCCGGCAGGCGCGCTCTGTCGCGCACACCGGGATCGTTTGCCCTCGGGCATTTAGGGCGTTGCGCCAATTGGGGCGTAACGAATCAGTCATGCATCGACCAAGACCATCAGTTTTCGCTCAACGCTTGAATCCGGTCGCAGCCTACTTTTTCTTGTTGTAAGCGGCGGCGATTTCGCGGTACTGCTTGAGCTCGGTCTCGATGGTGGAGAGCTGGTAATAATCGTTGCCTGCCTGCTTGGCCAGTTCAAGCTGCTCGATCGTGCCGGCCAGGTCGCCGTGCAGGATATGAAGATAGGCCAGCATGTGATGCTCTTCCTGGCGCCTGCCCAGCGCGGCATAGGCACGCGCTTCCAGATCGTAAAGTTTCGGGTCGTTGCCGTCGCGATTGACCTGGTCGTCCAGCAGTTTCAGTGCTTCGGTGTAACGCTGGTCCTGCAGCAGCACTTCTGCATAGTCGTAGATCAACGCATGGTGTTCGGGGAAATTCTTCAGTTCGGTACTATAGTAGGCAATGACATCCTTGTCCGGTTTTTCCAGTTGTATGATCCGTCCACCCAGCGTTTCGATGGTTGCGTTGACGGGAGCCTGCTTTTGCAAAATGGCGAATTCCTGTTCCGCGCGTTGCGGCTGGTTGTTGCGCAGCAAAGCCAATACCAGACCGTAACGGTGCGCGATCGGATTGCCGAATCTTTTTGCGCCCAGGGCTTCGTCGAAGAAGGCAACGGCTTCCTGCGGCGGCTTCTGAATGGCGATGATGCGCGAGCGCATCAGCTGGAAATCCAGACTGTCCGGTACCAGATGGTAGGGGATTTGTTCCACCCGGTTTTCCACCTCGGCGATACGTTCATGGGTGACCGGGTGGGTGCGCAGATAGGAGGGCGTATTTCCTTCCACAAGCTGCGTGGCTTTCTGCATGCGCTCGAAAAAAGCGGGCATGGCGCGCGTGTCGAAGCCCGATTTTTCGAGGGTGGCGAGCCCGAAGCGGTCGGCTTCCCTTTCGTTCTGGCGCGTAAAGTTGAGCTGGTGCTGTATTGTCCCCGCCTGGGCGCCGACGATACCGGCGGTTGCGGCATCCGGACTGTTGCGTGCGGCAAGAATGGCCACCGCAAGCGTGGCCAGCGCGGCAAGCGAATCGTAACGCTGGCCGTAGACCATACGCGCGTAGTGATGCTGGGTGACGTGCGAGACTTCGTGGCCCAATACCGAAGCCAGTTCTGACTCGTCTTGCGCCAGCAGTATCAGCCCGGTGTTGACGCCGACAAAGCCGCCGGGCAATGCAAAGGCGTTGATGGCATCGTCGTTGATGGCGAAGAATTCGAACGAATCCCCGGGTTCGGTACTGTTTGCCACAAGCCGCCCGCCAAGGTGATTGAGGTAATCGGAGATCTCCGGATCGTCCAGATAAGTATTGCTGGCGCGAATCTGGAACATGCTCTGTTCGCCGATCTGGCGCTCGATTTGAGGAGAAATTATTTCCTGCGACACATCGCCCAGGTCCGGCAGACCGTCAGCGTAAGCAATGAGTGGCAACGTGAAGAGTACGGAAAGAAGGGACGTTTTCATGAACCATATGATAACACTGACCCTTTTGAGTTCCATGACGGACTGCAATCCCTTGTAAAATGTGTGCTTTCTGGACAGCGCGCTGTCCGGCACGCAAAATGCGCGCCTCTAAAGGTTTTCAGGTTTATGGACAAGGTCGGCAAATACGAGATCGTTAAGGAACTGGGACGCGGTGCAACCAGCACCGTTTATCTCGCGCTCGACCCGTTCAACCAGCAGCAAGTCGCGCTCAAGGTATTCAACCTTAATGTCTTGCACGACAGGACTCGCGCCAAAGCCTATCGCAAGCTTCTTCTCACCGAAGCATCCCTTGCCGGGAAGCTGTCTCATCCCCATATTGTAAAAATTTTCGATGCCATGATGGAAGGCGACGTGAACTATATGGTGATGGAATACGTCGAAGGCGAGACGCTGGAGAAATACGGCGAGGTCGATCACCTGATGGATCTGGGGCGCATCGCCGAGATCATCTATAAATGCTGCAAGGCGCTTGAATATGCGCAGTATCAGGGGGTTACCCATCGCGATATCAAGCCAGCCAACATCCTTATCAGTGGCGAGAGCGATATCAAGATATCCGACTTCGGTGCGGCGGTCATTGATAACCAGCAGAGCACACAGGTAAGCGGAGTGGGATCGCCGGCCTATATGTCTCCGGAGCAGATCAAGGAACAGCCGCTGACCCACCAGACCGATATTTATTCGCTGGGCGTGACCATGTACAGGCTGCTCACCGGCAAGCTGCCGTTCGAAGCGGCCAACAGCTACAGCATGATTTACCAGATCATGAACATTGACCCGCCGCCGCCCAGCACCTATCGCCCGGAGATACCTGCCGAACTGGATGCCATCGTGCTGCGTGCCATGTGCAAGGAAAAGGAACATCGCTACCAGACCTGGGACGAGTTCGCGCGCGACCTGGTGGCGTTCATCACCCACAACGTGCCGCAGCAGGAAGAAATCTTCGATACCGAAAAGTTCGACACCTTGCGCGACTTGAATTTCTTCAGGAACTTCAGCGATGTCGAGCTGTGGGAGGTGTTGCGTATCAGCGAATGGCACAGGGTGGACAAGGACGAATCGATCATTCACGAGGGCGAGGAAGGGCATCGCTTCTTTGTCATCGCCAACGGTTCGGTGCGCGTGGTCAAGCAGGGCAGGTTGTTGAGCCTGCTGCACAAGGGCGATTGCTTCGGCGAGATGGCGCACCTTTCCGGCAAGAATGCGCGGCGCACTACCGACGTGATCACCAAGACCGAGGTGTCGCTGATCGAAGTCGATCCCGAGATGCTGGCACGCGCAACGGCGAGCTGCCGTTACCAGTTCAGCGAGGCATTTCTGGCGATATTGGTGAGACGGTTGTCCATGGCGAACACGCGCATCGCGCGGCTGCTGAGCGACCATGGGGATGAACAATGATTTTTTTGAAGTGGAGAACGTAGAAGTGGCTGAGTTTAAAAATATCACCGTAACCGAATTACCGAATCTGATCGCCAGCGGCAAGGCACAGCTGGTGGATGTGCGCACCGATGCCGAGATTGCGCGCGGCCGTATCAAAGGCGCGATCTGTCTGCCGCTGCATCTGTTGCCGCTGCGTTTGCAGGACCTGGATACAAAGAAGACCACGGTATTCTATTGCCAGGTGGGCGGACGTTCCGCGCAGGCTGCCGCATTTGCCGCGGCACAGGGGCTGGGGGACGTCTACAACCTGCAGGGCGGCATCATGGCCTGGGCGCAGTCGGGCGGAGAAATCGTCGCGTGAGCGGCATCGCCTTCGATGTCGAACTGGATGTGCGGCAAATGGCCTGCCCGATGCCTATCCTGCGTGCCAAGAAATCGCTGTCTGGGATGAGCGCGGGACAGGTGCTGAAGATAGTCGCGACCGACAAGGGTTCGCCCAAGGACTTCGTGGATTTCTGCAAAAAGACGGGGAACGAATTGCTCTCGTCGACTGAAGCCGGCGGCGAATTCATCTTCCTGATCCGCCGCCGCTGAACGCTGTCAAATACCCCCCGCCGTATAAGCTCGTCTGATGGCGTTCTTCAGGCGGTATTCGTCAAAACTGCCGTCAATAGGCGATTTACATGATGTACGCCTGAAGATTGGCGTACTGATTGGTCTGCGGGCTGGGTGTCTTGGCTGTCCGCTTGGGCACCAAAAACGTGACCTCCCTACAGTGATTAGCCCAGCTTCTTGCGCTGCGCCTGCAACTGCACCAGCGTCGCACCGAACTCTTCCAGACGTTTCTTTTCCTGATCGACTACCGCTGCCGGTGCACGCGCGACGAAACTTTCGTTGCCGAGTTTGGCGTTCGCCTTGGTGATCTCGTTGGAGAGGCGTGCGATTTCCTTGTCCAGGCGTTCGCGTTCGGCTGCTACGTCGATTTCCACTTTCAGCATCAGCATAGAGTTTCCAACAGCTGAAACTGGTGATGTGGATTGTGGTAATGAATCTAGTATCTTGACTTCGCTGAGTTTTGCTAGTGCCAGTAGATATGGGGTGTATTTCTCATAAACGCCTTCATCATTGCTATTAACCAGCAAAGGGACTTTTTGCGCAGGAGAAATATTCATTGAGCTTCTCAAGCTGCGACAGCTAGTAATGATGTCTCGTAACAGATCAACTTTGCGCATTGACTCGTCGCTTTCTTGCTGTGAGCGAATGTCATTTAGCCAACTAGGCATTTCGTCATGGCTTCGAGCTCCACCTCTGCGTTCTCTTGGTTCCGGATAGCTTGCTAGCATGATGGTATTACCATGCTGATTGGCGAGAGGAGCGACAGAATGCCACAGCTCTTCAGTGATGAATGGAATGATCGGATGTGCCAGACGCAGGATAGTTTCCAGTACGCGTACCAGCGTACGACGCGTAGCACGCTGTTGCGCTTCGTTGCCATTGGCCATCTGCACCTTGGCTAGCTCTACATACCAGTCGCAGTATGTGTTCCACACCAGTTCGTACACTGCGCGCGCGGCCATGTCGAAGCGGTAGTCGGCAAAGTGCAATGCCATCTCGGATGTGGTTTGTTGAAGTTTTTCGATTACCCAACGGTCAACATCAGAAAATTCTAGAGGCAGCGATTCATCCTGCCCTACATCCTTTCCTTCGCAATTCATCAGCACAAAGCGCGTGGCGTTCCACAGCTTGTTGCAGAAGTTGCGATAGCCTTCGCAGCGCTGCATGTCGAACTTGATGTCGCGCCCGGGTGAAGCGAGCGACGCGAAAGTGAAACGCAAGGCATCGGTGCCGAAAGCGGGAATGCCTTCCGGAAACTCCTTGCGTGTGCGCTTCTCGATTTTCTCGGCATCCTTGGGGTTCATGAGTCCCATGGTGCGTTTCATCACCAAATCTTCGATGCCGATGCCGTCAATCAGGTCGATCGGGTCGAGCACGTTGCCCTTGGATTTGGACATCTTCTGGCCTTCCGCATCGCGGATCAGGCCGTGCACGTACACATCCTTGAACGGGATCTTGCCAGTGATGTGTTTGGTCATCATCACCATGCGTGCCACCCAGAAGAAGATGATGTCGAAGCCGGTGACCAGCACGGAGGAGGGCAGGTATTGCTTGACGAACTGGTTCTGCTGTTCGAAGGATTTTCCTTCTTCCCAATCGAGCGTGGAGAACGGCCATAGCGCGGACGAGAACCAGGTGTCAAGCACGTCGTTGTCGCGGTCCAGCTGTCCGGCGTAACCGGCCTTGTCGGCCAGCGTGCGCGCTTCGGCTTCGTCATGCGCCACGAACACTTCGCCATTGACGCCGTACCAGGCGGGAATCTGGTGACCCCACCACAGTTGGCGCGAGATGCACCAGTCCTGGATGTTGTTCAGCCATTGGTTGTAGGTGTTGACCCAGTTCTCGGGGTGGAACTTGATCTCGCCGGAAGCCACGCATTCCAGCGCCTGCTCGGTGATGGACCTGCCTTCAGGGCCAGCCTTGCTCATTGCCACGAACCATTGGTCGGTCAGCATAGGCTCGATCACCACGCCGGTGCGGTCGCCGCGCGGTACCTTGAGTTTGTGCTTGTCGGCCTTGATGAATAAGCCGGCAACTTCGAGGTCGGCGCAGATCTGCTTGCGTGCCGCGAAGCGATCCATGCCCTGGTATTGCTTCGGCGCGTGCTCGTTGATCTTCGCGTCCAGCGTGAGGATGGAGATCATCGGAAGCGCATGGCGCTGCCCCACTGCATAGTCGTTGAAGTCGTGCGCAGGCGTGACCTTCACAACGCCGGTGCCGAATTCCTTGTCCACGTATTCGTCGGCGATGACCGGAATGGTGCGGTCGCACAGGGGCAGCGTGACCTGCTTGCCGATAAGGTGCTTGTAGCGCTCGTCCTCTGGATGCACCATCACCGCAACGTCGCCGAGCATCGTCTCGGGGCGGGTGGTGGCGACGACCAGATGGCCAGAACCGTCAGTCAGCGGATACTGGATGTGGTACATGAAACCGTCTTCCTCTTCCTGCACCACTTCCAGGTCGGATACGGCGGTGTGCAGTTTTGGATCCCAGTTCACCAGGCGCTTGCCGCGATAGATCAGGCCTTCGTTGAACAGGCGAACGAAGGTTTCGGTGACTGTTTTATTCAGCGCGGGATCCATGGTGAAGCGCTCGCGCGACCAGTCGGGGGAGGTGCCGAGGCGGCGCATCTGTTTGGTGATGGTGTTGCCGGAATATTCCTTCCACTCCCACACTTTCTCGATGAACTTCTCGCGGCCCAAGTCATGGCGCGAAATCTTTTGCGCATCAAGCTGGCGCTCGACCACGATCTGCGTGGCGATGCCCGCGTGGTCGGTGCCCGGTTGCCACAGCGTGTTGTCGCCTTTCATGCGGTGGTAACGCGTGAGCGCATCCATCAGTGTCTGGTTGAAGCCGTGTCCCATATGCAGCGTGCCGGTGACGTTGGGCGGCGGCAGCAGGATGCAGAAATTCTCCTGTTTTGCGGTGTCGAGTCCGGCCTTGAAGTAGCCGGCGTTCTCCCAGGTCGGGTACCAGCGCGCTTCGATGTCTTTCGGGTCAAAACTTTTTGCGAGTTCCATTGCGGTCTTTTCGGGGAATGCGTGGTTCAAGGAGGGCGTGATTATACAGGCATCGACGGTGCTCGAAGGAGCAGTACGCAGTGCTACAGGGATTCTTGCGCGGCTTTGCGGATGAGTTTTGGAAGTGCTTTCCTGACTTGCTGCATAGCTGCGTCCCAATTGGCATCGGGGGTTGAGCTGATTGCATCGAGGAAGGCCGACTCAAGGTCAGGAAACAGTTTTTCCGCCAGACGCTGGCATTCCTTGGCAGAAAGGGTGGTGATGTGCTCCTCGATTGCATCGGTAAGCGTGGGCAGATCAAGGGGAGAGCTATCGACCGTTTCGGTCAGGATGGGGACATCTGATGTGCGTTTGGATTTTGCCATGGGTCAATTCGTTTTGCGTAGATCAAAGTGGCGCAGTTCGTAACCGCGATCCTTGTAGAAGACATAGCGTTCTCGTCCCAGCTTTGCGTCGGCATCGTCCAGGCTGACGATCTCGATGACGCGTTCGAAGCGGCTGAAGAACGGCAGGCACTCGTTGTGCAGGCTGATGAGCAGCTCTGAGTGCGGGAAGGTCTCATCGCGCCCGATGACCACAGGCATGGTGGCTGCATCCGCTTCATGGCTGTGGCAGTGCGGCATGAAGGCGGTAGGAGGGTAATGCCACAGCAATTTGTCGAGTTTGTCGGCGGTGTCCTCGTCCGGCGCGTGCAAAAGCACGCGCAGGCCGTTCTGCATGGCTTTGTGGCTCAGTTGGCAGGCGGTGCGCAGCCTGTCTTCCGAGCCGGTGTAGAAATCAATCTTGGTCACTTCGGCGCCGTGCGGTTGATCAAATATTGCGTGAGCAGCGGCACCGGGCGACCGGTTGAGCCTTTTTGCTTGCCCGACAACCATGCGGTACCGGCAATATCCAGATGCGCCCAGCGGTAATCCTTGGTGAAGCGCGCCAGGAAGCAGGCGGCGGTGATCGTGCCGCCGGCACGACCGCCGATGTTCGCCATGTCGGCGAAGTTGCTGTCCAGTAGCGGCTGGTAGTCTTCCCACAGCGGCAGCTGCCAGACGCGGTCGTGCGACTGTTCGCCCGCGGCGAGCAGTTCCTGTGCCAGTTTGTCTTCGTTGCTGAACATGCCGCTGGCGACATGGCCCAGGGCGATCACGCAGGCGCCGGTGAGGGTGGCGATGTCGATCACGGTGTCGGGATTGAACTTCTTCGAATAGGTCAGTGCGTCGCACAAAATGAGACGGCCTTCGGCATCGGTGTTCAATATCTCAATGGTCTGGCCGGACATGGAGGTGACGATGTCGCCCGGCTTGGTGGCCTTGCCGGAAGGCATGTTCTCGCAGGTCGGGATCACGCCGACCACGTTGAGCTTCAAGCCCATCTCGGCAACGGCCTGCAGGGTGCCGAGCACGCTGGCCGCACCGCACATGTCGTATTTCATCTCGTCCATCTCGGCACCAGGTTTGAGCGAGATGCCGCCGGTGTCGAAGGTGATGCCCTTGCCGACAAGTACGATGGGCATCTGCGTTTTCGCTGCACCGAAGTATTCCAGGGTGATCAGCTTGGCGGGTTGTTCGCTGCCGCGCGTGACGGAGAGGAAAGAGCCCATGCCCAGTTTCTGCATGTCCTTCTCTTCCAGCACGGTGGTCTTGATGCTCTTGTGCGATTTGCCCAGTGCCAGAGCCTTGGCGGCGAGGTAGGTCGGGGTGCAGATGTTGCCGGGAAGGTTGCCGAGCGTCTTGGCGAGATCCATGCCGTGGGCGGTGGCGGCTGCCTGGTCGAGCACGGTCTTTAATGTTGCGCTGGGTTTTTCCAGCGAGGCAAAGGTGATGTCTTTCAGCGTAGCGGGCTTGGATGGTTTGCTCTTCAGGCTGTCGGCGCGGAACGTTTGTTCGGCGGCGGCGAATACGGCTTGCTTGATGACCCAAGCCGCATCTTTGCCGACGCCTTCGTCGATAAGGTATAGCACGGCGTCTTTGGCGGGCGAGCCACTCAATGCGCCGAAGGTCGCACGCAGAATTTCCGAGATGGCTTTGTTGTTGAGTTCAGCGGCCTTGCCCAACCCAACCAGCAGTACGCGGTCGGCAGCAACACCGGGCAATTTTTGCAGCAGCAGGGTAGAGGCAGCTTTGCCGTTCATGTCGCCGCGCGCAATGACATCGCTGAGTGCGTGTTTGGCAGCTTTGTCGAGCGCTTGTGCCGCAATGGATAATTTTCCGCCGTCGAATACACCGACTACGACGCAGCCGCTCTTCAGTTTTTCCGGACTGCCTTGTTTTATGCTAAATTCCACGCGCCTCTCCTCATTAATCTCAGAACTGTCTCCGATGACGGATTATCCGCAATCCCTGCCGCAAAAGTCAAAGAAGCCTCGCGTGCATGGTATCTTTTATTGGTCGCTGGTGCGCGAGTTCGCGAGTACGGGATTGCTGGTGTCCTCCATTTTGCTGGGTATCGTCGTGTTTACCCAGCTGATCCGCCTGTTGGGCGAGTCGGTCAGCGGGGCGCTGGCGGTGGACGGGATTCTGGCAATGCTGGGCTTCACTTCACTCAATTACCTGCCGGTGCTGCTTTCAATCAGTTTGTTCCTGTCGATATTGTTGACGCTGTCGCGCAGTTACCGCGACAGCGAGATGGTGGTGTGGTTCACTTCGGGTATCGGGTTGACGCGCTGGATACGACCGGTGTTGGGCTATGCCATTCCGGTTGCGATCGTCATTTCGCTACTCAGTCTGGTGTTGTCTCCGTGGGCAATGTCCAAGGCGGACGAATTCAAACGCAGGCTGGATAGCCGCGACGATGTGTCTGCCGCCACGCCGGGTGCATTTCGCGAATCCAAGCAATCTGATCGCGTGTTTTTCCTGGAAGATGTGGACGCGCAGAAAAAGCGCGTGGGCAATATCTTTGTGCAGTCCACGCAGAACGGCAAGGAAGGCACGATGGTTGCGAAAGAGGGTTATCAGGAAACCGCCCCGAACGGCGACCGATTCCTGATCATGCTCAACGGTACCCGTTATGAAGGAATTCCAGGTCAGGCGGATTTCAAGGTTGTCGAATTTGAGCGATACGCCATGCGTATCGAACCTGCCGAGTTGCATCAGGAATTGCCCAACCTGAAGGCATACCCCACGATGTTCCTGTTGCGGAACCCGACCTCATGGAATATGTCGGAGCTGGAGTGGCGCATCGGTTTGCCGCTCAGCGCCTTGATTTTGGCCATGCTGGCCATTCCCCTGAGTTATGTCAATCCGCGTGCGGGACGCTCGCTCAATCTGATTTCCGCGATGGTGATCTACATGTTCTACAACAACATGATCAGCGTGACCAACTCCTGGGTCGGGCGCGGCAATATCAGCGTGGCCGCAGGTATGTTGGGAATACACCTGCTGATGTTCGCGGTGATGCTGATATTTTTTTACCATCGGTCCTCGGCCTCTTCCTGGCGGAGGCTTAGAAAATGAGACTGCTCACCCGCTATCTCAGGCGAGAGATATATTCCAGTATCGCGCTGGTATTTGCGGCACTCATCATGCTGTTCGCCCTGCTCGACCTGATCAACGAATTGAGCTCGATGGGACGCGGCGACTATCGCCTGGGTTATGTGCTGTTATTCGTGATTCTCACCATTCCCGGACATATCTATGAACTGTTTCCCGTGGCGGTGCTGATCGGCACCATTTTCGCCATGGTGCAAATGGCGGCCAATTCCGAATTGACTGTATATCGCTGTTCCGGTGTGTCGCTCAAGCAGATGATGGTCGCGCTGCTCAAAATCGGCCTTCCTCTCGTGGTACTGTCTTTTGTTTGCGGTGAAATAGTGGCTCCGCCGAGTGAACGCATGGCGCAACAATTGCGGATGAAAGCTCAGAATGCAAAAGTTTCGGTGAAAGAGTTCAGATCGGGAGTATGGGCGAAAGACGAACATAGCTTCATCAATGTTAAGAGCGTGCTGCCGGACACTTCTCTGCTGGACGTGAGTATTTACGAGTTCGATGAGCAATATCATCTGCGCAGTATCACAACGGCGGAGCGTGCTTTGTATCAGGAAGAGACGCGCTGGCAATTGGACGGTGTGAGGCAGACCCGCTTTGACAAGCAGGGCGCCTCCGTTGACAACCGCCCGCTCGCCGAATGGCGTTCCACCCTGAATCCCGACATCCTGAGTGTGTTGCTGGTCGTGCCTGAACAAATGTCGGCCTGGAATTTGTATCAATACACCGGACATTTGCGCGAGAACCATCAAAAAACAGCACGTTACGAAATCGCCATGTGGAATAAGCTGGTTTACCCGTTTGCGGTGCTGGTGATGATGTTACTGGCCTTGCCGTTTTCCGCCTATCAGCGTCGCGAGGGAGGAATCAGCGGCAAGATATTCATGGGTATCTTGCTGGGCTTGAGTTTTCACTTCATCGGCAGGCTGTTCGCCAACGTCGGAGCTTTGAATGATTGGTCGCCCGTATTGAGCGCCACGGCGATGAGTTGGCTGTATCTGGCTCTGGCTATGGGGATGCTGTGGCGCACCGAGCGCAGGTGAGTGCTGCGCACATGCCTGGCCTCGTTCGGATATTGTATTAGGGCGGGGTCGGCGGGACGCCGCTGGCTGCTTGCCGGTCGCGAACCATCTTTTTCACGGCCTCGCGCTTTTCGGCAGGAAGCTTCTTGTATGCCTTGTATTTTTCCCTGGCGCGCTTGCGTTGCTCCGGAGTCAGCTTGCTCCATGCTTCCAGACGAGAATGCAGCCGCTGTTGCTGCTGTGCATTGAGCTTGGGATAGCGCTGGGCATACGCCAGAAAATTGGTTTGTTGCTGTTCCGACAATGAACCCCAGGTGCCGGACAATGGGGCAAGTGCTTCTTTTTGTTGTGCATTCATCGTCTCCCATGGTTTGGCATGGGCAGACATCGGCAAGCAGGCGGCAACAAAAATCAGTGCAGCAAGACAATATCGAAGCAAAGCAGGCATCGGGATGTCCGTGAGCGGCTAGTCGACAAACGCGTCAACGGGCATGTCATCCGTCAATATGGCGATATCAATATCGCTGTGGTCGTGTTCGTACGTGCGTTCCCAGTAGGTCAGGTTGATCACCAGCAGGGACGCGACGACGCCAACAATGAACCAATTGAGCGCACGTGGGGAAAGTCGCAGCTGCCCGTGCAGCAAGCCGTTCCGGCTTACCCAGACAGGGGAGGCAACCCGCTGATTTTGCAGTGCATGATGGCGCGCTGTCCGGAGTTCGTCCAGGGTGGAACGATCTAGTTGCTGTGCAGACCGGTTCAGCAGGCTTCCGATTTCCTTGTTGGATAATTTGGTGTTCATGATAGGTCTATCCCCCGTTCTTTAAGTATTGCGGAAAGCGCGTGGGTGGCGCGTGAGCAGTGTGTTTTGACGCTGCCTTCGGAACAACCCATGACCGCTGCAGTCTCCGCAGTGTCCATTTCCTCCCAGTAACGCAGCAGGAAGGCTTCGCGTTGACGAGCCGGCAATTTGCCCATCGCCTCTTCGATCACCGCGATAAGCTGGGATTGCGCCAATGCCGCGTCCGGAAGCGCCGGCTGGCTGGCATTATCTTCATCCTGCAAGGTGTCGAGCGGATCGAAATCCTCCCCGTCGCTTTGCGGGTTGAGCGAAGACATCAGCGTCGTCCAGAATGAGCGCACCTTCTGGCGGCGATAATAGTCGCGTATGGTGTTCTGCAGGATGCGCTGGAACAGCATGGGGAATTCTTCGGCCGGATGGTCACCGTAGCGCTCGGCGAGCTTCATCATCGCGTCCTGCACGATGTCCAGCGCCACATGCTCGTCGCGCACGGCATATTGCGCCTGTTTATAGGCGCGCCGTTCGACTTGGACGAGGAATTCGGAAAGTTGCTGTGGTGTGGACAGTTTCGGTGGCTCCTGGATGTTCGGCGCTGATACTAGCAAATTCCCGCGTCAAATAGGGATTTTGCCGTTCCTGATGCGTTGCAGGGGTTGACCAAAACGCAGCCAGCCATTATCTTGCGCGGTCTTTCATTTGATTTATCAAGGTAGCGTGTTCATGGAACTGACAGGCGCAGAAATAACCATCCGCTGTTTGCAGGAAGAAGGGGTCGAATACGTTTTTGGCTATCCTGGCGGCGCGGTGCTTTTCATCTACGATGAGCTGTTCAAGCAGGAACGGGTCAAACACGTGCTGGTACGCCACGAGCAGGCGGCCGTGCACGCTGCCGACGGCTATGCCCGTTCTACCGACAAGGTCGGCGTGGCGCTGGTGACTTCCGGTCCGGGCGTGACCAATGCCGTCACCGGCATCGCCACAGCCTATATGGATTCCATCCCGATGGTCGTGATCAGCGGTCAAGTGCCGACCAGTTATATCGGTGAAGATGCTTTTCAGGAAGTCGATACAGTCGGCATCACCCGTCCCTGCGTGAAACACAACTTTTTGGTCAAGGATGTGAAGGATATCGCCAGCACGATGAAGAAAGCCTTCTATCTGGCAAAGAGCGGTCGTCCCGGACCGGTATTGGTCGACATTCCCAAAGACGTGTCACAGCACAAGACGGAATATTCCTATCCCGCCACGGTCAATATCCGCTCGTACAACCCCCAGACCCACGGCGACATCGGCCAGATCAAGCGCGCAGCACAACTGTTGCTGGAAGCCAAGCGCCCGATGGTGTATGCGGGCGGCGGAGTGATTCTGTCGGATGCCTCCAAACAATTGACGGAACTGGTGCGTCTGATCGGCGCGCCCTGCACCAATACACTGATGGGCCTGGGCGGCTATCCGGCTAACGACAAACAATTCGTCGGCATGCTGGGCATGCACGGTACTTATGAAGCCAACCTCGGCATGCAGAATTGCGATGTGCTGCTGGCGGTGGGCGCGCGTTTTGACGATCGAGTGATCGGCAACGTGGCACATTTCAATTCCGTGCCGCGCAAGATCATCCATATCGACATCGATCCGGCTTCCATCTCCAAGCGCGTGAAGGTGGACGTGCCTATCGTTGGCGATGTCGCCCATGTGCTTGCCGATCTGCTCTCCGTGTTGAACAGCAGCAAGCAAAAGCCCGATGCGGCTGCGCTGAAAGACTGGTGGAAACAGATCGAAGAGTGGCGCAGCGCAAATTCGCTCGCATACAAGAATTCGAGCGAAGTCATCAAACCGCAATACGTGATCGAGCAGCTGCACAAGCTCACGCACGGTGACGCCTTCGTGACTTCAGACGTGGGACAGCACCAGATGTGGGCCGCGCAGTACTACAAGTTCAATCATCCGCGCCGCTGGATCAACTCCGGCGGTCTCGGAACGATGGGCTTTGGCTTGCCGGCCGCGATGGGGGTGCAGCTGGCGCATCCGGGATCGACCGTGGCCTGCGTGACGGGCGAAGGCAGCATCCAGATGAACATCCAGGAACTGTCCACCTGCAAGCAATACAAGTTGCCCATCAAGATCATTGCATTGAATAACCGCTATCTGGGCATGGTGCGCCAGTGGCAGGAGTTCTTCCACGGCAACCGCTATTCGCATTCCTACATGGATGCGCTACCGGATTTTGTGAAATTGGCCGAAGCCTACGGGCATGCCGGCATCCTCGTGGAAAAGCCTTCCGATGTGGAAGGCGCGCTGAAGGAAGCGTTCGCACGCAAGGATGAGCTGGTGTTCCTGGACTTCCGCACCGACATGACGGAAAACGTCTATCCGATGGTTCCCGGCGGCAAGGGCTTGTCCGAAGTGATTCTGGCGGAGGACCTGTAATGAGACATATTATCTCTTTGCTGATGGAGAACGAAGCCGGCGCCCTGTCGCGCGTTGCCGGACTGTTTTCGGCGCGCGGCTATAACATCGAGTCGCTCAATGTGGCGCCGACGGAAGATCCGACCATGTCGCGCATGACCATCGTTACCAGCGGCTCCGACGAAGTGATCGAACAGATCAACAAGCAGCTCAATAAACTGGTCGATGTGGTTTCGGTGATGGACTTGAACGACGGCGATCACATCGAGCGCGAATTGATGCTGGTCAAGGTGCATGCAATGGGTGAGGCGCGCGAGGAACTGAAGCGTGTCGCCGACATCTTCCGCGGCCGCATCATCGATGTCTCGGACAAGACCTACACCATCGAGCTGACCGGATCCGGCTCAAAGCTGGACAGCTTCCTGCAGGCGATCGACCATAGCCTGATCCTGGAAACGGTGCGTACCGGTGCATCCGGTATCGGACGCGGCGATCGCATTTTGAAACTTTAACGATTTAATTCACTGATTTTTTCAACGAGGCCAACATGAAAGTTTATTACGACAAAGACGCAGACCTTTCCCTGATCAAGGGCAAGCAAGTAACCATCATCGGCTATGGCTCTCAAGGTCACGCCCACGCACAGAACCTGAAAGAATCAGGTGTCAACGTGACTGTTGCTCTGCGCAAAAACGGTGCTTCCTGGAAAAAGGCCGAAGGCGCCGGTTTGAAGGTTTCCGAAGTGGCTGCGGCAGTGAAGAGTGCTGATGTAGTGATGATGCTGTTGCCTGACGAGAACATTCCGGATGTCTACAACAGCGAAGTGGCGCCGAACATGAAAGCCGGTGCTGCGCTGGCCTTTGCTCATGGTTTCAACGTGCACTACAACCAGGTCGTACCGCGTGCCGATATCGACGTGATCATGATTGCCCCGAAAGGTCCCGGCCACACCGTGCGTTCCGAATACCTGAAGGGCGGCGGTGTACCGACCCTGATCGCTGTGTATCAGGACAAGAGCGGAAAAGCGAAGGACATCGCGCTGTCTTATGCTGCAGCCAACGGCGGCACCAAGGGCGGCGTGATCGAGACCAACTTCCGCGAGGAGACCGAGACCGACCTGTTCGGCGAACAGGCCGTGCTGTGCGGCGGCGCCGTGGAACTGGTGAAGGCCGGTTTCGAAACGCTGACCGAAGCGGGATATGCACCCGAAATGGCCTACTTCGAATGCCTGCATGAACTGAAGCTGATCGTCGACCTGATGTACGAAGGCGGCATCGCCAACATGAACTACTCCATCTCGAACAACGCGGAATACGGCGAATACGTCACCGGTCATCGCGTGATCGGAGACCAGGCCCGTGCCGCGATGAAAGAATGCCTGAACAACATCCAGAACGGTTCCTATGCGAAGCAGTTCATCCTGGAAGGCCGCACCAACTATCCGGAGATGACAGCGCGCCGCCGTTTGAACGCAGTGCATCCGATCGAGGTGGTGGGTGGCCAATTGCGCTCCATGATGCCGTGGATAGGCAAGAACAAGCTGGTCGACCAATCGAAAAACTAGGAATCAGGATGCAGGATTCGGGATACAGTGGAAACTATCCTGAATCCTGTTTTCCTCTGATTTTCTGAATCCTGAATCCCGTATCCTGAATCCTATGAATAACTATCCGCATCCCATCATTGCCCGCGAGGGTTGGCCGTTTCTGGCCATTTCCCTGGCTTTGGCCGTTGCTGCAACCGTCTGGTGTGCGCTCTGGTCGATTCCACTGTGGATCATCTTCGTGTTTGTATTGCAGTTCTTCCGCGACCCGGCACGCGAGATACCGCAGCAGGAAGGTATCGTTCTGTCGCCTGCCGACGGTCGCGTCATCAAGGTCGAGCGCACGCAAGACCCTTATGGACAGCGTGAAGCGATCCTGGTCAGCGTATTCATGAATGTGTTCAACGTGCATTCCAATCGCAGCCCGGTGGATGGCACGGTACAAAAAGTGCAATATTTCCCCGGTAAATTCGTGAATGCCGATCTGGACAAGGCTTCTACCGATAATGAGCGCAATGCCGTGGTGCTGACGACGAACGACGGACAGACCGTTACCTTTGTGCAGGTGGCCGGGCTGATCGCCCGCCGCATCCTGTGCTATATCAAAGTGGGCGATGTGCTGACGCGCGGCCAACGTTACGGATTTATCCGTTTCGGTTCCCGCGTGGATGTCTATCTGCCGCTGACGGCTACCGTCAAAGTCGCTATCGGTGATAAAGTGTCCGCCACCACAACCATCCTGGCGAAGCTCTGAAACCCATGAACGAAGTAGAACAGCGCAAACATATGGACCTACGTCGGCGCAGCATCTATCTGCTGCCCAACCTGTTCACCACGGCTGCGCTGTTTGCCGGATTCTATGCCATCGTGCAGGCGATGAACGGCAAGTTCGAATACGCCGCCGTGTCCATCTTCATCGCCATGGTGCTGGACGGGCTGGATGGCCGCGTGGCGCGACTGACGCATACCCAGAGCGAATTTGGCGCGGAATACGATAGTTTGTCCGACATGGTGTCGTTCGGCGTCGCACCTTCCATCCTGATGTACGAATGGGCGTTCCGTGATCTGGGCAAGTGGGGATGGTTCGCTGCTTTCATTTTCTGCGCGGGTGCGGCATTGCGTCTTGCACGTTTCAACACCAATATCGACGTGGTCGACAAACGCTACTTCCAGGGATTGCCCAGCCCGGCCGCTGCCGCGCTGGTGGCGGGATTCGTCTGGGTGATGCTGGACAACCATTTCACCGGCTTCGATTTGCGCTGGTATGCCGCTTTGCTGACCGTGTTTGCGGGCCTCTCCATGGTAAGCAACCTCAAGTACTACAGTTTCAAATCCCTCAACATGCGCAAGAGTGTGCCGTTCATCGTCATCTTCCTGTTTGTGCTGTTCTTTATTTTTGTCGCGCAGGATCCCCCGCTTAATTTGTTCCTGCTGTTCTTTGGGTACTGTCTGTCCGGCTATGTGATGTGGCTGCTCGGATTACGTAAACCGAAGCCACCGACACTCCCTGATTCCCCGACACTTCCCTGAACTGTGAAAAAAACAAGGGCGCACGGTTGAACCCGAGCGTCCTTGGTCTTTTTCTCCCTTGAATATTACTTGGTGTGTGCCATTTTCTGCCGACTGATCTCGGTCAACCGCAATATTTTTGCGGAAGAAAACAATCCGCGCAGCCTGGGTTGCTGTCCGGTCATGATATCGAGGACAGGGAGATGGGTCTTGCCTTTTTTCTGCAAGGCTTCAAGGACGTTTTGCACGTTCGCCTTTTCGATTTCGTGCAATTCGGCAACTACCCAGTCCTTGGTGTGTTCCATGATATCGCTGACGCGAATGTCTTTGTGGGTAACGCCCTTGTCCGAGAAGCCGACGCTTTGCAGGAAACGCATGGGCTTTTCACCCATGATGTCGTAAGAAGTGATAGCGCCGAGCAGCTTATCCGAACCCTTTTCCTTCACGAAGGCGATACGCAGGCCGGCTACCTTCATCTTGTGCAAGGCATCGTCTATGGTCTCATCCGGATGAACCATGAACATAGCGCGCACCCGGAAATCCGTCATTACCGACAAGGCCGGGTCTTTCAAATCGACCTGCCATGGTTCGTTGCTTGGTTCCAGTATCTCCTGGATATGTGAAGAGGTCTTTAATACAAAAGGGTGATGCTGTTGGTGCGGCATGGCAATCTCCTTGTATCAAATGGGTCTGCGTGAGGCATTTTATCCATTTTTCCATTGAAATTGCATCAGTCGCATGACAGTGGGCAAAAGGCAACTCTGGAAGTTCAGCTTTTAAGAGCGTTTCCAGAGTGTTTCATCTTGATCCGCAGAACGATTAAGTGTCCTGCTCAGCACGAACAGGAGATCCGAGAGCCGGTTAAGATAGCGCAAACCTTCCTGTGGCACAGTTTCGCCGTGCATCATGTGCAGTAGATCGCGCTCGGCACGGCGCGTCACACTGCGCGCCACATGACACAGCGCAGCAGCACGCGTCCCGCCGGGCAGAATGAATTCCTTGAGCGGCGGCAGTCCGGCATTGTAGTGAGCGATGGCCGCATCCAGACGGGCAAGTTTGGCGGCATCGAACGAAGGTGCGCCTGGTGAAGCAAGTACGGCACCGAGGTCGAACAGGTCATTCTGGATCCGCAATAATTCCGGCTGTACATCGCCCGGCAGGGGTTCGGCGAGCAGTACGCCAAGATGACTGTTGAGCTCGTCCACGCTGCCGATTACTGTGATGCGGGCACAATCCTTTGCTACGCGCGTACCGTCTGCCAATCCGGTTGTGCCGTCGTCGCCGGTGCGCGTGGTAATTTTGCTGAGTCTCATATCACTGCTTCTCCAGGCAACTCATATAGATCATCGCATCCGGCGCGGTCTTGTTGCGTTGCGCCTGCCAGATCATTTCGCCCAGGCAATCCATGATCGCATGCTGCGCCTCGTGTTCCGATTCATACTTCTGCGTCAAGCGCATGAACTGCTCGCGGATGCCCTGCGGCTGGCCGATGGAAATCTGTTCCTCAATGGTCAGGTGCATCATCAGATGCAGAAAGGGGTTGACCACGTCGCCGTCCGGTGCGAAATCCTTGTCCTGATTGCGTTCGGGATCGTCGAACAGGGCGTGGTACTCAGGATGCTTATCGATGAGTTGAGCCGTGAGGTCTTCCAGCGGCGTGAGCAATTCCCCGACGCGGCGTTTGCGCCAGGATTCAAACAGGAATTTTCTTGCTTCGTCACGGGTAGGCTGAAACATCAGAATACCTTTTCTTTGTATTCGCACAGACTTTCAATGATGCACTCCCCGCACTTCGGCTTGCGTGCCTGGCACACATAACGCCCGTGCAGGATCAGCCAGTGGTGCGCATCGTGCTTGAACTCATCCGGCACAAACTTCACCAGTTTCTTTTCGACCTCCACCACGTCCTTGCCGGGCGCCAGGCCGGTGCGGTTGCTGATGCGGAAGATATGCGTATCCACCGCAATGGTGGGCTGGCCGAAGGCCGTGTTCAAGATCACGTTGGCGGTCTTGCGGCCCACACCGGGCAGGGCTTCCAGCGCCTCGCGCGTCTGCGGCACCTGACCGTCATGCTGTTCCAGCAGGATGCGGCACATCCGGATGATATGTTTGCTTTTGGTCTGGTAGAGGCCGATGCGCTGCACGTATTCGCGCAATCCGGCTTCTCCCAGGTCGAGTATCGACTGCGGTGTGTTGGCGACCGGGAACAGTTCACGCGTGGCAAGGTTGACGCTCTTGTCCGTGGCCTGCGCCGAGAGGATCACTGCGACCAGCAACTCGAACGGTGTGGAGTATTCCAGCTCGGTAGTGGGATGCGGATTGGCCGCTTGCAGGCGTAAAAAAATCTCGCGGCGTTTTGCCGCATTCATCCCTGTGTGGCGCCTTGCAATGGAGTCATCGTCAATGGGCGTTGTTTTGCCTTGCGCTCCGCGCGCAGTCCGAGCCAATTCTTGCCGGCAATGAGCATCCCCAATCCGATGAAGGCACCGGGAGGCAGGATGGCAAGCAGGAAACCTTTGTAATTGGGAATAACGTGTATCACCCAACTTTTCGTTGCCTCGCCCAGTGCGAGATCGATACCGGAGAGCAGCGTGCCATGTCCAAAGAGTTCACGCATCCCTCCCAAGACGGCGAGTACAGCGGTCAAGCCGAGTCCCATGGAAAAGCCGTCCCAGGCTGAAGTGGCGGCCGAATTTTTGGAGGCGAAGGCTTCCACGCGCGCCAGCACGATGCAGTTGGTGACGATCAGGGGGATGAAGATGCCAAGCACCACATAGAGTCCGTACATGTAGGCGTTCATCAGATATTGCACGACGGTGACCAAAACCGCGATGATCAGGATGAACACGGGAATGCGGATCTCGTTGGGCACGAAGTTGCGGATGGGCGCAACGGCAGCGCCGCTCAATGCCATGACGACCGCAGTTGCCAGGCCGAGGCTGACGCCATTCACTACCGAACTGCTGACCGCCAAGATGGGGCACATGCCGAGCAGTTGAACTACGCCGGTATTCTGTTTCCACATACCGTTGTGGAAGATGTCTTTGTATTCCTGAAGGTTCATTTTGATACCCCTATAAATTCGTTTTGCGGGCGAATCGCGACGTCGCGTGCTCGCTCATTCCTCGTCTATCAACTCGATATGCCTCGTCATTCGCTCCGCGGCTCCTTGCGCTTCATCCCGCAAAACGAATTTCTAGAGGCATCACTTAGTTTTTTCCTTGTTTGTCGGCGGCGCACTCACTGCGAACAGCTTGTCGCGATTATCGCCGAAATATATCAAGGCTTTGTTGACGGCTTTGATGACGGCACGCGGCGTAATGGTGGCGCCCGCCATATAGTCGAACTGGCCGCCGTCTTTCTTCACTTTCCAGTCTGCGTCTTTGTACACCTCGCGCGACTTTCCATCAAACCCTTTGATCCAGGGGTTTTTCGGAAGTTCGATGTAATCGCCCAAGCCCGGCGTTTCCTTGTGCGACACCACGCGAACGCCGGCCAGTTCTCCGTTGGCGCGTACGGCCAGGATGAGATTGATCTTGCCGCTGTAACCGTCCGGCGCGACAGCTTCCAATACCACCGCGGAGGGCTCGCCCTTGATGCGGGCACGATAGGCAAGTGTACTGTCTGCGTTGCCCAGTAGCGGATCGGCGGGGATGCTCAGCGTGTCCTGGATGATATCGTTATCAAATATTGAAGACGGCACAATCTGCGTGATGAGCTTCAGTTTCTCAGCTTCTTCACTTTTCACGATTGCATCGTGTGTCATATAAAAAACCGAAGCCAATATCGCCGTGCCGACGACGGCAAAGAACACCAGATTGATGGCGGTTTGCAGGGTGGAGCGGGCGATGCGTTTCATTTGCCTTCTCCTTTCTTGCCGAACACCTTGGGTTGTGTCCAGGCATCGATCAGCGGCACGCAGATATTCATCAGCAGCGTGGCAAAAGCCATGCCGTCCGGGAAGCCGCCAAAAGCACGGATAAGGTAAGTAAGCAGGCCCGCGCCGGCGGCGAAGATCAGCTTGCCTTTGGCAGTCGTCGGCGAAGTGACAGGATCGGTCAGGATAAAAAATGCGCCCAGTATCGCTGCGCCGGAAAACCAGTGGAACAAAGGCGTGACGTAATGCACCGGATCGACCAGATGGAACAGGCCTGCCGTGGCGAACAGGGTCGCAAGGAACGCAACCGGCAGATGCCAGGAGATGATGCGGATGGAGAGCAAGTAGAGGCCGCCGATCGCGAAGCCGATCGCCACCATCTCGCTGCCTTTGCCTGCCAGATGGCCGTAGATAGGCATGTCGCGGATGTCGTTCACCGATAAGCCGAGGTGCAATTGCGTCTTCAGCGTATCCAGCGGTGTCGCCATGGTCACCGCATCCAGCTTCAAGCCGTCAGGTAGTACGCCATTGAAAATGTAGTCCAGCTGTTCTCCGAACGACAGTTCGATGCCGCCCATTCCGTGCGGTGTGATCCAGTGCGTCATGTGTACCGGGAAGGAGATGATGAGCACGGCATAACCGATCATCGCCGGGTTGAACGGATTGTTGCCCAGCCCCCCGTACAGGTGTTTGGAGATGGCGATGGCAAAGCCGGTGCCGACCACCACCAGCCACCACGGTGCGAGCGCAGGGATGGACAGCGCCAGCAACCAGGCGGTGAGCAAGGCGCTGTTGTCGGACAGGAAGGGTTTGAGCGGGCGCTGGCGCAGCTTGAGCATGACGGCTTCGGTCGCCAGTGCCGTGACGGAGGCCAGTGCGATCGATACCAGGATTGCCGGTCCGAAATACCAGACATACAGCGCGATGCCGGGAATCAGCGCGATGAGGACCCGCAACATGATCTGGCTGACGCTGCTGGGCTGGGTGATGAAAGGCGATGACCACATGGTTTGAGAGTTTCCTATTTGTGTTTCGGCGTATCGTCGTCCGCGCCGGCACTGGTTGCCATTTCCTGGAATTTTGCGCGACGGGCTTCGATCTCGGCGATCTCGGCCTGCTGTTGCGGCGTCAATGCGTCAATGTTCTTAGGTTGCGCAGTCGCGGCCTGTTCTTTTGCGCGTGCGATGGCGGCATCGATGCGCATCTGCATGGTGTCTTCCGGGTCGGTGCCGGGAGCGACGGGTACCAGTGCCGGGGAGACCGGCTTTGCGGCGAGCGCGGCTTTCTCCTTTTGAGCGAGGCGCTCGGCTTTCTCCTGCTTTTCGCGCTCGATGCGCTGCAGGCGATACTCGTGCCGTTCACGCGCGAGATCGGCCGCCTGGGCCTCGCGTTCGCGCTGCCATATCTCGCTCTTTGCGAAACGGTAATACTGGACCAGCGGTATCTGGCTGGGGCAGACGTAGGCGCAGGCGCCGCATTCGATGCAGTCGAACAGGTGGTATTCCTGCGTCTTGCCGAAATCCTTGGCCTTGGCATACCAGTAGAGATCCTGCGGTTGCAGCTCGGCCGGGCAAACGTCGGCGCAGCGCGTGCAGCGTATGCAGGGCAGGGCGGGCGGCGGCGGCGGAAACAGCTTGGGCGACGACTCGATGATGCAGTTGGTCGCCTTGGTCACGCCCACCGAGCCGGACGGCAGGTCCACGCCCATCATCGGGCCTCCCATGATGTGGCGATCGGTATCGGGCTTGCTGCCGGCCAGTGCGACCAGTTCGTCCACCGGTGTGCCCAGCAGCACTTCATAGTTCTGCGCATGCTCGACATTGCCGGTGACGGTGACGATACGCGACAGCAGCGGCTCCCCGAATGTGATCGCGCGCCAGACGCAGTAGGCCGTGGCGACATTGAAGCATTGCACGCCCATCTCGGTGGAGCGCACGCCGGCGGCGACTTCAATGCCGGTCAGCACGCGGATGAGCTGCTTGGCGCCGCCACCCGGGTACAGCGTGGGCACGGCGATCACTTCCATGTGCGTATGCTTGGCGTCCAGCACGGCCTGTTGCATCGCGGCGATGGCTTCCGGTTTGTTGTCCTCGATGCCGACCAGCACTTCTTCCGCATACAGCAGTTCGCGCAGCACTTCGGCACCGCGCAGGATGTCGCCGGCGCGTTCGCGCATCAGCAAGTCGTCGCAGGTGATGTAAGGCTCGCACTCGGCACCGTTGAGCACCAGCGTCTTGATCTTGTGCTTGTGCGAGTACGACTTCATGTCGCTGGGGAATACGGCACCACCCAGGCCGACTACGCCTGCCTGCCGCAGCCGGTGGCGCAGATCGGTGTGCTCGGTCTGCTTGTAGTCCACGCCGCTGTGCGCTATCCATTCATCCTTGCCGTCCGGTATCAGGGTGACGCACAAATCCGGCAGTCCGGAATGATGGGCGACCAGTTGCATGTCGATGGCGCTGACCGTCCCGGAGGTGGAAGCATGCACCGCGCTGGAAAGGCGCCCTTCCGGCCTGCCGATGATCTGGCCCTTGAGCACGCGCTCGCCGACCTGCACCACCGGCACGGCGCGATTGCCCACATGCTGGTGCAGCGGGATCACCAGTTTAGAGGGGATCGGCGCCAGCGCGATCGGAGTGCGCGTCGATTCGGCTTTATGCGTGGCCGGGTGGACGCCGCCGTGGAATTTGAACAACGGTCTCATCTTGCGGCAACCTGTACGATGGGAATGGTCGGGTAGTCCCATTTCCAGTTGGTGATGTCTTCGCCGAGGGGCTGCATGCTGATGCAATCCACCGGGCAGGGCGCGACACACAGTTCGCAACCGGTGCATTCGGAGGCGATGATGGTATGCATCTGTTTTGCAGCGCCGACGATGGCATCGACCGGGCAGGCTTGCAGGCAAAGGGTACAACCGATGCAGGTCTGCTCGTCGATGAAGGCGACTGCCTTGGCCTTGGGGGCTGCACCCTCGCCGAACGGCACATATTCGACGCCAAGCAGATCGGCCAGTTTGCGTATGCCTTCTTCACCGCCGGGAGGACACTTGTTGATGTTGGCGTCGCCTTTGGCGATGGCTTCGGCATAGGGCTTGCAGCCGGGATAACCGCATTGGCCGCACTGCGTCTGCGGCAGCACGGCATCAATCTTCTCTACCAGCGGATTGCCCTCGACCTTGAACTTGATCGCGGAAAAACCCAACACCGCTCCAAGCAGCAACGAGATGCCGACCATCACCCAAAGTGCAGCAATCATTTCACCAGGCCCGAGAACCCCATGAATGACAAGCTCATCAGTCCGGCGGTGACCATGGCAATGGCCGAACCCTTGAAGATTCCGGGAACGTCGGCGCCTTCCAGGCGCTCGCGGATACCGGCGAACAGGATCATCACCAGCGTGAAGCCCATCGCACCGCCAAAGCCGAACAGCAGCGACTGCATGAAATCATGCTTGGCCTGCACGTTGAGCAGGGGGATGCCGAGCACCGCGCAGTTGGTGGTGATGAGGGGGAGATAAATGCCAAGAATCTGGTACAGCTCCGGGCTGGTCTTTTTGACTGCCATTTCTGTAAATTGAACAATCCCGGCGATAACCACGATGAACGACAGCGTGGTGAGGTAAGCGAGATTGGGGCCGAGCAGGTAATGTTCGATCAGGTAGCTGGCACCGGAACCCAGCGTCAACACGAAAGTCGTGGCGGCGCCCATACCGATTGCCGCCTCCAGCTTTTTGGACACGCCCATGAACGGGCACAGCCCGAGTATCTTCACCATCACAATGTTATTCACAAACACCGTACTGACAAGGATGAGTAAGTATTCTGTCATTCGACCGGCACTCCTAAGAAGAGAGTGATTATCCGCCGAATCAGATGCTGCTTCAACCGTTGTCAGGCTATATCGATATAACTTCTGCTCATCAGTGTCGCGCTACAGCATTACCTTAGTGCCGAGTTCAACCACTTGGTTGGGTGGGAGATTGAAGAAGCTCGTCGCGCCTTCCGATTGGCGCGTCATCCATGAGAACAGCGCGCAACGCCAGGCGGACATGCCGCCGGGACCGTCCGCGACATTGGATCGCGCAACGAAGAAGGTGGTGGACATCGGTTCGAGTTCCACCCCGTGTGCCCCCAAACCCTGCAATGCCATGGGGATGTCCACTTCCTGGCGGAAACCGAAATGCAAAGCGACATCGTACATGCCGGGTGCGAGCTGGGTGACTTTCAGGCGCTCGGGCAACTCGATGTAAGGCACGTCCTCGGTCACCACATGCAGGAACAGGGTCTGCTCATGCAATACCTTGAAGTGCTTCAGGTTGTGGAACAGCGCACTGGGGACCATGGTCGGGTCGGCCGTCAGGTAGACCGCCGTACCCGGCACGCGCGGTACTTCTGGTTGTGTGCCGGAGATGAACAGGGACATCGGGATATCGATCTTGCGCCGTTGCTCGGAGATCAGCGAACTGCCGCGTTTCCAGGTCGAGAGCAGCAGGAACAGGAAGAGGCCGAACGCCAGCGGCATCCAGCCGCCGTGAAAGAGCTTGGTCAGATTGGAGCTGAAAAACATCAGCTCCAGCAACACGAATATCAGCAATGCGGGCAACAGCAGGGCACGCACCCGTCCCGGCACCATAATGGTGACGAAAATGGCCAGCAAGGTGGTGATGATCATGGTGCCGGACACGGCGATACCGTAGGCGGCAGCAAGTGCGTTGGAGGAGCCGAACTGGAACACGAGGACAATCACGCCGACCATCATCATCCAGTTCACGGCGGGAATGTAGATCTGTCCGCGCTGCGAATCGGAGGTGTGCTGGATGTACAGACGCGGTAGATAGCCCATGCGCATGGCTTGCAGGGTCATCGAATAAGCGCCGGAAATGGTGGCCTGCGAGGCGATCACTGTGGCGGCAGTGGCCAATACAACCAGGGGCAGCATGAACCATTCGGGCGATAACAGATAGAAAGGATTCTGGATGGCATCAGCCGAACGCAATACGAGCGCCCCTTGTCCGAAATAGTTAATGAGCAACGCCGGACACACCAGTCCGAACCACGCCATCTGAATCGGTTTGGAGCCAAAATGCCCCATGTCTGCATACAGTGCCTCGCCGCCGGTGAGCGCCAGGAACACGGCGGACAGCAGCATGAACATGCCTGCCGGATGTTCCAACGCGAAATGGATGGCATACATCGGATTCAGGGCATGTAGCACGCCGGGGTTTTGTGCGATGCTGAGGGCGCCGAGAACGGCCAGAGCCCCGAACCACAGCAATGTGATGGGGCCGAATAACTTGCCCATGCTGCCCGTACCGTGCCGCTGGATAAAGAACAGGCCGGTGAGCACGCCGACGGTGATCGGGATGATGAATTGCTCGAATGCCGGTGTGGCGACGCTGATACCTTCCACCGCCGAGAGCACAGAGATTGCCGGAGTGATCAGCGCATCGCCGTAAAACAAGGCTGCCGCAAAGATGCCCGCCGTGACGATCCACATTTTCCAGCGCGCGGTACCCTTTGACGAACGGTTTGCGAGTGCAGTCAGAGCGAGTACTCCGCCCTCGCCGTCGTTGTCGAACTTGAGCATGATCCACACGTATTTGATCGAGATGATCAGCATCATCGCCCAGAACAATGCGGATAAGGTTGCCAGCACGTTCGGCTCGTTAGGGGTCAACCCGTGCGGTCCAACGAAAGCTTCCTTGAATGCATACAATGGACTGGTGCCGATGTCGCCGTACACCACGCCGAGCGCGGCTAGCGCCAGTGATCCTGTCGAAGCCTTTTTATTCGCATGCTTCATATCCATCTTGTACTCCCTCCCCCGGCTTTTTTTATCTGTCTGCGCAAGAATGGGGCGGCACTCTACGCTTGATTATGTCCAAAAACAAACTTGGGCTTTGCACGAGAAACCCCTGGATTGTTATGACATATCAATTATATGGGTACTTGCTGCCTGTCGGCCGCGTTTCAAACCGGTTAGCAGTCTGGCTGACCGGTTCAAGCTTGTATATCGGGCCAGTCAGAATCTTTACAACATTTTTATATCCTCGGGATTCATCTATACATCATTTTGATCTGCAATTCCCTACCATGCATCTTGTGCTTTTTACGTTTTAGGGGAAAACAAATGGACTGGTTCTATCTATTGTTGATTCTGGCCCTCTTCGGCCTGAGCGTGCTGCTGATATACGGCATCGAGAAACTGGGGAGGCCGCAATGACCTTCTTCTATATCGTCGGCGCCATCGTAGCCTTGCTACTGGTGGTTTATCTCGTCGTTGCCTTGCTTAAACCGGAGTTGTTCTGATGAGCACCAACGGATTGCTGCAAATTACCTTGTACCTCGGTGTACTGATTGCCCTGACGAAACCACTCGGCTGGTACATGGCGCAAGTGTATGAAGGAAAACTGCCGGTGTTCGTGCGCTGGGTAGCGCCTGCCGAAAATCTCTTTTACCGCCTGTGTGGCGTGGACAGCACGCAGGAGATGCGCTGGACGCGCTATGCACTGGCGATGCTGTGGTTTGCGCTGCTCGGCGTGCTGGCAGTGTATGCCATGCAGCGCCTGCAGGGTATGCTGCCTTTGAATCCGCAAGGCTTGGCCGCGGTCAGTCCTGATTCTGCGTTCAACACGGCGATCAGTTTTATGACCAACACCAATTGGCAGGGCTATGGCGGCGAATCCACGATGAGCTATCTGGTACAGATGGCCGCGATGGCGGTGCAGAACTTCTTCTCTGCCGCTGCCGGCATGGCCGTGCTGGTGGCACTGATACGCGGCTTTGCGCGCCACACCACGGAAACCATAGGCAACTTCTGGGTGGATATGACGCGCAGCATTGTCTATATATTGTTGCCGCTCAGCATCGTGTTGGCGCTGGCGCTGGTCAGCCAGGGTGTGGTGCAGAACTTCTCTTCCTATCAAACCGTGCCTGCGGTGGAAACGGTCACTTACGACAATCCGAAAATGGATTCCGACGGTAACGCGCTGAAAGATACCGCTGGCAATCCGGTCACGGAAAAGGCGACAACGAAAGAGCAAGTCATCGCCATGGGGCCGGTTGCTTCGCAGGAAGCGATCAAGCAACTTGGGACCAACGGCGGCGGTTTCTTCAATGCCAACTCCGCTCATCCGTTCGAGAATCCCACACCGCTCTCCAATTTCCTGGCGATGATTGCGATGTTCCTGATCCCCGCCGCGCTGTGCTACACCTTCGGCAGCATGGTGGGTGACACACGCCAGGGTTGGGCGATCCTCGTGGCCATGACCATCCTGTTCGTCGGCTTCCTTGCCGTGACTGAATACGCCGAGCAGCAGGGCAATCCCGCCTTCACTGCGTTGGGTGTGGATCAAGATGCTTCTGCTACGCAGCCCGGCGGCAACATGGAAGGCAAGGAGACGCGCTTCGGCATCGTCAACTCCGCTTTGTTCGCCACCATCACCACGGCGGCTTCCTGCGGGGCGGTGAATGGAATGCACGACTCCTTCACGCCGCTGGGCGGGCTGGTTCCGCTGGCACAGATTCAACTGGGCGAAGTGATCTTCGGCGGGGTCGGTTCCGGCCTGTACGGCATGCTGGTGTATGCCGTGATCGCGGTGTTTCTCGCCGGACTGATGATAGGCCGCACTCCGGAATACTTGGGCAAGAAGATCGAGGCGTTCGATATCAAGATGGCATCTCTAGTAATCCTGATTCCGCCGATGATCATCCTCGGTGGGACTGCCTTGGCTGTCATGCTGGCTTCAGGCAAGGCGGGCGTCGCCAATCCCGGCGCTCATGGTTTCAGCGAGATCCTGTATGCGTTCTCGTCCGCGGTCGGCAATAACGGCAGCGCTTTCGCCGGGCTGTCGGCCAATACGCCTTTTTACAACATCGCGCTGGGCTTTGAGATGTTCGTCGGCCGCATCTGGCTGATGATCCCGGTGCTGGCGCTGGCGGGTTCGCTGGCGGCGAAGAAACGCATCCCCGCCAGCATAGGCAGCATGGCGACTCACACGCAGATGTTCGTCTGGCTGTTGATCGGCACGGTGTTGCTGGTGGGCGCGCTGAATTTTGTGCCTGCATTGGCATTGGGGCCGGTGATCGAACACTTGAACATGAGTAGGTTGGGTTAGGCGCAGTTTTTGCGCCGTAACCCAACATAAGCAGAGACCCTAAAATTGTCTGTTGGATTACGCGATGAAACCGCTAACCCAACCTACATGCTGACAGGAGATTTACATGACAACTAAAGCAATTCCGTTTCCCCTGTTCGAGCGCGACATCGTCAAGCAGGCCGTAGTGGATTCGTTCAAGAAGCTGAGTCCGCGCCAGCAAATGAAGAACCCGGTGATGTTCGTGGTGTGGGTGGGCAGCGTACTGACCACGGCGCTGTTCTTTCAGGCGCTGGGCGGGCACGGCGAAGCACCGTCCGGCTTCATCCTGGCGATAACGCTGTGGCTGTGGTTCACCGTGCTGTTCGCCAATTTCGCCGAAGCAGTGGCGGAAGGCCGCAGCCGTGCCCAGGCCGCCGCCATGCGCAGCGCCAAGCGCGACATCCAGGCCAAGAAGCTTATGCGTCCGAAGTATGGAGAACAGTACGTTCTGGCGCCCGGTTCCAGTTTGCGCAAGGACGATGTGGTGATGGTGGAAGCGGGAGATTTTATTCCGGGCGACGGCGAGGTGGTGGAAGGCGTGGCCTCGGTGGATGAGAGCGCCATCACCGGCGAAAGCGCACCGGTGATACGCGCCTCCGGCGGCGACTTCAGCGCGGTGACCGGTGGTACGCGCGTGCTGTCCGACTGGCTGGTGGTGCGCATCACCACCAATCCGGGAGAGACCTTCCTGGATCGCATGATCGCGATGGTGGAAAGCGCCAAGCGCCAAAAGACGCCAAACGAGATCGCGCTCACCATATTGCTGGTGGCGATGACGCTGATCTTCCTGTTCGTCACCGTCACCCTGTTGCCGTTTTCCATCTACAGCGTCGAGGTGGCAGGGGCAGGGCAACCGGTCAGCATCACCGTACTGGTGGCACTGTTGGTGTGCCTGATCCCGACCACGATCGGCGGTCTGCTCTCCGCCATTGGCGTGGCCGGCATGGGTCGCATGCTGCAGAAGAACGTGATCGCAACGAGTGGACGTGCGGTGGAAGCGGCAGGCGATGTGGATGTATTGCTGCTGGACAAGACCGGCACGATTACATTGGGCAATCGCCAGGCCAGCAACTTCCTGCATGCCAGCGGTGTGACCGAGGCGGAGTTGGCCGATGCGGCACAGCTGGCCTCGCTGGCCGACGAAACGCCGGAAGGCCGCAGTATTGTTGTTTTAGCCAAGGAAAAATTCGGCCTGCGCGAACGCAACATCCACGAGATGGGCGCGACCTTCGTTCCGTTCAGTGCGCATACACGCATGAGCGGAGTGAATATGGATAGCCGTCAGATACGCAAAGGTGCGACTGACGCCATTCGCAATTACGTGATCGATCTTGGCGGCATCTTTCCAGCCGATGTCATCAATACCGTGGACACCGTCTCGCGCCGCGGCAGCACGCCGCTGGTGGTGGCGGATGGAATCAAAGTGCTGGGCGTGATCGAGCTCAAGGATGTGGTCAAGGGCGGCATCAAGGAACGCTTCGCCGAACTGCGCCGCATGGGCATCAAGACCATCATGATCACCGGCGACAACCGGCTCACTGCAGCCGCTATTGCCGCCGAAGCGGGCGTGGACGACTTCCTCGCCGAAGCCACACCGGAAGCCAAGCTCAAACTGATACGCGAACATCAGGCGCAGGGCAGGCTGGTGGCAATGACGGGCGACGGCACCAACGACGCCCCGGCGCTGGCGCAGGCCGACGTGGCAGTGGCCATGAACACCGGCACGCAAGCCGCCAAGGAAGCGGGCAACATGGTGGACCTGGATTCCAACCCGACCAAGCTGATCGAGATCGTGGAGACCGGCAAACAGATGCTGATGACCCGCGGCTCGCTGACCACCTTCAGCATCGCCAACGATGTGTCGAAATATTTCGCCATCATTCCGGCAGCCTTCGCTTCCACCTATCCTGCGCTGGGCAAGCTCAACGTGATGGGGCTGGCGACGCCGTCCAGCGCGATCCTGTCCGCCGTGATCTTCAACGCGCTGATCATCATCGCGCTGGTGCCGCTGGCGCTGAAGGGCGTGAAATACCGCGCCATCGGGGCGAATGTGCTGCTGCGCAACAACCTGTTGATCTACGGGCTGGGTGGCCTCATCGTCCCTTTCGTTGGCATCAAGCTGATCGACCTGTTGCTGGTCGCGCTGCATCTGGTTTAAACATTATGCGAAACCAATTACTCCGTCATTCCGGCCTGCGCCGGAATGACGACTAAGCGAATAGAAAGGAAATGACATGCTGAAAGAACTACGTCCCGCTGTAATGAGCTTCCTGCTGCTCTCGTTGCTTACGGGCCTCGCTTACCCCTTGCTGGTGACCGGCATCTCGCAGCTGACCATGCCGACCAAAGCCAACGGCAGCCTGATCCTGCAAGACGGCAAGCCGGTCGGCTCCAGCCTCATCGGCCAGTCGTTCTCCGACCCGAAATATTTCTGGAGCCGTCCTTCGGCGACCGGCCCGATGCCCAACAACGCATCCGCTTCCGGCGGTTCCAATCTGGGTCCGACCAACCCGGCGTTGCCGGACGCAGTAAAGGCCAGGATGCAAGCCCTGCGCGATGCCGATCCTGGCAATACGAAGCCGGTTCCGGTCGACCTGGTGACCGCGTCCGCCAGCGGCCTCGATCCGCACATCAGTCCTGCGGCAGCCGAATACCAGCTTGCCCGCGTGGCGCGCGTGCGCAACCTCAACCCGGATGCCTTGCGCAAGCTGGTGGCGGAACACACTGAAGGCCGTCAGTTCGGCATCTTGGGTGAGCCGCGGGTGAATGTACTGGAACTCAATCTGGCGCTGAATACGATGCGTTAAGACTGGATCGAAGAGCACCGTTATTGGGATAAGGTTGGGCATTCGAGCACATCCGTTTTGGCGTGATAGATGATTTGTGCTGCGATATGATGCTGCTGTGCGCGTGGTCAAAAACGTGATGTAAACAAATACGTGACCATACTGCTTGCGCACAACAATAATTCATTGCCAAAGGGGAGCGAAATGAAACCGATCACAGGGATGGTTCTCGCATCGCTGGCTATGCTGGCGAACAAGGCACAAGCTGTAATCGCCATGCCGGAAAGGGAACATGTGCAAACGATAGTCTGGATAGTTGAAGCTGTAACGTTTGTCACGATCGCGGCAGTTTTCTGGTTTGTCTGGCGCCTTAGTATGCGGGCAAAGGAAAACAGAAAGACTAGGCAGGAAGATTGATCGAGGGGCGCGAATCGGCTGCCAAGAACTGACATAGATCATGAAAAAAATGACCATCAGCGACAATATGAAGAAGTACGGCTATTTCTGCGCATTCAGTATCATGGCAATCGGGGTGATTTATGATTTCACTATTCTAATTGTTCATAAGATTGAACCGGCATCTCACTATATTGTTTTATCGTTGTCGATGATTACTATCCAATTTTCCTTTTTAAGGATGGTAATTCCAGATGTACTATATTTTGTAATTTACTATGGTTTTGCTTTTCTAATATTTCGCCGTATCTGGCTAATTATCAGATTGAGAAAACTATCAATGCCAAGTACATTGACTGCGCCATTATGGGGAATTATTTTTATTTCACTTATCCTGATAGTTATTTCATTAGCTTTTAGTCTTGGTAGTTTGGTGTTAACTAATTTATTTGGCGGCACGATTTATGGAACTGCCATAGCAGGTATTTTGAAGGTGCCCGCATTAATTCTATTGCCTATCGGCATCGGTTCGGTTGAATTCTTTAGTTTGCTATTTGACAGATCATCTACAGATAGTCGTCTGAACGAAATATCCAACGACGCTTCGTAAATGACTTTATGACTGTCCGTTGTCGGGAAACTTGAACGTCGTCTTTGGGTTAAATGCAGAAGTTAGACCGACTATGCTCACATTGTTTGGATAAATAACAGACCAGCCACCATGCTACTTAATTGCGTTGCCTACCAGAACGGCGTCAAGCTCGCCGACCTCGCTGTCGAAGAAATCAGCGATTACCTCGAACGCAAGGATTGTTTCGTCTGGGTGGCGCTGCGCGACACGACCGATGCCGAACTTGAAACGATGCAGAAGGAATTCGGGCTGCACGATCTGGCGGTCGAGGACGCGCGGCACGGTCACCAGCGGCCCAAGATCGAGGAGTATGGCGATACGCTGTTCATGGTGATGCACGTCGTGGAGTCCGATCAGTCCGAATTGACGGTCGGCGAGATTAATATTTTCGTCGAGCGCAACTTCATCCTTTCGATCCGCAATCGCACCAGGCAGGGTTTTCTCGGGGTGCGCGAACGCTGCGTGCGTGAGCCGGAACTGTTGCGGTTGGGCTCGGGTTTTGTGCTTTACGCCTTGATGGATGCCGTAGTGGATCGTTACTTCCCGGTGATCAATGAACTGGAGTCGCAACTGGAAGCCATCGAAGAACGCCTGTTCGACAAGAACGCCGCGCTTGCCAATATCGAGCAGTTGTATGAACTCAAGCGCAAGGTCGTGGTGCTCAAACATGCAGTATTGCCGCTGATGGAAGCGACCGGGAAACTGCATGGCGGGCGCGTGCCGCCAGTTTGTGCCACCACCCAGGATTATTTTCGCGATGTGTATGACCATCTGGCGCGCATCAATTCCACGGTAGACGCCATGCGTGACACGATCACCACCGCGATCCTGGTGTCCCAGTCCACGGTATCCATTGAACAGAACGAGATCAACAAACGCCTGGCTGCCTGGGCCGGTATTTTTGCCGTCGCCACCGCCTTTGCCGGCATCTGGGGCATGAATTTCCGCAACATGCCGGAACTGTCGCTTGAATACGGCTATCCGCTCGCGCTGTCCGTAATCATTGGCACTTGCGGCTATCTGTACTACCGCTTCAAGAAGTCCGGCTGGCTGTAATCCGCCCGAGAAAATAATGGCCGACCAACGCCCCGACCCCGACGCACTGCTGGAAAAAGTGCAGCGCGAGGAAGCAAAGCGCCGCCGCGGCCGACTGAAGATATTCTTCGGCGCTTCCGCCGGTGTCGGCAAGACTTTCGGCATGTTGCTGGCAGCGCGCGAGCGCCGTGCGGAAGGTCTGGACGTGGTGGCGGGCTATGTGGAAACCCACAAACGTATCGAGACCGAGCGCTTGCTGGAAGGGCTGGAGATCCTGCCGCAACGCATGGTGGACTGCCAGAATACGACATTGCGCGAGTTCGATCTGGATGCCGCGCTCAAGCGCCACCCTGCGCTGATCCTGGTGGACGAATTGGCCCACACCAATGCGCCGGATTCGCGCCATCCCAAGCGCTGGCAGGATGTGGAGGAATTGCTGGATGCGGGGATCGACGTCTACACCGCAGTCAATGTCCAGCACATCGAAAGCCTGAACGACATCATTTCGCAGATCACCGGCATCCCGGTGTGGGAGACTGTGCCCGATGCGGTACTGGAGGGTGCGAATGAGATCGAGCTGATCGACCTGCCTCCGGACGAGTTGTTGCAGCGGCTGAAGGAAGGCAAGGTCTATCTGCCGCAGCAGGCAGAACGTGCAGCGCAGAATTTCTTCCGCAAGGGCAACCTGATCGCGTTGCGCGAACTGGCGTTGCGGCGCACGGCAGATCGGGTGGATGCGCAGATGCGCGACTACCGCCAGGATAACGCCATCCAGAATGTGTGGCAGGTGAAGGAGCGTTTGCTGGTCTGCATCGGGCCGGGCAACAATGCGGAGAATCTGGTGCGTGCCGCGTATCGCCTGGCGCAGATGCTGAAGGCGGAGTGGGTCGTGGTGTATGTCGAAACGGCGAAGCTGCAAGGTCTTTCCAAAGAACAGCGCGATGCCATATTGCGCACGCTGAAGCTGGCGGAAGAACTGGGTGCGGAAACCGCAACGCTGAGCGGCTACAAACTGGCCGAGGAAGTGATCGCCTATGCCCGTACCCGCAATGCCACCCGTATTGTGCTGGGCAAGCCGACACGGAGCGGGTGGAGGCGCTGGCTGTTCGGGTCGCTGGTCGACACCATCATCCGTCAGGCCAGGGACCTCGACATCCATGTGGTGGGCAAGGAGTCTAATTTCCTGTCGCAGGCAAGGGAGAATCCCTATTTCTCGCGCAGCCGCCTGTATCTCGGGTTGGCTTCCGAGGAACAGCACCCGATATTCAAATGGCGTATCGGCCATCTGTGGGCGGTCGTGGCGACGGCGATTTGTACTGCGATCGCATGGCTCATGTTCGATCATTTCGATCTGGCCAACCTGATCATGGTCTACCTGTTGGGCGTGGTGGTGGTGGCCGCGCGTTACGGGCGCAGCCCCTCGGTGCTGAGTTCGTTTCTGGGCGTGGTGCTGTTTGATTTCTTCTTTGTGCCGCCGCGCTTCAGTTTCGCCGTTGCGGATAGTCAATATCTGGTGACTTTCGCGGTCATGCTGCTGGTCGCGCTGGTGATCAGCAGCATGACCGCGAGCACCCGTCACCAGGCCAAGATAGCGGGTCACCGCGAACGCCGGATCGCATCGCTATTTGCGCTGAGCCGCGAACTGGCCGCGACACGCGGCGAAGAGAACATCCTGCGCATCGCGGTCAGGCATGTGGCGGAGGTTTTCGAGGCGCAGGCGGTCGTGTTGCTGCCCGATGCAACGGGACGCATCGTTTACCCCAGCGACGAGGGCACTCCGCAATCCTGCCACGGCAGCGATCTGAGCGTGGCGCAATGGGTGTATGACCACGGGCAGATGGCGGGACAGGGGACGGACACCTTGCCGGGAGGCGACGTGGTTTATCTGCCGCTACCGGGCTCTTCCGGAATGATAGGCGTGTTGGCATTGCTGCCGCTGAACCCGGCGCGGATCGCGCTGCCCGAGCAGCAGCGGCTGCTGGAAACTTTCGTGAGCCAGATCGCGCTGGCGCTGGAGCGGGTCAGGCTGGCGGCGGAAGCGCACGTCGCGCAACTCAAAATGGAAACCGAGCAATTGCGCAATACCTTGCTGTCGGCGATCTCGCATGATTTGCGCACGCCACTGGCGGCGATCGTCGGTGCCTCCAGCAGCCTGGTGCGCGACAGCGACAAGCTCGACGATCAGGCCCGGCGTGAACTCGGCCAAGCCATCTATGACGAGGCCATCCGCATGGCCGGTCTGGCGAACAACCTGCTGGACATGGCAAGGCTGGAGGCGGGGGCGGTTGTGCTGAACCGGCAATGGCAACCGCTGGAAGAAGTCGTCGGCGGAGCACTGGCAGGAATGGGCACTCGCATGGCCAACCATCCGGTCAACGTCAGGTTGCCGCGCGATCTGCCGTTGGTAGAGATCGACAGCCTGATGATGGAGCGGGTGTTTGCTAACCTGCTGGAAAATGCGGTGAAATACACCCCACCCGGAACCGCTTTCGAAATATCTGCCGGAACCGACCAGAACGAACTGGTCGTGACCGTCTCCGATCACGGCCCCGGGATACCGGCGGGAGAAGAAGAGCGCATCTTCGAAAAATTTCACCGCGTCGCAAGGGAAGGCAGTCAGGGCGGTGCGGGTCTGGGACTGACGATCTGCCGTGCCATCGTGGAGGCGCACGGCGGACGGATGTGGGCGGATAACCTGCCATCGGGCGGCGCGGCATTGCACTTCGCATTGCCGTTATCCGAGCCGCCTTCGATCGAACATGAAGAAGTCACTCGTCCATGAGCAAGGTCGCCACCATTATCGTTGTCGAGGATGAAGCGCAGATACGCCGCTTCCTGCGCACGACGCTGGCTTCTGAAGGCTATCAGGTTGTCGAGGCGGAAACCGGCAAGCAGGGATTGGCCGAAGCCGCGACGCGCAAGCCGGACCTGATCATTCTCGATCTCGGCCTGCCCGATATGGATGGCGTCGAAGTCGTCAGAGGAATACGCGCATGGTCCTCCGTTCCAGTCATCATTCTTTCTGCGCGTTCGCAGGAAAGCGACAAGATCTCCGCGCTGGATGCGGGAGCGGATGACTATCTGGTCAAGCCTTTCGGCGTCGGCGAGTTGCTGGCAAGGATACGCGTGGCGTTGCGACATTTCTCTGCGGGGAGTGCGGATGAAGGCGTCTTTTCGGTGGATGAGTTGAAGGTGGACACGGTGCATCGAAAAATCACGGTCGCCGGTGCCGAAGTTCACCTCACCCCGATCGAATACCGTCTGCTGACGGTGTTGATCAAGCACGCGGGCAAGGTGCTGACGCACCAGTTGCTGCTCAGGGAAGTCTGGGGCCCGAATTACGTGGAGCGCGCCCACTATCTGCGCATCTATATGGGCACTCTGCGTCACAAGCTGGAGAAAGACCCGGCGCGGCCGCGCTTCTTGTTAACTGAAGTTGGAGTTGGTTACCGGTTGGCGGTTGATTGAAACGCCCGACACAATCGATGCAGCATTCGTAGTATTCGTAGGTCGGGTTAGCGCAGCGTAACCCGACATGAATTCAAAACAACGTCGGGTTACGCTGCGCTAACCCGACCTACGGACCACGGACTATGTCAGTTTGGTGCGCTCGATGTTGCAGCGAGCGCATCGTTCAGTGGTGACGAGTTTGCCCTGCTTCACATCAAAGCGCTGTCCCGCCATCGTTTGCCATTTATGGAAACCGGATTGACATAGTGTGATGCCATCGGCCTTGGATTGGCGGTGTTTGCGCCGAGCAGAGTCGAGATTGACGATGTTGGTCATTGCCAAATTTGCAGGAAAAGTTACTTGTGCTGCTTGATTGCAGCCGCGCTTTCCGCCACCAGATCCCAGCCGCGGTAGATCATGCCGCTGTACATCTGCACCAGTGCAGCGCCTGCCTGCATTTTTTCCAGCGCATCAGCACCCTTCAGGATGCCACCCACGCCGATGATGGGCAGAGCGCCTCGCAGTTCGGCAGCGAGTTGGCGGATGACGGCGGTGGATTTTTCGCGTACCGGCGCGCCGCTCAGGCCGCCGGTCTCGTTGCCGTGAGGCAGGTTCTCCACGCCTTCGCGCGACAAGGTGGTGTTGGTGGCGATCACGCCGTCGATGCGGTGCTTGATAAGCAGCGCGGCGATATTCTTGATCTGATCTGCATCCAGATCGGGAGCGATCTTCACGGCCAGCGGTACGTACTTGCCATGCTGTTGTGCCAGCTTTTCCTGCTCGGCCTTTAACTGCGCGAGCAATGCATCCAGTTCGTCGCCGCCTTGTAATTGGCGCAGGTTCTTGGTGTTGGGCGAGGAGATATTGATGGCGACATAGCTGGCGTAGGCATATACCTTGCGCAGGCAGATCAGGTAATCGTCCGCCGCTTTCTCGATGGGGGTATCCGCGTTTTTGCCGATGTTGATGCCGAGTATGCCTTTGAATTTCGCGCGCTTCACGTTCCCGATGAGCGCATCCACGCCGTCGTTGTTGAAGCCCATGCGGTTGATGATGCCCTGCGCCTGCGGCAGCCGGAACAAGCGCGGTTTGGGATTGCCGGGTTGCGGGCGAGGCGTCACGGTGCCGATCTCGATGAAGCCGAAACCGAGCGCGGCGAGCGGGTCGATATAGCCGCCGTTTTTGTCCAGCCCCGCTGCCAGTCCGATCGGGTTCGGGAAGTTCAACCCCATCACCGTGCGCGGATCATCGGCGGGACGCTTGACGACAAATGGCAGCGTGCCCAGGCAATGAGCCGTTCTCAGCGCATCCAGCGTGGCGTGGTGGGCTGTTTCTGGATCAAGCGCGAACAGGGCGGGGCGGAGCAATTGGAACATCTACAGGTCTTTCTTGGTGACGATGGGGATGGGGAACGGTTTTTTCTTGAAAGCGTTGGTGCGCTTTTTGCCGCGCCAGTTCTCGGCGACGACATCGCTGACTTGCAAACAGAGCAAGCCGAACAGTGCGAGACCGGCGATGAGTTCCCCGGTGTTCGCAACAAGGTAGATCGTTCCCCCGCTCAGGCGATACGCCGCCAGCGCGATGCCGCCGACCGCGATGCCGGAGACAGCGCCAAGCAATACGCGGCTCCAGTCGCCTTGTGCCAAGCCGGAGAAGACGGTGCTCTCATGCCACAGCAATTGCAGCGCGACGAGCAACAGCAAGGGAGCGGCCCAGAACAACCAGCCCAAATGGTTTATCCAGATCGTTCCCCCGACCAATCCAGCCAGCGCGGCGAGCAAAAGAAGCATCGCGGCAGTCTCGCCAGGTATTGCGGGCAAAGCGAATCGGCGCGTGCTTAGCCGAACCAGACCGGGCAACCCCGCCAGCCACAGGCGCGTGATCAGTATGGCGGGCAACAGTGCCGTTCCGCATAGTGCGGCGAGCAGCAGTGCTGCCGTATCCGAACCTGCCGGGGTGAACCACGCGCCTGCGAAGAGGTTCAGATAGGCGAGCAGGATGCAAATGGACATCCCTGCCACGCCATTCCAGAGCAGATAGCCGCGTTGCGAACGCAACAGGCTGTTGCCGGCGCGATGGAACGTGAGCGTGTCGAGCAGAATGCTGAAGACGATGATAGTCATGATGCCGGACAGTGCAGGCAACCAGACTGCACCAGCGACAGGAGCGGGTGCATCCCATCCCTGCCCGGAGAGGGAAATTGCCAAGGGAGGCAGAAGTAATAGCGCAACAATGAATGCGGTGATGCGGTTTCTCATGATTGTTCCTTTTGCAGAATGCCCTGCCATACGCCGTCCTGCAAACCCTGCAGCGGCTGGAAATTGGCCTTGTAAGCCATCTTGCGGCTGTCCGCTATCCAGTAACCGAGATAGAGGTAGGGTAACTGCAATTTACGGCATAGCTCGATTTGCCACAGCACATTGAATGTGCCGAAGCTCGAATGCGGAATATCCGGATCGTAGAAGGTATAGACCGCAGACAAGCCGTCCTGCAGTACATCTACCACGCTGACCATGCGCAACGCTTCGTTTTCCCGAAACTCCACCAGCAGGGTGTCGACGTGGCTTTGCAGCAGGAAGTTGCGGTATTGCTCGGGGCTGTCGTCGTCCATGCCCCCGTTGCGGTGGCGTGCCTCCTGATAGCGGCGATACAGCTCGAAATATTCCGTTTTGTCCTTCAAGGCGTGCAGCGTGACATTCAGCCCGCTGTGCTGTTTTCGGCTGCGGCGTTGCGAGCGCGTAGGCTTGAAATCGTCGACCGCCACACGTACCGGCACGCATTGATGGCAGGTGTCGCAGCGCGGACGATAGGTGAAAGTGCCGCTGCGACGGAAGCCGTTGCGCACCAGCTCCGAATAAATCGGTGTGGTGATGAGGAAGCTGGGGGTGGCCACCTGCGAACGCGCTTCGAGCCCCTCCAGGTAACTGCACGGGTAGGGCGCGGTCAGGTAGAGATGCAATGCGGAAAGCTGAATGTCCTTGAGCAGGCTCATGTGAATAGGTCGTCGTCAAAACGCCAGGCGGTTACAGGTGCATAGTTTATCAATTCTTGCAGGCGAGCGATAAATTCCTTGCGCGGAATCTCGCGGGCGCCCAGCGAAGCCAGATGTGGCGTGTTCATCTGACAGTCGATCATGCCGAAATCCCATCTTTTGAGTTGCGCGGCGAGGTGGGCCAGGGCGATCTTGGATGCGTCCGTCCTGCGGCTGAACATGGATTCGCCATAGAACATCCTGCCCAGTGCAAGTCCATAGAGTCCGCCTGCGAGCTGGCCATCCGTCCATGTCTCTATGGAATGCGCATAGCCCAGCCGGTGCAATTCGCAATAGGCGCCGATCATCTCCTCGTGTATCCACGTGCCATTGGCTCCTTCCCGGGGTGCGGCGCACGCGCGCATGACCTGCTCGAAGGCAGTGTCTGTGCGGACTTCATGGCTGCCCTTGCGCAGAGTCTTGCGCAAAGAGTGCGATAGCTTGAATTCTCCGGGGAAAAGCACCATGCGCGGGTCGGGACTCCACCACAGTATGGTTTCGCCCTCGCTGAACCACGGGAAGATGCCGTGACGATAGGCTTCCAGCAGACGCGTAGCGGAAAGGTCGCCGCCCGCCGCGAGCAGGCCGTTGGGGGAGCGCAACGCTTGAGTGACCGGCGGGAAGAAAATGCGATGTTCCAGTAGGGGAATCATGATGAAATAAAAGTTATAGGCCTTTTTGCATATAGTCAGGGTTGCCGATTTGTGCTTATATTATGGCCCATACAAGGTGCGCAGACGCTGGGAGACGAGATGTTGGGCATTTTCGGCAAGAAATCGGATCATCCTCTGGCGGATATGAAGTCTGCATTGCAAGTGCTTGAGGAAATCCCGAAGAACGATGCGCTGAACGCTGTGCAGGAACTGACGGGATGGATCGAGACCATCGTCGAATTGGCCGATGAATTGCGCCTGGACCATGAATATGCCGTGCTGCGCATGTTCGACGAAACGGCGCAACAGTTTGTGCGCAAACTGTTGCGCGACTACTTCACGATTCAACCTCTTTCGAAATTTCAGGAAAACCGCCTATGGATGGTGCTGAACGATTTCTATATCCAGAGTGAACTGGCCCACCATAGCGTGCTGACACGCTTTCGCAACGGCGAGCGGGGCGCTTCCGGCATCAAACCCGAATTGGCCACTTTGACTGCGCGCGGCATCGCGGCTTTGACCGGTCGCCTGAAGATGGCTGTAGCGCGCTACGCCCTGGTTGAGTCCGTGCTATGGCAACACCTGTCGGAGTTTTACGGCCACGCCGAAATGAACGGCTACCAGAACGATGCCGTACCTTTGTATGCCGGGGTATCCGGCAATACTTCCGTGACCCAGGAATTTACCGCTTTGCTGACCTGGTACGGTGTGAGTGCGGGCGTATTGAGCCCCTTGCAGGAACACATCACCGAGCGTCTGGTCGCTTATGCGAATGACGGCCTGACGGTATATGACCAATACAATGCCAATGGCATATTCCTGTTCGATCTTTCGCAGCCCACCCCGCCCATGCGCATCGCCGCCGATGCCACATTGCATCCGGCGTTGCGCTTTCTGGTTGCAGGCAAAGCAATGGAAAAATTTCACGAGCTGAGCAAAATACTGGACAAGGGTATCGTGCCGGACTATGTCCAGTTCAATGGAGCGAACTACGAGGCAGAACTGGTGCAGGAGATATTGCATCGCCTGATCGCCAATCTGACCCAGCCGCCTCCGACACGCCGCAATCCGCGCCGCAAGATCAACGTCAACCTGAAGGTGGCAAACGGCTTTTTCAAGATGCTGGAAAAGACCGATCTGAGCCTGAACTTCAGTTCAGACTCGGGAGATATTTGGGACGTGGAGGATATCAGCGTAACGGGTTTCCGCAGCGTGGTTCCCCTTGTTCGCGTGGACGGTATCAAGATCGGTTCGCTGATCGGCAGCAAGCCGGAAAACGTTCCGCACTGGGGCGCGGGCATCGTGCGCAGGCTGAGTCGCGACGAGAATAACAATCTGCATATCGGCGTGGAAGTATTGAGCACACAGATTACAGGAGTATCGCTATCAGACCGTGTCCATACTCTCAATGATGATGCGCAAATTGCGATATTCCTGAACCGGCCTGCCGATACCAGCGGGGAAGCATGGTTGCTGATGAAGCCGGACACATTTTCGCCCAATCGCAGTCTGAATATGGAACTGGGAGGCAAGGGCTACCTGTTGCTTCCCCTGTCTCTGGTTGAAACCGGCGACGATTACGACCTGGCGCGCTACCGCCGCATGGAACAGGACACCACTACCGAATAAGATGTCATTCGGACAATCTTCGCGTCAGCCATAGTTCAATATCACGTATTTCCTCGGGGCAGACTGAATGCGGCATGTCGTAGCTGTGCCACTCCAGTTCATAGCCCTGCCGCAGCAGTTCATCTGCAGAGGCGCGCCCGAAATCGTGGGGAATCACCGTATCGCTCCGGCCGTGTGCCATGAAAATGGGAGTGAGCTTTGCAGCGTCGTCTGCTTCTGAATGGAGTGTTTGCGGCAGCGGCAGATAAGTGGAGAGCGCCAATATTCCGCCCAGCCTTTCTTTATGCCGCAGCCCGGTAAAAAGCACGACCGCGCCTCCCTGAGAAAATCCGGCAAGGAAAATATTCTTTGCTGCTACGCCCCGCTGTCTTTCCTGTGCAATCAATTTTTCGATCTCAGCCTGCGAGGCGCGAATTCCGGCTGCGTCTTCATGTCTGCCGATGTTGGCGGATATTTCGGCAGAGGCAGTTCCGACCAGGATGTCGTACCAGGCGCGCATTACGTAACCGCCGTTAATAGTCACGGGGCGCATAGGTGCATGTGGGAAGATGTATCGCACCGCGACCGGCAGTTCCATTTCATCGGCGACGGGAACAAAATCCTCGCCATCCGCCCCCAGTCCATGCAACCAGATAATGCAGTGTTTCGGGTCGGTTCCCGTGTCCAGGGTGATGCAGGGGAGGGTTGAGGTCATTTTTTGGCCCGAATTTTGAGGCGAAGCTCTTGGATTGAGAGTCAGGCTAAGGTAGTCTGAACATGTGCCGATAATAAGTATTAGGCACGTATAAAAATAACAGAAAAATAACAGAGTTGGGGGAGTAATGAAAAGACATATCACACCGACCACCGTCGAACGGGTCATGCGCGAAGACGATTTTATCGTCTCCACGACCGATCCGAAGGGGATCATCACGTACTGCAACCGTATCTTCATCGAGTTTTCCGGCTACAGCGAATCGGAACTCCTCGGCACGCAGCACAACATCATCCGCCATCCGGATATGCCGCGAGCCGTATTCAAGCTGCTGTGGGACAAGATACAGAACCGCGAAGAGTGTTTTGCCTACGTCAAGAACATGGCCAAGGACGGCAGTTTTTATTGGGTTTTTACCAACGTTACGCCAACTTTCGATCCTGCGGGAAATATAACGGGATATTTCTCGGTGCGCCGAAAACCGAAACAGAGCGGTGTACAGACTGCGACTGCTGTTTATGCCGCCATGCTGGAAGCGGAAAAAAGGCCGGTGCAGCAAATGCAATCGCTGCTGCGACCAAGGTGCTGGTCGATATATTGAATGAGAAAGGACTCGGCTATGATGAACTCGTCCTTGCAATTTAAATTTTCCTTGCTGCTGTGGTCGTTTTCCGCCGGTACGCTGGCGATCATCCTGACCAGTTTCGCTTTGCATGGTGTGGATATGTTCATGGCCGCTTTTCTGGTGATCAGCTTTGCAGTTTCGGCCTGGGGGCAATGGCTGGTAAGGCAATGGATGACGCCTGTTTCGAAATTGAAGAATGTGGTCGATGAAGTCGCCCAGGGCAGGTTCAACAGTCGTGTGACTGGAATAGCAGAAAGTCGCGACGAGCTCAGTCTGTTGTGCTGGAGCGTGAACGATATGCTGGATCAGTTGAATACTTTTTTCCGCGAGCAGGAAACAAGCTTCCGCTCCAACCTGGAGGGCAAGTTTTACCGCGAGTCTGTGCACGGGGGCCTGCGCGGCGGATTCAAGAAAGGTCTGGAGAACCAGAATGTCCTGCTGGAGGGAATGTCGGAACAAAAGCAGAGCGCGATGCGATCGAGGTTATTGTCGCAGGCGCATGAGCTCAATACCAATAATCTGTTGAAGAACCTGGTATCCAGCCAGCAAGACTTGCGCGTGATCACCGACAATATGGAGCAACTCGCGACACTGTCCAAGCGCACCCGTGAAGATGCGGATGAGAGCCGCACTTCTGTGAGCGATGTGGTGCAGCGCTTGTCCGGCATTGTCGAACGGGTAAATCATGCCAACAAGGCGATCACCGAGTTGAATGCACGCAGTTCCGAAATCAACAAGGCAGTCGGCTTGATCAACTCCATTGCCGACCAGACCAATTTGCTGGCATTGAACGCCGCTATCGAGGCGGCCAGGGCCGGAGAGGCGGGGCGCGGTTTCGCCGTGGTGGCGGACGAGGTGCGTAAACTGGCCGAGAACACCAAAAATGCGTCCGAATCCATCGGACGCATCATGCAGATGCTGCAGGGGGAGGCTTCCAAGATGCTGGTGGATTCGGAGGAGATGCGCGAGATCGCCAATTCGTCGCAAGGTGTCATTGGGCAGCTGGAACAAAAATTTGGTCACTTTTACGAGTCTGCGGTCACAACCCTGAACGGTGCGCGTTATGCACAGGACCTCAGTTTTGCATCGCTGGTAAAAGTCGATCACGTTGTTTACAAGCAACGATCCTATGTGTTGATAGGTAGCAAGGACAATGCGGAATTCAGGAAGGCCGTGGAGGTCGATCATCACGATTGCCGCTTGGGCAAATGGTACGAGGGGGCGGGCAAGGCGGTTTTCGGCGATACGCCCACGTTCAGGCAACTGCTTGCGCCGCACGCAAAGGTGCACGACTCAGTGCATACGGCGGTGGCGCTAATGGATCAGAAGTGGGAAAACGATGCGGCGATTCAAGACCAGATAATTACTGCCATGAACTCGGCAGAAGAGGCGAGCATCACTGTGATGCAGTGTCTGGACAAGATCGTCGAGGAAAAACACCCGCACATGCTCAAGAGTGCGTAAGCAGCCTGTGCGGTGTCCGGCCGGATTTATGCCGGTTCGGGAATGATGTCGCGCAGTACCTGAAAGAGTTCGCGATAGCTCTTGGGAGGCTTCAAAGCCTCCTTTTCCTTTTGAGCATTGCGTATCAATGTGCGCAGATGCTGTGCATCGGCGTCGGGATGTGCGGCAAGGAATTCGGTGAGGGCATCCGGTTGCTCCAGCAGGCGGTCGCGCCAGTGTTCGACCTGATGCAGCCAGGCGGTATGTTGCCGCGATACACCATTCCAGGCATCCAGTTTGGCGAGGATGGGGGCGGGCTCCACGTCCCGCATCAACCGGCCGATGTATTGCAGTTGGCGATTGAGCGCACCGAATTTGGTCATGCGTTTGTATTCGATGACCGCTTCCAGCAAATTTTCCGGCAGGGCCAGTTCGAACAGTTTCTCCTTGGACAGTCCGGTCAGCGTCTTGCCGAGGTCCTGCAATTCGAGCATCTGCTTCTTGATCTTGGTTTTGCTGGGCGGTAGTTCTTCTTCCAGCTCGTCGTTGTGTTGTTGGCGCGTGTTCATGGGGTCGGTAAGAATCAACAGATGTTGCTATGATAGCGCCTCCCGACGAACCAGCCGCTTGAATTTTATGAACTCTTCTGTTTTAAACGCTTCGAACGATCGCGACATCCTGAAACAACTCGTATCCGATATCGTCCTTTATGCCCGCGAACAGGGTGCTTCAGCCAGTGCGGCAGAAGTTTCTGAAGGCTTCGGGCAGACCGTCACGGTGCGGCAGGGCAAAGTCGAAACGATCGAATACAACCGTGACAAAGGCATGAGTATCAGTGTCTACATCGGCCAGCGGCGCGGCAATGCCAGTACCTCTGACTTTTCCAGACAGGCCGTGCGCGATACCGTCGATGCCGCGCTCAACATCGCCCGCTACACCGCGGAAGATGATTGCGCCGGATTGCCGGATGCCGACCAACTCGCCACCGAATTCCCCGATTTGGACTTGTATCACCCGTGGACGTTGAACGTGGAACAGGCCATTGAACTGGCGAGCGAGTGCGAACAGGCTGCGTTCCGTACCGACAAGCGCATCAATAACTCCGAGGGCGCGACCGTCAACGTCAGCGAAGGGCTCTTTGTGCAGGCGAACAGCCTGGGCTTCATCGGAGGCTTTCCCAGCTCGCGCCACAGCGTCAGTTGCTCGGTGATCGCCGGGAAAGGAGACGGCATGCAGCGCGATTACTGGTATGGGTCCGCACGCGATGCGCGCGAGATATTGAAAGTGGAAGAGATCGGTCGTATCGCCGCCGAGCGTACCGTGCGCCGCCTGAACGCGCGCAAGCTGGACACCATGCAGTGCCCCGTTCTGTTCGAAGCGCCTGTTGCGGGTGGTCTGTTCGGCCATTTCGTCGGCGCAGTGAGCGGTGGCAGCCTGTACCGTAAATCCTCATTCCTGCTGGACCAACTGGATAAGCCCGTCTTTTCCCGAAACATCCGCATCGAAGACGTGCCGGACATCAAGCGTGGCCTCGCCAGCAGTGTCTTTGACGACGAAGGCGTGCGTACTCGCCGCCGTGCCGTGGTGGAGGAAGGCGTTCTGCGCGGCTATTTCCTCGGCAGTTATTCCGCACGCAAACTCGGTATGCAGACCACCGGTAACGCTGGCGGCACGCACAACCTAATCGTGCAGCCGGGTGAGCTGGATTTCAACGGACTGTTGCGCAAGATGCAGCGCGGACTACTGGTCACCGAACTGCTCGGACACGGCGTCAATCCGGTGACCGGCGACTATTCTCGCGGTGCGGCGGGTTTCTGGGTCGAACATGGCGAGATCCAGTATCCGGTTGAAGAGATCACCATCGCAGGCAACCTCAAGGACATTTACAAACATATAGTCGCTGTCGGTAATGATGTTCTGGTGCAGGGCTCGCGCCAATGCGGCTCGGTGCTGATCGAGAATATGATGGTGGCCGGGCGTTAATGTCGTACGGGGTCAAGGTGCGGTTCAAGAGGCAGGTTATATTTAGGTTGACTTGCTTGTCCATGTCTGGTTATAACATTATTGGCGAAGTGGTTAGTATTTGTCTCTCAAAATAAGGAGGAATAAGGCATGGGCTTTTTTTCAAGATTATTCGGGAGCGATGAGAGTAACTCGGCAAAAATCCGCGAGACGATTCGTTCCGAGGTCAATATTACCGAATGTATCGACGCGCATATGAAGTGGAAGGGCCGATTGCAGAGCTATCTGGATGGAACATCCAAAGAGCAATTGGATCCCATGGTTATTTGTCGCGATGATCAATGCGTTTTGGGCAAGTGGATACACGGACCTGCATTGAATTATTTTCATAACGATGAAGGTTTTCATAAGTTGCGCTCCGACCATGCAAACTTTCATTTTGTGGCGGGCTCTGTGGTTAAGAAGGTGCAGGAAAACGATCGTGCGGGTTCAGATGCGCTGTTGAAAAACGAGTATGCACGAGCATCTCGCGACGTGATTCAGGATCTGACGGAGTTGAACAAACATCTGCAGGAGTCTGAATAGCCGGAGGATTTAAAGAAAGAAATTTCCAGGTTGGATTGAGTGTACGCAGGCAATCTGTTGTTGCTAACCAGTATCCTGCCCTCACCGTATTTTTTGAGTACTCGAAGATTCATTTCCCTCAAACAAAAGAGCCACATTCTCAGGAATGTGGCTCTTTTGTTTGAGGGTACACCGTACTTCGCTTTTCGCTCCGGGAGCGAGTTGGTCAGAGGGTCTCTTTTTGCGCGGGCTCGGGAGAATTCATGATGTTGCCCGCAGCCAGTCCGACGAGGGTGATACCTATAATCACGAATACCATCCCGATTGATTTGCCAAATACAAATCCACCCAGCAACCACAGGATGACTGAAGCGATAATTGCAATAACAAGTGTGCGTGTCTTGGAATTCATATTTCAACCTTTCTAGTCAAATTCAATCTGTACGGATTTCAGCCGTAGCCAAGAGTATCGAAAGTTACCAGAAAGGGGAAGCCTTGCCGCAACTTTAAACGAACTATTGTGAAATTTTGGCCACATTGCTAAAAGGGTCTGAATGAATATCGCGCATGGAAGCGCCGGCAAAAAATGCGAGTTTTTTTCCGGACGAGACCATTTCGGGATGGCCGCACAAAAAAACGCGCCAGCCGGAAAGATCCGGATTTTCTTTGATGGCAACGTCATGCGCTCTGCCTGAAGCATAGCCTTGCGGTGCGCCATGAGCAGATACGCAGGGCGTGTATGCGAAATTGGGATGACGTAATGCCAAAGCCCTTAGTTCCTTGGACATGTAGAGGGATTCTGCGGTTTTACTGCCGTGGTAAAGCTTGATCGCTCCTCTGTGCCCTTGTGTCAGCGCATCGCGAATGATTCCATACAGTGGCGCCAATCCCGATCCGGTGCCGATTAGCAGCAAATTTTGATCGGGATCGTCGGCAATATAGAAGCAATTTCCATTCGCATCGGAAATATCTACGCTATCCCCAACCTTTAGGGCGTGATGAACCCAGGGGCTGACATTTCCATCGGGGAGTTTCCGGATATGCAAGTGCAGGTGCTCGTCAATTTCCGGCACGCTGGCCAGGGAATAGGAACGCGCGGTTACGGTGTCTTTATGCAGGTTGATAAACTGGCCTGGTTTGTATTTCAGCTTGGTGACCAGGCTTAACTCGAGACAGACGATATCTGCGTTGAGCGGGTTAATGTCAACAACGACGGCGGAGTATTTCCCCACACCCGCGCCGGGAAGCTTTGCCTCGATATCTTGTTCGGGAAAGCAGGCACAGGCCAAAAAGTAATTTTGAGCTGCCAGCGTTGGTTTTAAACCGACTTGCGCGGTCTCAGGCACTTTACCTGTGACTGCCTGCATCAAACAGGTTTGGCAAAGTCCTGCGCGACACGAAGACGGGATAGACACATCATGGGCAGTCAAGCAGTCAAGCACGGACTCATGCTCTTTACACTGGTATGACTGCCCTCCATAAGTGATACAGGGCATGATGTGATCCTGATTATTTGCCTAGAACGTCGTTGCGAGTGCTTTCAGCAATTGCCGCGGCTTGGGCAATGAGTTCGCCGGGAACGTTCAATTCCATCAGTGTCGCGCCAAGATTTTCCATGACTGCGTCAAAGTGCGAGTCGTTCAGGCCTTGTTTGACCAAGTGCGCATGGCCTTTCCGCATGTCTTCGCCGGTGTAATTGTGAGGACCGCCGAAAGCCATCGTCAGGAACGCCTTTTGTTTGGACGCTTGTTTATCCATGTCGACGCCGTCAAAAAAACGTTTGATACGATCATCCTTCAGTACCTTACGATAGAAAATATCCACTGCCGCATTGACCGCACCTTCACCGCCGATTTTTTCATACAAACTGCTCATAATCTCTCTCCCTTTAGATTTTTGATAAGCTGCGTTGTTCTAGTAAAACAAAACAGTAATTGCATCATTTAACGAAAATGGTATACATTCTTAACGTATTCTTAACAATTAGAGCGAAGTTAAGCGCTAAAGCGTCTAAAATGTATTCCAAATACATCTTATGTGGGGGCGTTATTCTTTGTCAAGCACAAACCAACCTGCCGGGAAATTGATATCGTGAAACTGACTATTTACACAGATTATTCATTACGTGTACTTTTGTACTTGGCATCAAAACCAGATGCTACGGCTACCATCACCGAGATAACCGAGTACTACAATATTTCACGTAATCACCTGGTCAAAGTGGTTCACAACTTGGGCATTCATGAGTTCATCATTACGAGCAGGGGCAAAAATGGCGGGATAAGGCTTGCGCGTCCCGCCGAAGCCATTTTGTTAAGCGATGTGGTCAGGAAAACAGAGCCTGACATGGATCTGTTGGAATGTTTCAATCCCCAAACGGACAACTGTGTGATAAGCCCGACTTGCCGCCTGAAGTCGATGTTGTACGAAGGGCGGTCGGCCTTCATGGCTGTGCTTGAGAAAAATACACTGGCCGATGCAGCCAGGCCGATTGCCCAGCCGAAATCCGCGGGAACGGTGCGTGTGAACATCTCTGAGTTAAAGCGCTAGGGGAAGAACGGAATCCGTGAGGCTTATCGAATGCGGCAGGCGTGATTTCGGGCGGCAAATCATATTAGCAAGGCGTCCGGCCAGCCTTTGAGCAGGTTCACAACTCAGGGGCGACGTCCACCCTTTGAGGAAGGGATAACCGGCTTTTTCCTGCAGGGTTTCTTCAAATTCTAAAGTGTGTGACTGTGTAATTGAGCAACCCTTTCATTGCGTGATTGGTCTCGTCGACGTTTCGGGTTTGGCATGCATCATGTAGCCCGTTAATGAAATCAATGATTCATTTGTGCTGCATATCCAATGACGGGAATTTCGGATTCCGGATCTCGCGTCCATTCCATGTATGCCATGCCCCCGTCCTCGCAATCTCGCTAAATTCTAGTTATGAGTGCAATAACTGCTTTTGCACCAGGTATTCAAATGCAATCTGAGCTCAGCAGGAGTTGCTATATTTGTTTGCGGGGAAGGGGGCTAGCGGGGCTCAATCTGCCACAGGTGTTGCGAAACAGAAAACCATGCTCCCAGCCATCCCAGATAAGCGGAGAATCCAAGCAGAGTTATGCTGTCGACCGGGGAGAGGTGTTGCAAGCTGAAGTTGCTGACATAAAGCTGGGTCAGCGCGCCGATCTGGTGATTGAGCAGTTGCAGGCTGGCTGCAACCAGCAGCCACGCCGCGATTCCGCCCAGCAATCCCTGGGTGAGGCCGAAATAAAGAAAGGGACGGCGAATGAAGGCATCGGTGGCGCCGATGAGCTTGGCTACTTCGATTTCCTCGCGTCGCGTGAGTATCTGCAAACGGATGGTATTGAAGGTGATGGCGATCAGAGCGAAGCTCAATAACGCCGCAAGAATGGCGACTGCCATGCGTCCGAAATCCAGCAGGGCCTCCAGTTTATGCACCCAGGCCGAGTCCAGTTGAACATGCTCGAAGTGCTGCCACGTTTTCAGTTCATCCCTCAAGGCCTCCAGTGCCGCCACACTGCCGTCTTCCGGGTAGATGACAAAAGCATCCGGCAACGGGTTTTGCGACAATCCGCCGATCACGTCTGCCAAGCCTGTACTTTGTTGCAATTTTTTCAAAGCAGCATCTCGCGATACAAATTCGATGCGTTTGATGCCGGCGTGCTGCCTGAGTTTGTCTCCAATATGATCGATCTCGCTGGCGCTGGCGCTGGTGCCGGAAGCAAGGAACACGCTTACCTGCGGTGTGCCCGCGATCCGGGAACCAATCGTCTGTGCGCTTTTCAACAACACATAGCCTCCAACCGGCAGACTCAGGGCGATGCCGATGATGAGGATATTCAGCAACGACGCATTGGGCGTGAGTAACAAGTGGCGCAGGGTGAATCGAAGCACGCGCAGGTGTTCGTTGAGCGTTCTCATGTTTGCAGCTCCCCCTTTTTGAGGTGCAAGGCGCGCGCAGGAAACTGGCGCAGGATGCTCTCGTCGTGGGTGGAGATGAGCAGCGTGACCCCGACCTGGTGGAACGATTTGAAGATGTTCATGATCTCGTTCGAGTATTCGGTGTCGAGATTGCCGGTGGGCTCGTCTGCCAGCAGGATGGTGGGACGGTTCACGATGGCGCGGGCGATGCAAAGACGCTGCTGCTCGCCGCCGGAGAGCGCGACAGGATTCGCTTTTTCGCGATCAAGCAGTCCGACCTTGTCCAGCGCTGCGCGCACGCGTTTGGCACTCTCGCGATGATCAAAGCCGCAAATCTGCAGGGGCAGCATCACGTTGTCGAAAGCATTGCGGTCGAACAGCAATTTGTGATCCTGGAAGATCAGCCCGATGTTGCGGCGCAAATGCGGGATGGCGGCGGGTTTGATGGATCGGATGTTCTGCCCTTTAACCAGCACTCCGCCACTGCTCGGGCGTTCAATGGCGGCAATAAGTTTGAGCAGCGTACTCTTGCCTGCACCGGAGTGTCCGGTCAGATATACCATCTCACCCTCGGCGACATCGAAGCTGAGATTTTTCAGCGCTTCATGCCCGCCGGGGTAGCGTTTGTAGACCTGGTTGAGTTTGATCATTGTCCGTGGCCAAGTAGTGCGTCTACAAAATCTTCAGCCATGAACGGCCGTAAATCGTCCAATCCTTCCCCCACGCCGATGAAGCGTACTGGAATCGGATGCGCCTTGGCGATGGCGGCGATGACGCCGCCTTTGGCAGTGCCATCGAGTTTGGTCAGCACCAGTCCGGTGACATTCAGCGCATCATCGAAAGCTTTGACTTGCGATAGCGCGTTCTGTCCGGTGTTGGCGTCCAGCACCAGCAGTACCTCATGCGGTGCATCGGGCAAGGCCTTGGCGATCACGCGCTTCACTTTTTTGATTTCTTCCATCAGGTGCGCTTGCGTGGTCAGGCGTCCGGCGGTATCTGCCAGTACGATGTCGATACCGCGTGCCTGTGCAGCCTGCACTGCGTCATAAATCACTGCGGCAGCATCGCCGCTTTGCTGCGCAATCACGGTGACGCCGTTGCGCTTGCCCCATTCCATGAGTTGTTCGCGGGCCGCAGCGCGGAAGGTGTCGCCTGCAGCCAGCAGCACCGATTTCCCCTGGCCCTGGAAGTGTTTGGCCAGTTTGCCAATGGAGGTGGTCTTGCCCGCGCCGTTGACGCCGCACAGCATGATGACGAAAGGCTTGTGCGCGCTGGCATCCAGGGGTTGCGCCAGCGGCTGCAACATCTTGAACAGGGCGTGCGCCAGCGCTTCCTTCAATTGGCCGGCTTCAGTCAACCGCTCCTCCTTCACATGGCGACGCACATCAGCCAGCAGCGAACGCGTTGCATCCATGCCCACATCGGCGGTAATGAGAATGGTCTCCAGCTCTTCGTAAAGATCTTCGTCTATCCTGCCGCCGGGAACCAGCAGGGCAGTGAGCTGTCCACCTGTGCGCGCCAAGCCATTCGTCAAGCGGGCTAGCCAGTTTGTCGATTCGGCGGAGGCGGGAGTTTTTTTCAGAAAACTAAACATGCGGGTATTCGGGTGTGGAAGAAATGTCGCATAATGCACCCTTATTTTATGTCAATCGCGCATTCATGGGATAAGGAAATGAGAATCCGTTTAATAGTTATTGCGCTATTGCTTCAAATTTCGTCCGTGGCGCAGGCGGATGTGTACGAAAAGACCTTGAGCAACGGGCTCAAGGTCATTGTGAAGGAAGACCACCGTGCCCCCGTGCTGGTGCAGCAGGTGTGGTACCACACGGGGAGCATGGATGAAAAAACCGGGACCACCGGCGTGGCGCATGTGCTGGAACATATGATGTTCAAAGGGACAAAAAAGGTTCCGGTCGGACAGTTCTCGAAGATCATCGCTGCGGCTGGCGGGCGCGAGAACGCATTTACCAGCTACGACCACACCGCTTACTTCCAGCAACTGCATAAATCCAAACTGGCTTTGGCCATGGAACTTGAATCGGACCGTATGCACAATCTGCAGATGGCTGAAAAAGAGTTCAACAAGGAAATTAAAGTGGTGATGGAAGAGCGCCGCTGGCGCACCGACGATGACCCCCACTCGCTGATGTATGAAAAACTGATGGCAACGGCGTTTTCCGAACATCCTTACCATCACCCCGTGATCGGCTGGATGATCGATATCCAGAACATGACTGCAGCCGACGCATTGAACTGGTACAAGACCTGGTATGCGCCCAACAATGCGACATTGGTGATAGCAGGCGACGTCAAGGCAAGCGAGGTATTTGCATTGGCGCAGCGATACTACGGCGGAATACCCGCCGTGAAATTACCGCAGCGAAAGGCCGTGGGCGAAGCGGCTCAACTCGGCATCCAGCGCATCGTGGTCAAGGCACCGGCAGAACTTCCCTATCTCATCATGGCCTATCATGCCCCGACCTTGCGCGATACCGAAAAGGACTGGAAGCCGTATGCCCTGGAAATGCTGGCCGGCGTGCTGGATGGCAACAGTTCCGCGCGTTTGAACAAAGCACTGGTACGAGACCAGCAAGTGGCAATGGATGTGGGTACCGGCTACGACAGTGTGGCACGCGGTCCGGGTATGTTCGTGCTGGAAGGAACGCCCCGGGAAGGCAAGACTGTGGGCGATGTCGAGAATGCCATTCGCGAGCAACTTGCATTGCTGGTGCGCGACGGTGTGAGTGCCGACGAGTTGCAGCGCGTCAAGGCGCAGGTGATGGCAGGCGAAGTCTACAAACGCGATTCGGTGTTTTATCAGGCGATGCAGATCGGCCAGATGGAAAGCGATGGACTTTCATACAAGGACATACCGGTGATGCTGCAGAAATTGCAGGCGGTCACTGCGCAGCAAGTACAGGATGTGGCGCGCGAGATATTCAACGACGACCAACTGACTGTCGCAACGCTTGATCCCCAACCCTTATCAGGCAAACCCATGCATGCCGGAGGAGCATTCCATGTTCACTAGACTCCTTTCTATCGCGATTCTTTTGGGCGCAGCAAGCTCCGCGATCGCCACACCGCAGATACAGCATTGGCAGTCGGCTAGCGGCGCCCGCGTGTATTTTGTGGAAGACCACGGTTTGCCGATGCTGGATGTGGCAGTGAACTTCCCGGCCGGTAGCGGCTTCGATGTGGCGGGGAAAGTGGGTGTGGCGAACATGACTTTCGGCATGCTCGACAGCGGCTCTCAAGACCTGAGCGAAGATGACATCGCACGCAAACTGGCAGATATCGGCGCTCAAATGGGCGACCAGTTGGATGCCGACCGTGCCGGATTGACTCTGCGCACCTTGAGCACCGCACGGGAACGCGATGCGGCTCTGGATATTCTGGCGCGCTGTCTGCAGCAACCCTTGTTTCCCGACGCGGTTTTGCAGCGCGAAAAGGCACGTTTGATCGCCTCCCTGAAAGAGTCCGAGACGCAACCGGAAAGCATCGCAGACAAGGCGTTTGCCAAGGCAGTGTTCGGTGTGCATCCTTACGGATGGCGCACCGAAACGGCGGACATAGAAAAGATCCAGCGCGCTGACCTGGAGGATTTTTACCGTGCGCACTACAGCGCAAAACATGCCGTTGTTGCACTGATGGGAGATATTACCCGCGCACAGGCCGAAACCATTGCGCAACAACTGACAGCCAAGTTGCCTGATGGCGATGCTGATCCGCGTATCGCACCGGTTACGATACGCATCCAGCCCAGCGAGCAGCGCATTCCGCATCCGGCCAGCCAGAGTCACATCCTGATAGGCACGCCGGGGATTGCGCGCAACGATGAAGATTATTTTCCGCTGTATGTCGGCAACTATATTCTGGGTGGAGGTGGATTTGTCTCGCGTCTGATGAACGAGGTGCGAGAGAAGCGCGGTATGGCATACAGCGTATACAGCTACTTTATACCGATGCAGCAACCCGGCGCGTTCCAGATCGGTTTGCAGACCAAGAAAGAACAGGCCGACGAATCACTGCGTCTGGTGCGTCAGACCTTGCGCACGTTCATCGACAAGGGGGTGAGCGAAAAAGAACTGCGGGCAGCCAAACAGAACATCATCGGCGGATTTCCCCTGCGCATCGATAGCAATAAAAAGATACTGGACTATCTCAGCGTGATCGGTTTCTACGAATTGCCGCTGACCTATCTGGATGACTTTACCGCCAAGGTGGAAAAGGTCACGACCAAACAGATACACGATGCTTTCAAGCGTCGCATCGATCCGGATGCGCTGGCAACGGTGATTGTAGGTGCACCGACGGTAGACACTCCGCAACCGTCCTCCGGTCGGGCGGAATTGACACATCCGGAAGCGGAGAAGGCAAATAAATAAGGTTCGCATCATCGGCGGCACCCATCGCAGCCGCCTGATCGAATTCCCGGATGCCGACGGATTGCGGCCCACGCCGGACCGGGTACGCGAAACGCTATTCAACTGGCTGGGACAAACGCTGTACGGCAAGCGTTGTCTGGATTTGTTTGCGGGAAGCGGGGCTTTGGGGTTTGAAGCCGCTTCGCGTGGCGCGGAGCAAGTGCTGATGGTGGAAAATAATCGCACCGTTTACCAGTCCCTGCAGGCCAATGCCCAAAAATTGGGATTGAGCAATATAGCCTTACGCTGCGAGGATGGGCTAAAATTCGCCCGGCAAGAAAACGGGCTGTTTGACGTGGTCTTTCTTGACCCCCCCTTTAAGAGCGATTTCCTGCCCCGGATACTTCCCTTGCTGGAAAATAGTCTGGCGCCAGACGGGGTGGTCTACCTGGAGAGCGGGATACCTTTTGAACCGGATTCCGCCTGGCGAGAGCTTAAGCGAGCCAAGGCAGGTGCGGTCCATTACCAATTATTAGAGCGTAAACAGACATGATCAAAGTGGTTTACCCGGGGACTTTCGATCCCATCACGCGCGGGCATGAAGATGTGGTGCGGCGTGCCGCGGGCTTGTTCGGCGAAGTGGTGGTGGCGATTGCGGCCAGCCGCAGTGCAACGCTATTTACGCTGGAGGAGCGCGTGGCGATGGCACGCGAAGTGTTCTCCGGCTTCGGCAACGTCAAGGTCGAGGGTTTCGACAGCCTGCTGATGAGCTATGTAAAGGCGCAAAACGCACGGGTGGTACTGCGCGGATTGCGCGCCGTATCGGATTTTGAATACGAGTTCCAGATGGCGGGCATGAACCGCACGCTGCATCCCGATGTCGAAACCCTGTTCCTGACCCCGGCCGAGCAATATACCTTCATTTCTGCCAGTATCGTGCGCGAGATCGCGCGCTTCGGAGGGGATGTGGGCAAGTTCGTGTCGCCGCTGGTAGCGGCGAAATTGAAAGAAAAATATCTACGATAAGGAGAGTAATAATGTCACTGATCATCACCGACGAATGTATCAACTGCGATGTGTGCGAACCGGAATGCCCGAACGGCGCCATCTCGCAAGGCGATACCATATATATAATCGACCCGAACAAATGCACCGAGTGTGTGGGTCACTACGACACGCCGCAATGCGTGGAGGTGTGTCCGGTCGATTGCATTCCGCATGACTCGGCGCATGTGGAAACCAAGGAGCAGTTGCAGGCCAAGTATGAGAAGTTGATGGCCGCTAAAGCTTAGAGAAATTGCAGGCTATATGAAGCCCGCGCACAGGCGCGGGCTTTTTTTTGCATGTATCAGCTTCAATTCCATGCCGGACAGGAGTAATGTTGGCAACGGAGGATGTGGTTCAAAGCAAACAACAAGATTCAGCACATATGGACCCACAAATCAGCAGTTCAAATTCGCCACGCTTCACTCTTGGCCCGATACTGGTTGTTGCGGGGTTCATATTGGTTGTCTTGCTGGCGGGCAATATGCTGTTCGTTTACTTGCGCGACGGAGTCAGGCTGGAAGTTCAGCGCAATATCGCGGCGGTGGGGGCGCTCAAGGCCAACCAGATAAACGATTGGCTGAATGATCATCAAACCGATGCCGGAATGCTTTCCGGCAATTCATATTTGTTGCACGAGGCGCAGTTGTGGATGCGTGACGGAGCGCACAACGATGCCAGGCGCGCACAGCTTGTCAATCGTTTCGAAGAATTCATTAACCTGCTTCATTACCAGGCCATCGTTCTGTACGATGCGTCCGGGCATGTTCTGTTGAGCACAGGTGAGTATGTTCCGGATGCTCTGGAAATGGCAAAGGAAGCACGCGCCGCAGCCGCTTCCTGCCAGCACAAGTTCATAGACCTGCATCAATACCAGGATGAGAATCGCGCTATCCGACTGGGTTTCATGAGCCCGCTATTGGCTGGTGAAACTTGTTTCGGGGCGCTCTATCTGGTGGAGGATCCTGCCCGATATCTCTTCCCCTTGATTCATTATTGGCCGAACGAAAGCGAGACCGCCGAGACTCAGCTTGTTCGTAGAGACGGTGACCAGGTACTGTTCCTTGATCAACTCCGTTACCGCTCCGAGCCCCCCCTGACATTCAGATTGCCACTGGATACACAGCAGGCCTCAGCTATCGCACTGCGCGGCAAACAAGGCTTGCTTGAAAATGCGCAAAATTATCGCGGCAAGTCCGTACTGGCTTATGCCGCGGCAATCAGCGGGACGCCGTGGATGCTGATTTCAAAGATCGACGAGGAGGAAGCCTATCGATTGGTGGATCGAATGGAGCGGACGGCAGGCGTTCTTGTCCTGTTCGTCTTTTGTTTGATCGGAGCATGGTTCTGGCAATGGCGCCGACGGGTTTTGGCGGAGGCGGAAACGGCAGTACTGAATCAGCGGGTTATCGCCGATGAATTGAGAATGGAGGGCGAGAAGCGTTTTCGCACCATATTCGAACTCACTTCACTTCCCATGGTGCGTAATTCGCTGACCGGGGAATACATCGAAGTCAATGAAGCATGGTGCAAATTGTTCGGTTACAGCCGGGAAGAAGTGTTGTCGCAACATCTGACCTGGCAACAGCTTACCCACCCTGACGATTTGGGACCCAGTGACTCGATGTTGAAAAAAATGCTGGCGGGTGAGATGGCAGACTACAAGATCGAGAAACGCTATCTCCACAAGGATGGCAGGATGCTGTGGGCGAGCGTGCAAGTGACGTTGGTACGCAATGAACAAGGTGAGCCTGATTTCACCATCGGCACCATTCAGGACATCACAGAGCGCAAGCAGGCAGAAAAAATGATCAACTTCATGGCCTATCACGACAGGCTGACTGGTCTGCCCAACCGGGCATTGTTGTTCGACCGGTTGTCGCAAGCCATGTCGCAGGCCAAGCGTGATGGCAAGTCTGTGGCCTTGCTGTTTGCCGACCTGGACGGTTTCAAGGCGGTCAATGACATGCACGGGCATGAAGCCGGGGACAATGTACTGAAGATGGCGGCGCAACGGTTTCTGGCCTGTGTGCGGGAGGTTGACACGGTGGCGCGTTTCGGCGGAGATGAATTCGCAATCATCCTGGGCAATCTGGATGACTCGCAACAAGCGAAGGGCGTTGCCGAGAAAATCGTTCAGGCATTTGCCCAAAGCATGGCTCTGGCGGACGGAAGCGAGTGCAGCGTTGGGGCAAGCGTGGGAATCAGTGTCTATCCGGAGAACGGCAGCGCGATGGATAACCTGATGACTGCGGCCGATCAGGCAATGTATGAAAGTAAACATATAGGAAGAAATTCCTATACTTTCTACCGGGCCAAGACCTCGCTCAAGGACGATCCTGTATGGTTCAAAATCGAAGATAGTCATCTGGTGGGCGTGGATGAGATCGACGAACAGCATAGAAATCTGGTTTATATGGTGAATCGGTTGAATGACGCGTTGAAGCGCGACGACTCGTCGGAGACGATTTTGCTGATGTTCGATGAACTGCAGGTGGCGACCAAGCATCACTTCGATACGGAAAGCCGGTACATGGCCAATTGCGATTACCCGGAGCGGGACGCGCATGAGGCAGAGCATGCCCAACTGTTGAACCAGCTGCAGCGCTTCAAGGTGCAATTCAACGAGGGGCGCGAATTATTGGTCTTGCAGTCGATCAAGGACTGGCTGCTGGGACACATCACTTACTCGGACAAGAAGATGGCAACCTATCTGGCGCAGCACGGAGTGGAGTGAGTCAGCGCTGGCATGCCGGACAATAAAATGTTGAACGCTGTCCCTGCCTTATTTGCTTGATGATCGAGCCGCATACGCGACAGGGCTCCCCGGTACGGCCATAAACGAAATAACTCTGCTGGAAATAGCCGCTGCTGCCGTTGCTGTGCACGAAATCTCGCAGCGTGCTGCCTCCTTGCGTGATGGCCTCAAGCAATACCTCTTTTATATTCTGTGCAAGGCGCCGGCAGCGCGGCAGGGAGAGCTTGTTGGCGGCCAGTTGCGGGCGAATGCCGGCTCGAAACAGGGATTCATTGGCGTAGATGTTGCCTACGCCGACAACCAGATGGCTGTCCATGATTGTCATCTTGATTGCAGCGCTGCGTGAACGGGTGGCAAGGTGCAGATATTCCCCATTGAAGTCCGGTCCCAACGGTTCAGGGCCGAGCGCTGCCAGCAATGGATGTTCTGCGATATCACCGGCGTGCCAAAGTACTGCGCCGAAGCGGCGGGGATCGCGCAGACGCATCAACTGCCCGCCTTCCAGCACCAGGTCGAAATGGTCGTGCTTTTCGGCCGGCGTACCCGGCTGCTGAATACGCAGGCTGCCGCTCATGCCCAGATGCAAAATGAGCGTGCCATGCTCGAATTCAATGAGCAGATATTTGGCACGGCGCCGCAAGCCGCGTATGACATGCCCGCGCAGCAAGTTCGGCAGGTCTTTTGGAATGGGCCAGCGCAGTTTGGGATTGCGGACGACGACATCCGCGACGCGGCGTTGGCTGAGGTGCGGTGCGATGCCGCGCAGGGTGGTTTCGACCTCGGGTAGTTCTGGCATCGTTCAGTGTTTTCTGCGCCACCATTGCAGCGTGCCTATAGCGATGAGCAACAGCGGCAGCAAGACGAGGAAGCTTACGCTGATCGTGGTCAACTGGTTTTTGCTCAGGGCGATCTTGCCGTCTTTCGCCGCGTGCGGCTGTACGGTGATGAGGCGCTCTTCTTTTGCCAGCCAGTTCACCATGTTGACGCCCAGATCGAGGTTGCCTCCGTTGCCGGAATAGATGTTGGCGAGGAAACTGCCGGTGCCGACCACGATGATGCGTTGTTCCCTGTCGTTTACGGTGCGCTGCAGTGTGACGGCCAGACTGAACGGGCCAGGGATGTCGCGGTTCTTGTCGAGGTGTTTGCTGATCCCGTGATCGCTGGTCCAGCCGCGCGGCGCTCCTTCAACCAGAGGGTGGATTTGCCATCCATCCTTCTGGTCGAAAGAAATTGCACGCGCGTCCGGGAAGACCGTGATGAGGTCGAAATTGCGCGTTATGGCTTGCGGCGGGTAGCCTGTGCCCAGTGTCCAATTCAAGGGAGCGTTCATTTCTTGTGCGGCGGGATCGATCACGATGCCGGGAATGAACGATATTCCCAGCTTTTCGGCCAGCGGTTCCAGGCCGCGTAACGGCTCTGCATCCACCAGCCACAGCAGATTCCCGCCGTTATCGATGTAATGCAGCAGCTTGCTGACTTCACCCGGCATCAATCTTATTTGCGGATGGGTGATCACCATCATGCTGGTGTTGGCGGGTATATCCTGCGCCAACGCAAGATTGAGGCTGACAGTGCTGTAGCCGAGCTGTTTCAGTCGGGCCCCGAAGTCACCGAGGTCGTCGTTGGCGATGCCTTCCAGCTTGCGCTCGCCGTGGCCGCCCAGATACATCAGCGTTTGGTCCTTGTCGTGAGCCAGGCTCAGCAAGGCGCTGGAAAGCGTCTGCTCGTTCAGTGTGGTGAGGTGCTCATTGCGCCCCGCGTACTCCACCACCATTTCACCGTTACCCTTGATGGTGACTTTGCGCATCGCTTCCGGTTCTTTGACGGGATCGACGAAGGTCAGCGAGATGTCGGGTTTGTAGCGTTGGTATAAGGCAACGAATTCACTGATGAATTTGCGTATGTCGCCAAATCGCGCGTCCTGCTGGGTGGCATACACCGTGATCTTTACCGGTCCTTTCAACAGGGCCAATGCATCCACGCTGCCGGGCTCCAGGCTGTTGAGCGCATTCTGCGTGACGTCCCACTGCGCGGGATAACGCGCAGCCAGCTGGAACAGCGCGCCCGCAGCCACCAGTACGAGCAATAGCGCAGCGATTCGTTTGAGCGGGGGCAGGAAGCGTTTCATGATGCGCGGAGCCGCTCGTCGTTCAAATGGCGTATCGTCAGCCACAGCAAGGTGGCGATGAACAGCACAAAATAGATCAGGTCGGCACTGTTGATCAGTCCCGCGTTAAGCGTCTGGAAGTGCGAGTTCGGCGAGATTGCGCGCAGAAAACCGCGGCTGTCGCTGGCGGTTAAATCAAGCATCCACAGGCCGAACGATATTCCCAGCGCACCGGCGGCGGCGATGACGGGTTGCTTGTTCAAGGCTGAAAAATACAGGCCCAGCGCAGCATAGCTGGCGGCGAGCAACAGCACACCCAGAATATTGGCGAGCATAAGCCCGATATCGGCATGCGTGCCCAGCAACAGCGTGGATAGCATTGCAGAGCAGCATGCGACGATGAACACGATCAGCATCATCAGGCCGAGGAATTTGCCCAGCACGATTTGGGTGGCAGAAACGGGGGCGGTGAGCAGCAGCACCCATGTCCGGTTGCGGCGTTCCTCCGCGATCAGGCGCATGGTGAATAGCGGGATCAGCATCATCAGCATCAGCGCCAGCACGCTGCACAACGGGGAGGCGATGGCGATGGTCGCTCCCGGCCCGTTGTCGAGCTGGGCCAGTTGCGCCTGCACTTGCAGATAATCGTCAATGCGTCCGAAGTAGAACCAGGCGAACAGGAATTGCATCAGCGCCAATATCCACCAGGTGGAAGGTGCCGAGACCAGACTGAGTAATTCCTTTTTTGCGATGATGCGGATCATGTAGAAGCAGCCTCGTTTTCGGTGATCAGCAAGAATGCCTCTTCCATATTGCCGTTCGTCAGCATTTCCGCACTGCTTCCGCTATAAATCAGGCGGCCTTTTTGCAGAATGATGACGCGGTCGCAGAGGCTCTCGACTTCGTTCAGCAGGTGCGTGGAAAGAATCACGCTGCTACTGTTCCCGAGTTCGCGGATGAGCGCGCGAATGTCGCGGATCTGTGCCGGATCGAGGCCGACGGTGGGCTCGTCCAAAACCACAACTGCGGGGTTGTGGATGATGGCCTGGGCGATGCCCACACGTTGCTGGTAGCCTTTGGACAGCGCTCCGATGAGTTTCTTGCCGTAATCCTGCAAGCCGCAGCGTTGCTTCGACAGTTCCAGTGCAGCGGCAAGTTTTGAAGGAGGTATGCGGTGCAGGCGTGCGGCGAACAGCAGAAAGTCATCGACGCGCATGTCGCGATACAGCGGAGGATGCTCCGGCAAGAACCCGATGCAGGCCTTTGCCTGTTGGGGTTGCTTCAACAGATCAAAGCCGCATACCTCAATCTGCCCGCTTTGCGGCGGCAATGCGCCCGTGAGCATTTGCAAGGTCGTGCTTTTTCCGGCGCCGTTGTGTCCCAGCAGGCCTAACACCTCGCCCCGCCTCAGTTCCAGCGACACGTTGTTCACCACCAGATTGTGGTCGCGGCGACGCACCAGATTTTGTGCCGAAAGGGTGATGGGAGGATTCATTGCGGTTGCGATATTTTATTCATGCGCATTGTCGGAATATAACCCAATATCCGGAATCGCACCAAAGCAGTGGGTCATGCAAGCTCAAAACCTTCAGTTGAAGTCATCGAAATGTCACTTTACATTCATATCATCTGAATGCAGAATCCGCGCTTTTATTTTGCCGGGTTCCATTTGTGGGTATTTATTCGAGAATATAGTAGTTTTTCTGTCGGCAAGACAGGGGAGTAATCGGCACACTATCGCGCAGTTCGCTGCCTTTAACTCGCCGAGTGCGGGAAGCGGCATCAATGACCTGTCAAACGGTTCTACCCTTTTCCTTACTATCAATAACGCTGCTTGTGCTCAGGCCAACGGCGATATGTTTTGAATATCCCTGCTTCAGGTTTCCGCCTTAACAAGTAAGGAGAGGGCTGTGCGTTTTAAATTACCAGGCTTTCTGGGTGTAGTTTTCTCCTCGTTAGGGTTCGTGCTTGTATTGTTCGGGTGCGCCATCCCGTTCCGGTGCCAGGCAGACACATCCGATGTCGAGGATACGACCGCACGATTTCAGATGACATACAACTGGCAGAGACACCCTGCCTACCCGGCGGCTTATTCGGGGCCGAACAGCTTGAATGCGTACGCGGAGACGATGTACACATTCTCTGCGGACGCTTTTCTGGGGTTTCGCCCCTGGGAAGGAGGCGAAGTCTATTTCACTCCGGAACTCTTTCAGGGGGTGCCATTTTCCAACAATCTGGTTGGCATGGGCGGTTTCACCAACGGCGAAATCACCCGTGCCGCCGGACCCAGCCTCACTCTTTACCGGCAAAAACTTTTCTTGCGGCAGACCTGGGACAACGGTGGCGGTACTGAACATATCGAATCAGATCTCAACCAGATGGCCGGTTGGCATGACAAGAACCGCTTCGTCCTGACGATAGGTAATTTTTCGACGCTGGATGTTTTCGATCCGAATACCTATGCCAAGGATCCGCGCACCCAGTTCATGAACTGGGGGAACATGACTTATGCGGCCTACGACTATGCAGCCGATGCGCGCGGCTTCGGCTGGGGTTTTGCGGGCGAGTGGTATCAGGACGACTGGGTGCTGCGCTTCGGCCGAATGACAGGGCCCACGCAGCCCAACATGCTTTCAGTCGATACGGCAATCGGTTCCCATTACGGAGATCAGGTTGAAGTCGAACATGCGCATACGCTGTATGGCCGTCCCGGCAAAGTGAGGGTGTTGGGCTGGAGGGATCGTGCCGTACTCGCCAGTTTCAGCGATGCACTTGCCTGGCTCAATGCCCATCCGGGACAGTACACCGGACCGGATGCGCTTTACGCGGTACGCAATACCAACAAGATCAAATATGGCGTTGGCGTCAATGTTGAACAGGAGATCAGCGACAGTACGGGATTCTTCATGCGCGTCATGAAAGCGGACGGACGCACGGAGACTTATGCCTTTACCGAAGCCGATGCTTCGTTTTCCAGCGGTTTTCTGATCAAGGGTGACCGTTGGGGGCGCCACGAAGATAACGTCGGCATCTCATTGATGCGCAACACCATTTCGGCTGACCGTCGCCATTTCCTTGAGGCCGGCGGCATCTCCTTCTTCATAGGCGACGGCAGGTTGAATTACCGCCCGGAAGATATTTTTGAGGGCTTCTACAGTTTGAGCCTGGGCAAGGAATATTGGTTGACCGCGGATTATCAACTCATCCAGAACCCCGCATATAACGCCGATCGCGGGCCGATCGATGTTTATGCCCTGCGCTTCCACGCCGAGTTTTAACCGGTGGTTGCATTTCATGTCACTTGCAAATAGCAATAATCCAATCGAGTCTGGGGATTATTCGAGATATTCATTAAAAGTCGGTTAAAATCGTTTTCCTTCTTGGTTTCGTTTCATTTTTCCATGTGCAATTCCGGTTTTTTATCAAGGTGATCTGCTTGAAGGTACTGTTAAAAAATTCTGTGTCTCTTTGTCTGCTGGGCGTTTTATGCGGTTGCGCGGCAGGACCGGATTTCAAACGTCCGGTAGCGCCCGCGGCGACAGGTTATGGCTCGCCTGCCGTGACACAGGAAACTGCGTCGGCACAAGCACCGCTTGGCGAAGCGCAGAAATTCGTTCCGGCCCAGGACATACCTGCGGACTGGTGGACGCTGTTCCAGTCGCCACAGATCGATGCGCTGATCAAACGTGCCTTCAAAACCAACCCCGATATCGAAGCAGCTCAGGCCGCCTTGCGACAGGCGGAGGAGTATACGGCTGCCCAGCAGGGCTTTTTCTACCCCACGGTCGGGGCGAGCTACTCGCCTTCGCGCAACAAGCTGGCGGGCAACATGGGCGGCAACTCGCCCGGCATTCAAGGCAACGGCTCGGTCATCCAGACTTATTCCAACCCGGCGGGGCCGAAATACAACGGCCCGGCTTACTACAACTTCCACGTTGCGCAACTCACCGTCGGCTATGTACCGGATGTGTTCGGCATGAACCGCAGGGAAGTGGAATCGGCGCATGCGCAGGAAGAGGTGCAACAAATGCAGCTGGAGGCAACGTATATCACGCTTGCCTCCAACGTGGTGGCGGCCGCGATTCAGGAAGCTTCATTGCGTGCCCAGATCGAGGCGCAACTCAAGATCGTCAGCGTGAACCAGCAAGCGCTGGAAATCGTGCGCAACCAGCTCAAGCTCGGTTATGTCTCTGACATGGAAGTGACGCAGCAGGAGATGACTTGCGCGCTGGCCCAGCAAGCGCTGGCTCCATTGCAGCAACAACTGGAACAGACGCGGAACCTGTTGCGCGTCCTGGCGGGCAATACTCCGGATCAGGATATCGACGAGACATTTACCCTGGATTCGCTGCATTTGCCGCAGAAATTGCCGCTGAGTTTGCCTTCAAAACTGGTGGAACAGCGTCCGGACGTGCGCATTGCCGAAGCGCAGCTGCATTACGCCAGCGCCCAATACGGAGTCGCTATCGCCAATACACTGCCGCAGTTTGCCATCACCGGCGCGATTGGAGGGATGGCTTCGTCGCCGAACTGGATGTTCAAGAACGGCGGCGGTTTCTTTGATCTGACCGGTAATGTTGCGCAGACCATTTTCGACGGCGGAACGCTGCGCGCCAAATCGCGTGCAGCGCAACAAGGACTGAATCTTGCCGGTGCGCAATACCGCGGCGTAGTGATGTCTGCATTGCAGAACGTGGCCGATGCCCTGTATGTCATTCAATCCGATGCACAGGCATTGAAAGCGGCTGCGACAGCGGCAGAGGCGGCGGGAAAAATGGGCGATCTGACCCGGAAACAGTACGAGGCGGGCGCGGTGGATTTTCAGACCTTGCTGGTAGTGCAGCAGAACGAGCAGCTGGCAAATATCAATCTGGTGCAGGCGCAGACCAACCGGCTTGGGGACACGGCCGCACTGTTTCAGGCGCTGGGTGGCGGTTGGTGGAATCGCGCAACAAAAGAGATGGCAGGGGCTAAAACAGAGTGAGCAGTCAGTTGAAAAAAATATTGGCGGGTTTGACGGTGGTGATACTGGCTGCAGTTGGCTACACCGGTTGGCAAAAATTCCAGGCCTCCTCGAGGGCGGAATCCAGTGTTGAGAAGCCTGCTGTGCATACGCCAAAGGACACGATACGCTTCGCGGAGAATGCGCCGCAACTTGCTTTTTTGCAGATCAAGCCGGTGGAAAGTTATCCGGAGCCCATGGTCGATTCCCTGAATGCACGCCTCGCCTATGATGACAACCGGACTGCACGCGTGTTTCCCCCGATTGCAGGGCGTGTGCTGAAGATCACGGTAGATGCGGGAAGCGAGATCAGGGCGGGCGATGAACTCCTCGTGCTGGATGCCCCCGACTATGCCCAGGCCACTTCGGATGAAGTGAAAGCCAGGGCAGACCTGGAGCGCAAGCGCCAGGCGAATGATCGGGCCGGCGAGTTGTTGAAAGTGAATGGCATCTCGCTCAAGGATGCGGAATCGGCCGCAGCCGATTTTCACCAGGCCGAGGCTGAGGCGCAGCGCACCGAGGCGCGGTTGCGCAACCTGCAAAGCATGGCGTCGATGACGGATGGAAAGTTCATCCTGCGCGCACCCATCGGCGGGACGGTAAGCGAACGCCAGGTGAATCTGGGCAGTGAGGTCCGCACCGATGCGGCCAATCCGATTTTTGTCATTACCGATTCGAAAAAATTATGGGCATTGATCGATTTGCCTGAGCTCTACCTGGATAAAGTGAAGGTGGGGCAGGCGGTGTCGGTGGAAGTGGATGCCTACCCCGGCGAGGCTTTCAAGGGGAAAATCACGGTCATTGCCGAGGCGCTCGATCCGGTTACCCGTCGTATCCAGGTGCGTGCCGAAATCGATAACAGTTCGCACCGCCTCAAGCCGGAAATGTTCGCAAGAGCCACACCGGTGGCGGACAGTCGTCACAACATGCCGCGTATTCCGAACACTGCCCTGTTCTCGCAGGGACTGCACAGTTTCGTGTTTGTCGAGCAATCTCCGGGTGTGCTGCAACGCCGTCACATCGAGCTCGGCCTGCAAAGTCACGAATACAGCTACGTCAAGGAAGGGCTGCAGCCCGGCGAACGTGTGGTCACTACCGGGGCTTTGCTGCTGAATTCAGAGTTGTCGGGCAATGACTGATCGCGGCCTGTTAGTGACAACATGTTAGACAAACTACTTTCCTTTGCGCTGCAACAGCGGGTGTTCGTGCTGGCGGCAGCGCTGGTGCTGGTGATCGTCGGTTGGCGCGCGGTGCAGGATATGCCGATCGAGGCTTTTCCCGATGTGCAGGATGTACAGGTGCAGATCGTCACCCAATCGCTGGGTCAGGCGCCGGAAGAAGTCGAGCGTAGCATCACATTGCCTATCGAGCGCGAGATGAGTGGTGTTCCGCGCATGACGCAATTGCGCTCCGTTTCCATCACTGGCCTGTCGGTCGTCACGCTTACTTTTGCCGACAATACCGACGATTATTTTGCGCGGCAGCAGGTGATGGAGCATCTGCAGAACGTTACCTTGCCGCCGGGCCTGCAACCGGGCCTTGCTCCGCTTACCAATGCCGTCGGCGAGGTGTACCGCTATGTGCTGGATGCTCCATCCGATATGTCGCTCAACGAAGTACGCGCATTGCAGGACTGGGTATTGCGTCCTGCAATTCGCCAGGTGCCCGGAGTGGCCGATGTAAACGACTTTGGCGGCACGGTCAAGGAGTATCAGGTTCGCATCAATCCGTTCCTGCTGCGCAAATACGGCGTAAGTATCGACCAGGTGTCTCAGGCGATTAGCGCGAACAGCAGCAATACCGGCGGCGGAGTTATCCGGCGCGGCGATGAGGCGTTGGTGTTGCGCAGCATCGGGCTGTTCAAAAATCTGGAGGATATCGCGCGTGTCGTGGTCACCGCAAAAGACGGCAAAACGGTATTGGTGAGCGACGTCGGCGAAGTCGCCATCGGATACCGACCGCGTTCGGGTATCGTTGCCTTCAATAATTACGACAACATCGTGCAGGGCATCGTGCTGATGACCAAGGGGCAGAATGCTAGCAAGGTGGTGGAAGCACTCAAGCAGCGGCTCGACCAACTCTCGCAAAAGCTGCCGCCGGGTGTGAAGATCGTCCCTTATTACGACCGCACCGATCTGGTACGCCATACTGTCCATACCGTTACCGAAAATCTGATTGTCGGGGCGGTGCTGGTGGTTGCCATACTGATCCTGTTCCTGCGCAACTGGTATGCGGCCTTGACTGTGGCCGTCATCATTCCGCTGGCCATGCTGTTCGCCTTCATTCTGATGGATGCGCGCGGCGTTTCCGCCAATCTGATTTCGCTGGGCGCAGTCGACTTCGGTATCATCATCGATAGTGCGGTCGTGCTGGTGGAAGCTTTGATGGTGAGGCTTGCCCTGGCCAAAGCGGATGATCTGGCGCAGCACCACACTTACGGGTGGCGCATACACCTCATCAAGCAGACCGGCATAGAGTTGGGCCGCCCCATCCTGTTTTCCAAGCTGATCATCATTCTGGCCTTTGTGCCGATCTTCACTTTCCAGCGGGTTGAGGGGAAGATTTTCTCGCCGATGGCATTTACGCTGACTTTTGCATTGCTGGGCGCGATCCTGCTGACGCTGACTTTGGTGCCGACTTTGCTGTGCTACGCAGTGAAGAACAAGGACCTTGCCGAAAAACACAGCAACTGGATGCATAACCTGCAACAGCGCTATCGCCGCCTGTTGTTGTGGGCAGAGACGCGGCGCAAAACCATTGTGATAGCCGCGATCAGCATGCTGGTGGTGGCCTTGGCTGGTTCGCCCCTGTTGGGCAGCGAGTTCCTCCCCAAGCTGGACGAAGGCAACATCTGGCTGACGATCAGCCTGCCACCCGCGACCGCACTGGACAAGACTAAAGAAGTCGAGCGCCAGGTGCGCGCCATTCTCAAGTCCTATCCCGAGGTCAATAACGTGACCACTCAAGTCGGACGGCCGGACGACGGTACCGATCCGAAAGGGCCGAATAACCTTGAAATCATGGCCGATCTCAAACCGCACGACACCTGGCGCTTTGCGGACAAGGAAGAGCTGATCGCCGACATGACGAAGCAGATACACAGCATTCCGGGCGTGCCGACCAATTTCTCGCAAGTCATCCAGGATAATGTGGAGGAGGCGTTGTCCGGCGTGAAAGGCGAGATCGCGATCAAGATCTTCGGCCCCGACCTTGAGATACTCGAAGACAAGTCCACGCAGGTTGCTGACGTCCTGAGCGGTATACGCGGAGCAGCGGATGTGGCTGCGATCAAAGTTGGCGGGCAGACCGAGCTCAATATCACACTGAGCCGTATTCGCATGTCGCGCTATGGGCTCAATATCAATGACGTGAATGCGACCATTCAGACTGCATTTGGCGGAAATGCGGCCAATGTGTTTTACGAAGGCGACCGCCGCTTCGATGTGACTCTGAGGCTGGATTCTGAGGACCGCGATGCCGTTGATGATGTACCCAACCTGCCGATCACGCTGTCGACCGGAGGAACCATACCGCTTGGCTCCATCGCCGACATCGAGGTGCGCCAGGGAGCTGCGCGGGTCGGGCGTGAGGCGGGTGGCCGCGTCGTTGCGGTGAAGGCCAACCTGCTCGGACGCGACCAGGGCAGCTTTGTCGCCGAGGCGATGGAAAAGGTCAATCAGCAAGTGGTGTTGCCGCCCGGTTACACCATGACCTGGGGCGGACAGTTCGAGAATCAGCAGCGTGCGCTCAAACGGCTTAAAGTCATTGTCCCGGTGTCCGTATTGATGATCTTCGTACTGCTGTTCTGGGCATTCAAGTCCATGCGCAAAGCGCTATTGGTACTCCTGATGGTTCCGTTCACGCTGATCGGCGGTTTGGCTGGCCTGGGGTTGGCCGGATTGCATCTTTCCGTTTCTGCCGCGGTCGGTTTTATCGCCGTGGCCGGCATTTCGGTGCAGAACGGCGTCATCATGGTGGAGCAATTCATCGAAGGGATGCGCAACGGGCTTTCATTGGTTGATAGCGTGATGGAAGGTGCGGTTGCGCGTCTGCGGCCGATCCTGATGACGGCTTTGATGGCCGGTATCGGTCTGATGCCGGCTGCACTGTCGCACGGTATTGGTTCTGAAACGCAGCGCCCCTTTGCCGTGGTGATAGTGGGAGGCATCGTTTCTGCCACTTTGTTCACGCTGCTGCTGTTGCCGCTGCTGTTCCCTGTATTTGCCGAAGAGGGATATACCAAGGGTCACAAGGACAATCAACCGCTTGTCCCAGAATAAGGCATTGCCCGATGGGGGTGGAGTTCAGCTAATATATGCTCCCGCCCCGAAACAAGCCGATATGATGAATTTTTCGATACGTTATTACCTGTTCGCCTTCATTCCTTTATTGGCTGCCTGTGCGCACGCGCCGCAACAGCAGGTCGATAGCACGCCCACGCCGACAGCCAAAACGAACCTGGAGCAGATCGTCGAGGCGCCCAAGCCGGATTTGCCGAAGGTGCCGCTGACCGACCAACTGCTGTATGAATTCCTGCTGGGTGATATCGCCGCGCAGCGCGACCAGCCGGAGTTGGCGGCACAGGCATATCTCGACCTGGCCAAGACCACACGCGATCCTCGCGTGGCGAGGCGCGCCGCGCAATTGGCGTACGAGTCACGCCAGTACGACACTGCCGTCGAGGCATTCAAATTATGGCAAGACCTGGAACCTTCCTCGCCGCTGGCCAGACAGATGCTGCTCTCGCTGTTGTTGAGCGGCGGCAAGCTGCAGGAAGCGAGCCCGGTTCTGGCGGAGGTCCTGCAGGCCGATCCTGCCAATGCCGGACGCACTTTTACCGGCGTTTATCCTTTGGTCGCGCGTGCGCCGGACAAGTCTGCCGTACTCGATTGGCTGATCGAGGTGACTCATCCCTATCCTGACGTGGCGGAAGGTCATTGGGCGGTAGCACAGGCAGCGGTAGCGGCAGGCAAGAACGATTTGGCACTGACCGAGATTCACAAGGCAGTCACATTACGCCCGGATTGGGATGTGGCTGCCGTGTTCGAAGCGGAGTTGTATCTGAATGTAGATCCACCCAAAGGGCTGGAGCTGCTGAAGAAGTTCCTGGCGGCGCACCCGGATAATAAGGATCTGCGTCTGTACTACGCGCGAGCCTTGCTTGGCCAGAAGCAATTTGCCGCTGCGCGCGAAGAATTCGAGCGCTTGCTGAAAGACCGCCCGGACAGCCCGGACCTGGCTTTTGCCGTTGCCCTCATTTCCATGCAGATGGGCGATTACGCACGGGCGGAACAGGAGTTGCAGCAAGCCTTGAGCAAGGGTGGCAAGGATGAGAGTACGGTGCATTACTATCTCGCTCAGCTGAATGAGGTGAGACAGAACGATGCCGTTGCCTTGGAGCAATACCGCCAGGTGAAGGACGGTGAATATAGCTATGCTGCCCGTTTGCGCGAAGTCGCTCTGTTGGACAAAGCGGGCAAGCTGGTCGAGGCACGCGAAGCTTTGCACCATGCCGAGCCGAAGACCGATCAGCAACGCGCGCAATTGATCATGATCGATGCGCAACTGCTGCGCGAGGATAAAAAATACGAAGACAGCTATCAGGTGCTGACGCAAGGACTGGAAAAATTCCCCGAGAATCCGGACCTGCTATACCAGACAGCCATGGCGGCAGATAAGCTGAACAAGGAGGAGTTGTTCGAGCAACTCATCCGCAAGCTGATGAAGGTCGCACCGGATGATGCGCATGCCTACAATGCGCTGGGCTACAGCCTGCTGGATCGCAATCAGCGTATCCCGGAGGCAATCAAGCTGGTGGAGAAGGCCTACCAGCTTGCGCCGGACGATGCGGCCATCATCGACAGTATGGGATGGGGACAGTACCTGCTGGGAAATCTGGACAAGAGCATTGAGTTCTTGAACAGGGCGTATAAGGCCGATCCCGACCCCGAAATTGCCGCCCATCTGGGTGAAGTCCTGTGGAAGCGTGGCGACAAGGATGGGGCGCGCAAGGTTTGGGCCGACAGCGCCAAAGCCAATCCGGACAACGAAGCGCTTAAAGCGGTGATGAAGCGTTTCCTTCCCTAGATATGCGTCGTTTTTTTCCGTTGCTTGTAATCCTGCTTGCGGGTTGTGCGGCAGCACCTGTTGCCGTGCTGCGACCGGCACAGCAGGATGCTCCATTTGCATTCAACGGGCGTGTCGCCGTTAAGCAGGGCAATGCGCACGACAGCGCCGGAATGCGTTGGGTGCACAATGCCGCAGAAGATGAAATCCTGCTGCTCGCCCCGCTGGGGCAGACGGTGGCGCGCATCCATCGCGACATGAACGGGGTCACGCTGGATACCTCCGGCAAACATTACACCGCCCAGGATATGGAGACCTTGATGCAGCAAGCGCTGGGATGGCAATTGCCGCTTTCGGGCCTGCGTTACTGGGTCACTGCCTTGCCTGCGCCGAATATCGAGTCCAGCCTGGAACGCGATGCAAACGGGCAGGTGGAGACGCTACGCCAGCAAGGATGGGAGATCAGCTATTCCCGTTATGCGGCGCTGGCATCGGATGCGTTGCCGTTGCGCCTGAAACTGCACCGGGACGGCACGGAGGTATTGTTGCTGATCGATGAATGGGAAGCGCAGTGAACAAACTCACCTGTCCGGCACCGGCCAAGCTCAACCTGTTCTTGCACGTGGTCGGACGCCGCGCCGACGGATATCACCTGTTGCAAACCCTGTTTCGTTTCATCGACCTGAACGACACCCTGCATTTCACGTTGCGCGCGGATGGCGAAGTGCGCCGCATCAATGCGCTCGAAGGTGTGCCGCCGGAGCTAGACCTGTGCGTGCGTGCCGCGCGACTGCTGCAACAGCAGACCGGCTGCAGGCTGGGCGTGGATATCGAGCTGGAAAAGCATATTCCGATGGGGGGCGGCCTGGGCGGGGGGAGTTCGGATGCGGCGACCACTTTGCTGGCTTTGAACCGCCTGTGGCAGCTGGGATTGTCGCGCCAGCGCCTGATGCAGTTGGGCTTGTCGTTGGGGGCGGACGTACCGGTGTTCATTTTCGGCGAGAACGCATTTGCAGAGGGGGTGGGCGAGCAATTGCAGTCCTATCCCTTGCCGGATGCGTGGTATGTCGTGTTGTGCCCCCCCGTGCAGGTGCCAACGGTGCAGATATTCACTCATCCAGAATTGACACGAAATACGATTTCGATGACAATGCGCGCCCTTCCGAAGGGGTTGGACTTTCGAGCAGGGAACCGGAACGGGCTGAAAAACGATCTGCAGGCAGTGGCATGCAAGTTGTATCCGGTAGTTGGCGAACATCTGGCGTGGCTGGCGAAATTCGCTCCCGCACTGATGACCGGATCGGGAGCTTGCGTGTTTGCTGAATTTGACACGGAAGCGGAAGCACAAGCGGTATTGCAGCAGTTGCCTTCGAATATGCGCGGATTTGTCGCGCATGGATTGCAGCAGCATCCGCTGAAAGATTTTGTTGTGACAGAAACTGTTTAAAACGTAGCGCAAGCAGTGGTTTAAACGGCTTCTGAGCAGTTAATTGGGGAGTCGCCAAGTGGTAAGGCATCGGATTTTGATTCCGACATTCGTAGGTTCGATCCCTACCTCCCCAGCCAGATTCTTCAATCAAGTCGTGATGGGCGTTTCCGCCCATTTTAAATTTGCGAGGTACTCATGTCCGGCGACATGATGGTATTCACCGGTAATGCCAATCCCAAGCTCGCGCAAGACGTGGCGAAGCATCTGCACATTCATCTCGGGCGCGCCACGGTAGGTCGGTTCTCCGACGGCGAAGTGATGGTCGAGATCCTTGAGCATGTACGCGGCAAGGATGTGTTCGTGCTGCAGTCCACTTGCGTGCCGACCAACGACAGCCTGATGGAAGTGATGGTGATGGTGGATGCGCTTAAGCGTGCTTCTGCCGCCCGTATCACGGCCGCCCTGCCGTATTTCGGCTATGCCCGTCAGGACCGTCGTCCGCGCTCTGCTCGTGTGGCGATCACCGCCAGAGTGGTGGCGGACATGCTGGTCGGCGTTGGCGTCGACCGCCTGCTGACCATGGACTTGCACTCCGACCAGATTCAGGGCTTCTTCGATATCCCGGTGGACAACATCTATGCCGCGCCTATCCTGCTGTCCGACGTATGGAAGCAGAATTTCCAGAACCTGGTGGTGGTCTCGCCGGACGTGGGCGGCGTGGTGCGTGCCCGTGCATTGGCCAAACGTCTCGAGTCCGACCTGGCGATCATCGACAAGCGCCGCCCCAAGCCGAACGTGGCCAAGGTCATGAACATCATCGGCGATGTCGCCGGCCGCACCTGCATCATCATGGATGACATGGTGGATACCGCCAACACCCTGTGCGAAGCGGCCAATGCCTTGAAGGAAAAGGGTGCCGAGCGCGTGATCGCGTACTGTACCCACCCGGTGCTGTCCGGCCCCGCGATCGAGCGCCTTGAAAAGTCGGCGATTGACGAACTGGTGGTGACCGACACCATCCCGTTGCGCGAGGAAGCCCGCAACTGCAAGCGCATCCGCCAACTGAGCGTGGCGGAATTGATGGCCGAAACCATGCGCCGCATCAATGCGGAAGAATCGGTCAGTTCGCTGTTCATGGATTAGGATCAGTTTTTGCGGTTGCCACGTTGGCAATCGCGCAACCCGAAGCCTCTGGTCGCGGAGCGCTTCACAAGAAGTGGAGAAGTAAAATGGCTATCGAAATTGCTGCAACAACACGCAAAACGCAAGGAACGGGTGCGAGCCGCCGTCTGCGTAAAACGAACCGCGTCCCGGGGATCGTTTACGGAACAGGCGAAGCATCCATGATCGAACTCGATCACAACACACTGTATTTCGCACTGCGCAAGGAAGCGTTCCACGCTTCCGTTCTGTCGCTGGATCTGGACGGCAAGAAGCAGTCCGTTCTGCTGCGCGACTTCCAGATGCACCCGTTCCGCCAGCAAGTGCTGCACATCGACTTCCAGCGCGTCGATGCGAAGAAGAAGATCCACATGAAGATACCGTTGCACTTCATCAACTCTGATATCGCGCCCGGCGTGAAGACCGGCGGCGGTATCATCAGCCACGTGTTGAACGATCTGGAAATTGCCTGCTTGCCGGCCGATCTGCCGACAGCAATCGAAGTGGATCTGGCCAGCCTGGATCTGGGCCACTCCATCCACGTCTCCGATATCAAGCTGCCCAAGGGCGTTGAAGTGGCCGGCCATCACAAGGCAGTCGATGCCGTGGCGACGGTACAAGTGCCGCGCGGCGCAGTGGAAGCCGCAGCTGATGCCGCAGCTGCCGAAGCCGCATCTGCCGCGTCTACAGCTGCCGCTGCCGCAACTGCAGCCACAGCTGCGAAGCCTGCAGCAGACGCCAAGAAGTAATCTGCAAACTGTACGACCCGCCATGCGATCTAACGGTGCATGGCGGGTTTTTTCATTATGAGCGAACCAATCAAGCTGATCGTCGGGTTGGGCAACCCCGGCAGGGAATACGAAGCCACACGCCACAACGCCGGATTCTGGTGGGTGGACGAGCTTGCTCGCAATAGCGATGCGAATTTCAGGAATGACAGCAAGTTTCACGGGCTGGTCGCCCGCACCGCATTGCACGGACATGAAGTCCATCTGCTCAAGCCGCAGACTTTCATGAACGTGAGCGGGCGGGCAGTGGTCGCGCTGGCACTGTTTTACAAGATATTGCCGGACCAAATACTGGTGGTGCATGACGAGCTCGACCTGCCGCCGGGTAGCGCGAAGCTCAAGCTGGGGGGCGGGCATGGCGGACACAACGGCCTGAAAGATATCATCGCGCATCTCGGTACCAAGGATTTCTGGCGCCTGCGCATCGGTATCGGTCACCCCGGCGAGCGCTCGGAAGTGGTGAATTACGTGCTGAACGCACCGCGCAAGGAAGAGCAGGTTTTGATCGAAGAAGCGTTGCAACGCGCACTGGATGTCGCGGGGCCGGTCATCGAAGGAAAAATGGAAGCAGCGATGCTGAAGCTGCATAGCAATTAGGATTCGGGATACGGGATGCAGGATTCAGGGGCGGGTTTGCGGTATCCCGTATCCTGTATCCTGACTCCCCTTAATAGAGAGAAAAAACATGAGCCTCAAATGCGGTATCGTCGGTCTCCCCAACGTGGGCAAATCCACGCTGTTCAATGCGCTCACCAAAGCGGGCATCGCTGCGGAAAATTACCCGTTCTGCACCATCGAGCCTAACGTTGGCATCGTCGAAGTGCCGGATCCGCGCATGGCCGAGCTGGCGAAGATCGTCAATCCGCAACGCATGCAACCGGCCATCGTCGAGTTCGTCGATATCGCGGGCCTGGTTGCTGGAGCCTCCAAAGGTGAAGGTCTGGGCAACCAGTTTCTCGCCAACATCCGCGAGACCGATGCCATCGTCAATGTCGTGCGCTGCTTCGACGATCCCAACGTGGTGCACGTTGCAGGCAAGGTCGACCCGATCTCCGATATCGAAGTCATCCTCACCGAACTGGCGCTGGCCGATCTGGCTGTAGTTGAACGTACCCTCCAGCGCGATGGCAAAAAGGCCAAGTCCGGCGACAAGGATGCGCAGAAGCTGGTTTCCATTCTGGAAAAACTGCTGCCGCATCTGAATGAAGGCAAGCCGGCGCGTACGTTCAGCTTGAGCGACGATGACAAACTGATCATCAAACCACTGTGCCTGCTGACCATCAAGCCTGCGATGTATGTGGGTAACGTGCTGGAAGACGGTTTCGAGAACAATCCGCATCTGGATAAATTGCGCGAACACGCGGCAAAGGAGGGCGCTCCCGTCGTTGCGTTGTGCGCCAAGATCGAAGCCGAACTGGCCGATCTCGACGATGCCGACAAGAAGGAATTCCTCGCCGACCTCGGTCTGGACGAGCCGGGCTTGAATCGCCTGATCCGCACTGGCTACGAGTTGCTTGGCCTGCAAACTTATTTCACGGCCGGAGTGAAAGAAGTGCGCGCATGGACCATCCACAAGGGTGATACCGCGCCGCAAGCGGCGGGTGTGATCCACACCGATTTCGAGAAGGGATTCATCCGCGCGCAGACCATTTCCTACGCCGACTTCATCGCCTGTGGCGGTGAAGCGGGAGCAAAGGAAAAAGGCAAGATGCGCGTGGAAGGAAAAGACTACGTCGTGCAGGACGGCGACGTGATGAATTTCCTGTTCAACGTCTGATCGACGCTATAAGAACTATTCCTGGCGGGCAGTCGCCATACTGACGATTGCATCACCCAGCTCGCGTTTCATGATGGCGTCGGCCTGATCCATGGCGCGCTGGACAGCTTCGGCCGCATTCTGGGCGTTGCCTTTGATACTCCATTGTTTGGTTCCGCGTACCCGGTTATTGGCTGTTTCGGTCAGGGTGATTACCAGATTGCCGCGTTGCCAGTACCAACCGTCTATTAATCCCAGATCGTTCAGATTCATGCGGGCTTGCAGCACGTAGGCGGGATGATCGCCGGTATCAGGCATGAAACCGGCTCTTGCCAACGCCCCGGCGACGATTTCCTCCAATCCTGCGGGCGAACCGGCAGCCGCACGCG